>CAYYJH010000005.1:0-48405 GCA_964472195.1 uncultured Ignavibacteriaceae bacterium | reverse complement strand
TGTACTCTTTTTCAATTTTATCTTGTCTGTCTCTGCCTTTCGGCTTATGCTCCAAATTCGCTCTCTCCCATAAGGTTATCAGGTTATCATAATCTTCAATTCGAAATTCTCTTATTTGTATATCCATCTAGTTTTTTAATACTTCAGTAATTACAGTGAAGGGTGATTTATTAATTATTCTTAATAGGCTTTCTCTTATGAAAGAAAATTATAAACGAACTTAATACTAAAACTAATCCAAAAATAAATTTCAACGTAACTGCAGGTAAATTGCTGGTAGTCAAAGCTCCAACAACAGCTCCTATTAAAGCAGTTGGAATAAGATATTTAATCACCGATTTATTTATTCCATTTATTTTATTATGAAAAAAAGCTCCGGCAATAGTTGTTGGAATAATTACTGTTAAAGATGTAGCAATCGATTCGTGGATCGTCAAGCCGAAGAAGAGATTTAAAAAAGGGACAAATATTACACCACCACCGATCCCGAACATAGCCGAACTAAATCCAGCAAAAAGTCCGAGAACTACAAGCAACGGGTATAAAACAGAATCAGTTCCTGAACTAAACGGTATATTTATCAAACCAGTGAGCTTCAATCCAATAAATAAAACCAACACAGAAAATACTTTAGATAAAATGTTACTACTTAATTTACTGGCAACTGTAGCTCCGTATTTAGCTCCGACAACAGAGCCAACAACTATGAAAAGTGCTACAAATACTCTTATGTAACTGCTCTCTAAAATAAAATAAGTTACTGCACCGACTAATGCAACAGGAATAATTGTTACTAATGATATTCCAACGGCTTTTTTTATATCCAATTTAAATAACAAAGTTAATACAGGTACCATGGTTATACCCCCGCCAATTCCTAAAGCGGCACTGGAGAATCCAACCAATAATCCAAACAATAATAAATAAATATTTTTCACGTCTCTTTTCTTATAGGAAGGTTTAAAGTGTGTTAAGTGTTTTCGTAATAGTCCTTATAAAATATCATTTTTAAAAAGAAAATTATACGCATTTAATCAGATTTATTTTAACAGCATCATTTTCCGAACCTGAATGAATTCGTCATTGTTACTCGATACTGTTTTTAACCTGACAAAATAAATCCCGGTAGCAACATCATTTTCATTTAAATCCTTCCCATTCCAACGCAACTCATACTCCCCTGCGGACTGTTCACCAGTAAATAAATTTTTTATTTCTCTACCATTAATGTCAAACACTTTTAAATTTATGAATGAAGATTGCGGTACTAAGTATTTAATTGTAGTATATGGATTGAATGGATTCGGGTAGTTCTGAAAGAGTTTATATTTCTTTACTGTTTGAGTCTGATTGGATGCACCAACCAAACCGCTAATTGTAAATGCATTTGGTGTGATCGAAGTAACCGAGCTGGCACTATCCGGTATAAATAATGTATACCTTATGAAACAGTTAGTAGAATTTATTGCACCGGGTACATGCCATTGATATCTGCCGTTATTAGGTAAACTATCAACTATTAAATTCCAGGGACCTGTGCTTCCGGTTGATGAAAGCTCAAGTGTCACCTTTGGATTTGATCCCGGTGGAACCGCGCTTATCCATTTTATAAACCTTATAGAATTTTCTTTAAACTTCTCAGCACCTATCGGGTAATTAGGTGTAATAATTAAAGATGCAGCAGTAGATGATTCTTTAAAAAATCTAAGCCTGTTAATATAATTAGGCCATGAACCTTCTTTTGCTAAAATTGTTATATCCGGATAACCGTTATTATCAGCATCTCCAACAGTTATATCCGAATACGCTCCCGAAGGTGGAGTCGTGAACGATGCAATTTGTGTCCAGGTTGAACCTCCATTACCACCATAAACAGTACAGCTACCCGAACCAAATAAAACAATATCTTTAAAACCATCCATATCCATGTCGTATAAAACAGTTGCCGAATAACTGCTTGATGAAGGAAGATTTCCAGATAAGTTGCTCCACTGGTGTGCTGAATCATTCCATGTCCAGACCTGTACACTTCCGCTTGTTCCAATAAAGGACAGATCATCCGCCCCATCTTTGTTAACATCTCCAACCGATACTCCTTTTAAACCTGTATTACCCGGCGCCGGTAGATTATTATGTTTCAAAGTAAAATAACCTGTTCCGTCTCCAAAATAAGGTGTTCCGTATTGGTGTGTAACTGCAAAATCTAAATTTCCGTCTTTGTTAAAATCTCCATAATAAAATTCCATAGCAGAGTTACCGCCAATAAAACCAAAAGTTTGTCTCCAAATTCCCGTTCCAAGATTTTTGTAAACGTGAACTCCTGCGCAACATCCAAACGAAATAGAACCAACATCGAGAAGACCATCATTGTTGACATCACCGAAATCCGTTCCGAACATTCCCCATGTTTCTCCCTGTGATGCAAGGCTGTCATCCCACGCAGTCCAATTCATACCTGAACCGTCACCTAAAGCGACTTCAAGTATTTGATTACCAAGGTCATTGCTCGAATAATCATGGTGCATCCCATAACCTACATCTTTAAATCCATCGTTATTAGCATCTCCTACTGCAATTCCCCCATACCCAAAATTACCCATCTGGTAAATCGACCAGTTACTTCCTGTTCCATTCCCAAACCAAACCATAATTCCATGTTCCTGTGAATTAACGTATGGATTACCGTGATCTCCTACAGAAAGTATATCTTTAAATCCATCGTCATTTATATCCTCCATTTCAATTTCGGTTCTTCCTGATTCAAGATTTATTGTTTGCAATCCGTTTGACGATTCTGTATAAGTAATTAATCTTGATGGTCTAAAAATAAAAGAGAATATAATTGCAATAAATAGAGAAGAAAGGATATATAGTATTAACTTTTTCATAATACCAGGATTATTTATTAAAATGTAATCATAATAAAAATAATTTTCTACACATCAAACAAACGACATAAACCTAAAATTTTATCATAACATTTCACTATTTTGAAAACTATAGTAAATTAAAAAAATAAATTATGCTGCCTTTATCTTGGGTGGATAGGATTCGGAATATAGAAGACATCTAACTTTATGCCCTCCACCGGCAAGCTCGGGACAAATCGAACTGCAATCCTCAAATACTTTAGGACACCTTGGATGGAAGTGACATCCGGACGGAGCATTTGCAGGAGATGGAACATCACCGGATAGAAGGATTCGTTTAGATTTATTTTTCGGATCGGGTACTGGTACTGCTGATAGTAACGCTTCAGTATAAGGGTGCTTGGGTGATTCATATACTTCTTCACATTCTGCAACTTCAACCAGTTTTCCAAGATACATAATGCTAACCGTATCGGAGATATGTTCTACTACAGAGAGGTCATGAGATATAAATAAGTAAGTAAGGTGCATCTCTTTTTGAAGATCCATAAGCAAATTTATTATTTGTGATTGTATCGATACATCAAGTGCTGAAACCGGTTCATCACAAACAATAAACTTTGGTTGGACGGCTAATGCTCTTGCAACACCAATACGTTGTCTTTGACCGCCGGAAAACTCATGCGGGTATCTTCGAGCATGTATTTTTCTTAATCCAACCGTATCGAGAATTTCTTCCACCCTTTTTTCTGCTGCTTCTCCTTCTGCTATATCGTGAAACTTCAAAATCTCCATTAACATGCCTCCAACAGTAATACGAGGATTTAGAGAAGAATAGGGATCCTGAAAAATAATCTGCATTTCCTTGCGAATTGTTTTTAACTCTTTAGTATCTAAAGTCATAATATCCTTACCTTCAAAAAAAATATTCCCGGCGGTTGGTTCTATCAATCTCAAGATACTTCTACCAACAGTTGTCTTGCCACAACCTGACTCCCCTACCAGACCTAAGGTTTCACCTTTCTTGATAGTAAATGTAACATCGTCAACAGCCTTAACATTACCAGTGGTTTTAGAGAATATGCCTTTCTTTATAGGAAAGTACTTTTTAAGATTTCTTACATCAAGAAGTATCTCGGACATAAATTGTTATTCAGTTTATTTAATAATTTACAAATATAAATTTAAGTGTATTTAAATACAATAAAAAAGGCTTTGTCAATCATTGTAAAAATTAACGTTGATTATAAAATGTCTTACACATATATTGATGAAGTAATAACATCATTTATTAATAACTAAAATTAATAGTATGATTAGTAAGACTTTTATATCAGTCATTTTAATAATAATGACATTAGCTATTCTATATAGCTGCTCTAAAGATGAAACCCCTACTACAACGACGACACCTACAAATCAAGCTCCAAACATCCCGAGCAATCCTTCACCTGCTGATGGTGCAGTAAATGTTTCAAGGTTTGTAGTATTAAGCTGGACCTGTACTGACCCTAATCCGGGAGACACACTGAGATATGATGTAGTAGCCGGTACAGCCAATCCACCTGTTAATGTTGTCGCAACGAATACTTTATCAAACAGTGTTGACATAGGACTAATGGCTGCTAATATCACAATATATTGGAAAGTGACTGCGAAAGATAATAATAATGCTTTTACGGAAGGTCCGGTTTGGAGTTTCACAACAGGGAATTGATATATTATTTAGACAAACATGTATGTATTTGATATTCTCATTGGTTTAAAAATTGTATGAGATAGTTACAATGATTTCAATAGAGATTATTAAATATAATTATTAAATTGATTTTCTTTCTAATCAAAACAGTGTATGGGAAAAAAGTTTACTACCATTTTATTTGTCAGCAATGACAAGAACGAAACAAAATCCTTCAACATACCTACAAAACATGTTCAGAAATTTAGACTTTATGCAAAGATTGCTTCTGTAACGATTATCGTTTTTGCATTAATTACATTATCACTTTTTTTAGGATTAATAATCTCCCAGAGTAATAATTCCAAACTTCACAGCAGAATTATTTCTTTAGAAAAAGATGTTGAGGTTATGGATAGTATGCATATTAAGAGTAAGATTAATAATATTGAACAAAATATTTTCAATATTAATAACTTCTTAAGAGAAAAAGGTATCAATACTGATACAACAGGAATTGGCGGGGAAATTAATTCAGAAAGAGTTGACTATACTGTATACGATTTTTACAATAAGCATACAGGTTTTATTTTCAGTAACATTCAGAAGATTCCTCTGGGATATCCTTACATCGGGAAAGTAACTTCCGAATATGGTAACCGAACCAATCCATTCGGAGGAAGAAGTTTTGAATTTCATTCTGGTATCGATTTCAAAGGAAATATCGGTGATAAAGTTAGTTGTACAGCAGACGGCGTGGTTGAGCTGGCAGATTATCATAATGGTTATGGGAAATGTGTTATAATCAGGCACGATTATGGTTATTCCAGTCTTTACGGACACCTGTCGAAAATAAATGTTACAATAGGTCAATCCGTAAAAGCGGGTGATATAATAGGCTTCGTTGGAAGTACTGGCAGATCGACGGGTCCCCATCTTCATTACGAAATCAGAAAGGATGGAAAAGACATTAAACCATACGATTTCTTAAATCTAAATTAAATAACAAAAAAATGTTCGGACAAAAAGACAAACAAACATTTCCTATTTCTACTTCATCAAAATCTGACAATGCACAGATTAAAACACTCATCAGTGAAGGTTGTAAATTTGAAGGAGATTTATTTTCTCCTGACTATACAAGAATCGATGGTAATGTAATAGGTCACCTCAGAGGTGAGGGTGGATTGGTTATAGGAGAAAAGGGGGTAATCGATGGAGATGTTAGCTCGGTGGAGGTTGCCGTTTACGGTATAGTAAATGGAAATGTAAAAGCCCACAAACTTGAAATAAAAAAAGGTGGTTCTGTTATGGGTGACGTTTCAGTCGATGATTTAATTATGGAACAAGGCTCCAAGTTTAACGGGCAGAGTAAAATGACTGAAACAACAGGACAGGAATTTAATATAGAAAAAGAAGCAACTCCGGAAGTCGAAGAGGAAATTGTAGAGTAACTAATTTTACAATCATTAAATTTTAAACCCCTTGATACTTTAAAAATAATATCAAGGGGTTTATACACTTCATAAATCATGAACGTGAATCTTTTCTACTAACCGGACACTAATTTCATTTCGATTATCTCTTCACTGCCATTTCTGAGAACCTTTAGTTTCAAAATATCTCCTACCCTCATATCATTAATCGCAAAAATTAAATCTTGTTCGTTCGTTATCTTTTCATCGTTTGCAAAAATTATTATATCTTCAGTTTTCAACCCTGCATTATCGGCGATACCGCCTTTCAAAACCTGTGTAACAATTACTCCGTCTTTATTTTCAAGGTTGTAATATTTAGCTAATTTGTCATCGATACCCTGTATTCTGAATCCAACGTTGAAATTCCTGTTGATTGAACCATTTTCTTTAAGTTCTTCGACAATCTTCGTGACACGATTGATTGATATCGCGAATCCAACACCAATACTCCCGGAACTAAATTGATTCCCCGTAAAGATAATCGTGTTCATTCCAATTACGTTACCGTTTGCATCGATAAGTGGTCCTCCAGAGTTCCCGGCGTTAATCGATGCATCAGTCTGAATCATATTCTTATAAACTCTTCTGCCGTCTGCATTAACCTTCATATTTGCTGCACTAATTACTCCGACTGTTACGGTTGGCTTGTCGTTTATCTCAAACAAACCAAAAGGATTTCCTAATGCAATTACCCACTCACCTATAATTACATTATCCGAATTTCCAAATTTAACGAATGGTAATCCGTCTTTGTCTATTTTCAACAGAGCGACATCAGAAGTAGGGTCTGAGCCGATAAGTTCAGCATTTACTGTCTCACCGGATGTAAGTGTAACCGATATCTTTGTTGCATTCCCTGCAACGTGGTCATTAGTTAAAATATAACCATCCTCGGAAATTATAAATCCTGAACCGAGTCCCCTAACGATTTGCTTTTGCGGTCCCTGTTCTCCAAAAAATTGTCTAAAGAACGGGTCATTGAAAAATGGATTTCTTACCTCGCGTTCTTCTTCTACGTTTATTCCTACGATCGAAGGTGAAACCATCTCTATCGCTTTCGTTATAGCATTGTGCCTGTCGTCATTTATATTCTCCGTCGTTTGGCTCTTATCGAACGAAGCAATTTTAAGATTCGAATCTTTATGGGGATTAAAGTAGTCCGGGAATAACATTCTACCGAGCACGAACCCTGCTACTAAAGTTAAAACAAAAGCTATCGGGATAATTATTTTATATTTCGTCATGCTTAATTTTAGTTTATATGTTAAAATCATATTTTATAAATATCGCTTTTAGTTATTGCAACGATAAATAAAATAAAATGTTTTGTAAAGCTAAAAAAACTTTCAATTGAAAGAAAATATAAATTAAAGTTTAAATAAATAAATTTTTATGTCGAAACGAAGATCTAAATCCTACTTAGTCCCCCCTTTGTCAAAGGGGAAATTAAAGGGGGGTTCCAAAGGCAGCCCTGCACGGTGTCTCCTTTCTGAAATGCATTTTAGAGTGGGGTTGCCTTTTGAAAATATAAATCATATTGTGAATTTATTTTTTAAATAAGACAGATTAATTTTTAATTAAAACATAAAATACTATGAAAAATAAAAATGAACTTAAAAAAATTGTTGAAAAGTATAATAAGATAATTAAAGAATATCATGATAGGGTTGAGAGAGATGTATTTCCAAAATTAGAAAATGATAGAAAAAAATATGATTCAATATTACATAAACTAAAAAGTTTTTACTTTATTACTAATTATATATCTTCGCATGGTAATATGGTCACTAAAGAAGAATATGAAAACGCCTTATTTACAATCTACAATAAAGCCGCCTTGGATTTATTTGGTATATTTCATTGTTTGTATAATGGATTATCGATCCAAGCTGGAATAATATATAGGAGTTTGTATGAAACACATGTCTACAATGATTTCATTTTCAAATATGATACAAAAGAGAGAATAAAATTGTTTTATAATTTTCAATTTGTTGAGAGATGGAATCATATACAAGATAGTCTAAAAAACAATCCAAATTATATTGAAGATGTGGGATTAGACCAAACAAGCTTAGAACATTATAAAAAAGATTATCATCGATGTATAGATGATTATAATCAGAAAAGACCACATCATTGGGCTTACAAAATATTTAAAGATGAATTAAAAGATAGAAATCCAAGTTTATTTCATATATGTAAACATTTAGGGGAAGTGTATGTTAAGGAATACAAAAGTGTTTATGGTACTTCCTCTAAACAAACACATCCTAGTTCTATAATGGGTGATTACTATACAATTTCAGAACGGAATAGGAATGTAAGTATCAACTCTCCAATGTATAAGGATGATATAGTAAATACAAGTGTACTTAGTATGTCTTATTGTGGAAAGATTATTTTGGACATTATAAAATATTTCAATATTGATAATCTTGATGAATTATCTTTATATATACAGACATATATAGATATTACTTTTGATGAAGGGGAGAAATATTTATAGTACGATCGTTGTATTAGATGTTTTTTATCTGATACGTGTCAGCTCAGGAAGACCTGACACAACACAAATCAGGTGATAGCATAAAATAAAATATATTATTTTATATTTTATTTTTAAGGGAAAGATAATACATTGTATAAGCGTTAACATTACTTGGAGAATAAATATTAAAGAAGTTTTAAATGAAAAAGAATACGTTCGATTTTACCGAAAATATATTTCAATCTGATTATGAAGTTATACATGGTGATACTTTTGAGAACTTAAATAAATTTACGTCCAATAAATTTGATTTAATAATTACATCACCTCCATATAATGTAGGTAAGAAATACGAAACAAAACAATCCATTGAAAAATATTTAGAACAACAAGAAAAGGTAATATCAGAATTAGTTAGAGTTACATCGGATAAAGGAAGCATCTGCTGGCAGATAGGAAATTATGTTAAGAAAGGTGAAATCTATCCTCTCGACATATATTATTACCAAATCTTCAAAAAGTATAAACTAAAATTACGTAACCGAATAATCTGGTATTTCGGTCACGGATTACATGCATCAAATAGGTTTTCCGGAAGATATGAAACTATTTTATGGTTTACAAAATCTGATAAATATATTTTTAATTTAGATGATGTAAGAGTACCATCCAAGTACCCTGGTAAAAGGCATTTTAAAGGACCTAACAAAGGGAAACCTTCAGGGAATCCGAAAGGTAAGAATCCATCGGATATATGGGAAATAGTAAACAGAGATTGGGAAAACGAATTATGGAATATTCCAAATGTTAAATCAAACCATCCGGAAAAGACTAAACACCCTTGTCAATATCCTATTGAATTGGTTGAACGATGTATATTAGCACTTACTGATAAAGGTAGTTGGGTTCTTGATCCTTATGCAGGTGTTGGTTCAACTATAATTGCAGCTATAAAGAATAACAGAAACGTAATTGGTATAGAAAAAGAGAATGAGTATGTAGGTATTACAAAAGAAAGAGTTGAAAAATTATTCGAGGGTAATTTGAAAATAAGACCTATAACAAAACCAATACATAAACCATCTCCAAAAGATAAAGTAGCAAAAGTTCCGCAAGAATGGATTCTTGAAACTGATAAAAAAAATAATAAATGAAAATATCTCAGAACTACTCACACCTTAATGGAGAAGAATATTTAATTGTTCATCATAAAAAATTATATTCTGAAATTAAAGGAGTAATAAAAAATATAAATGCAAATAATTATAAAACGAAGATAAGTAAAGAAAAAACCAAAAAAGGCGTGACTCTATATAGTCCAATCGAATTAAATAAGATTTTTGATAGGGAGTTTTCAGCGAAAGATTGGAATGAAAGTCGCTATCAATATTATATTACTTTGAACAGAGAGTTGATGGAAAAAAGTATTACACTTTCAACTAAAGAACAAAAAGAGTTTCTGATTTCTCATGGTGAAAAGAATCCTATATTTTCTTATAATCAAACTGATTTCGTGAAAGAAAAGATAGCCGTTGAAGTTCAATTTGGTAAGTATGCTTTTATAGCATATGATTTATTTGTTAAACATATGCTTTTTTACAGTGGTGGTATTATTAATTTAGGAATTGAAATATTGCCTACTAAAAAAATGCAATCTCAAATGTCTTCAGGTATTGCTTACTTTGAAGGTGAAGTTTATAATGTTATGCGTCATGGAAGAAACAACCCTCCTATTCCTTTGTTAATATTAGGTATTGAACCCTAAATCAGAATACATACAAAAAGAACATCCTGACAGAATTTATCTAAAAATCAATCCAGCGTCTTAATATGATTTATATTCTTTATCTCCCCTGCTACTATAAGCGTATCATCTTCATTGATAGTATACTTCGGGCTGGGGATTGCTGTTATTTTATCACCGCGTTTTTCTTTTGTCTTTATAGAAAGGACATCCACACCGTATTTAGTTCTTATATTCAATGAGCTTATAGACCTGCCAATGAAAGATTTTGGCGGCTTTATCTCGGCAATAGAATAACCCTCATGGAATTGCACCTGCGTCTCTTCCTGCCTCATCGTAATCTTACTTGCAAGGCTCGATGTTATTTCTCTTCGTTCTATTTCCTCCTGGTAGGCATCGCTGATATCTTTCCTCCATATCATTCCAAGAAGCTTTTTTGACTTAAGACTATCGACAACCGGCAAACCAGCCATGTTGTAATATCTCATCCTGTCTAATGCTGTCTCGCAATTATCATCGGGTGTTAATGCTTCTATATCTTTTGTCGAAAAATCACCCGCGATTAAAATAGTCATTAACGCGTCTTTATCAAACATAAGTTCCTTGATGTCATCGATTGATATAACAGAATGCAAACGCCCTTGAGAATCCACAACGGGAAACTCAACTCCCCTTCCCGTAATAAAACGATTTACAACCTTCTGGAAATTATCCGTAATAAAAACAGAATCATATTTATTAGTGTAAACTTCTTTAACGAAGATCGATTTCATGATATTTATTTCCGCACCTTCTTTGATGCCGATGTTTCTGAGCAAAAGCTTGAGTGTGTAAATCGATTCACGGGAAAGCTTAGACGATAGAATCATACTTGTTATGCAGGTAATCATCAAAGGAAGAATTATATGGTAATTACCTGTCAACTCGAAAACAATAATGATGGCTGTTATGGGAGCACGTGTAGTTCCCGCTACCAAACCTCCCATTGCGACGAGAGCATAAGCCCCGGCGTCTGCGGATATTTCAGGAAAATAAGAATGAACAAATCCGCCAAAGAAACATCCCAGCGTTGCACCCATAAACAACGAAGGAGCAAAAATACCTCCCGAACCACCCGAACCAAGCGTTACAGAAGATGCAAGGATTTTCATAAAGATCAAAGCAAAAGCTAAATACCAGAGCATGTTGCCATGCAGAGCATTTTCAATTGAATTATAACCAATGCCCAGTATGTCAGGGAAATATAATGCCAACAGTCCTAAACCAAATCCTCCAATAGCTGGTTTAAAATATTCAGGGATATGAAATCTATTATCGAAGAAGTCTTCAGAGTAATAAAGAGTTTTAATAAACAGGAATGAAACTAATCCGGCAATCAGACCAAGAATAAAATAAAAAATCAATTCATAAGGAGATACAAGAGAATAAGCAGGAACCTGGAATGCAGCGAAATCCCCTTCCAGCGAATGTGAAACCACTGTCGCCATAACAGAAGATATTACGATTGGTGAAAATTGTGCAGCGGTGAATTCCATAAGAATAATTTCCATAGCAAACAGGGCACCTGCAACCGGTGCATTGAATGCGGCAGCTATTCCTGCAGCAGCACCACATCCAACAAGTGTTTTAAGCCTGTTACTTGGCAGCTTGAAGAACTGCCCGATTGTAGAACCTATACTCGAACCAATTTGAATGATAGGACCTTCCCTTCCTACCGAACCACCCGTCCCGATCGTTATAGAAGAAGCTATAGCTTTTACAATAGCAACCCTCGGTCTTATTTTACCGCCTTTCAATAAAATCGCCTGCATGACTTCGGGAACACCATGACCTTTTGCTTCAGGAGCAAGAAAATAAATTATTGGTCCTACTATTAATCCCCCGATTACAGGTATAAGAATTTTTAAATACCAGGGAGCATTTTTTATATTTTCAAGAAGATTTCCCGCACCGGGAAATGAAAGATCTGAAAGAAAATTTATAAGGGAAGTAATACCAACCGCAGCAAATCCACCGAGCAGTCCGATGATAACCGCTAAGACTATCATAAAAGTGTACTCTGTCAGCTTTGCACGTTCAAAAAGAGTTAACGTTTTTCGCGTGAGGCGTGTATATAAATTCTTAAAAGGTATTTCTTTCAATTCAAAAAATTAATTATGGTCATAGAAAAATATGTACTCGCTATTTAAATCAAATTGTAAATAATAAATTAATAAAGGAGAAAAAGTGTTTGATAACCTCATATCACATAATACAAGATAAAATTATTTATAATAAAAATATATCATAAAGTGAACAAAATTTACTTTTTTATTAATTTTTATATTAATTAGGTTGAGTATTATGGACAAAAAAGAAATTCGTTTAACACAGATGGTTTCATCAGCAGGTTGTGCTGCTAAAATCTTCCCGCATATTTTATCCGATGCTCTGAATGGTGTTAAATGGGTCACGAATGAAAATGTTTTGGTTGGCTTTTCGGGAAAAGATGACGCCGGAGTATATAAACTTGGTCACAATCTGGCATTAATTCATACAACAGATTTTTTTACTCCCGTAGTCGATGACCCTTTCACGTTTGGACAAATTGCGGCTGCAAACGCAATGAGTGATGTTTATGCTATGGGAGGTATTCCACTGTGTGCATTAAATGTAGTAGCATTTCCTCAAAAAGAAGATATATACATTTTAAAAGAAATCCTCCGCGGAGGTATGGAGAAAGCAAGCGAAGATGAATGTGTTATTATCGGAGGACATTCTATTGATATTCCTACGATTGTGTATGGTTTATCTGTAACCGGTACAGTAAATCCCGCTCACATCAAAAGCAACGATAAAGCAAAAGAAGGGGATGTATTGATTCTGACAAAAGCACTTGGTACAGGACTACTGAATAATTCTATAAAATACAGCAAACTTAACGATGATATTTATAAAGAGCTTATTGAATCAATGACAAGACTTAACAAGTGTGCATCGGAAGCAATGATTAGAGCCGAAGCAACAGCTTGCACCGATGTAACAGGATTCGGTTTAGCCGGACATGCAATGCAAATAGCTCAGGCAAGTAATGCAGTAATAAAAATTAAAATAAACGAACTCCCGATATTAAACGGTGTCAATCGGGCAGTTAAAGAGAACCTTCTGACGCGTGGAGATAAGTCAAATAGAGAGTATACTAAAGACTTTGTTATAAACGAAGGGCAAATTGATAAAACAAAAGAACACTTAGTTTACGATCCACAAACCTCAGGAGGTTTATTAATATCAGTTCCAGAAAATAAATCACAATCACTTCTGAAAGACCTGCATAATTGTGGCGATGAAAATTCCCGAATAATAGGGCAGGTTTTTTCACCAACAAATAATACGAAATCAGGAACAATTATTTTTGATTTCCAATAATGGTACCACGTCTCAAAAATAAGGAAGACCTGTTCAAATATGTCAGAACTTTTAATTTAGATGTAATTCCTACATTGCAGTCAATTATTGCAAAGTACAAATGGGAAATCATCAACATAAACAGATTACTGGATATTCTTAAAAATGAAAATAATTTTTTATTAATCGATACACGATCGGAAAAAGAGTTTGAAATCTCATCTATACCCTTTTCTATTAACTTTCCAGTGCTCAGCACAGGCGAGAGGCATTTTGTAGGTTTGATCTATAAAACCTATTCAAAGAAAGCTGCTCTTAAACTTGCATTAGAATATGCAGAACCCAAGATTGAATCTCTAAAGCTATTCTTACAAAAAAATAATGCCATAAAAAAGAATATTATAGTCAATTGCTGGCGTGGCGGCGGCAGAAGCAGTTATCTGGCAAAAATGGTATGCGACCTGGGATATAAACCTGTAACACTGTTTGGCGGATTTAAATCTTACAGGAATAAAGTTTTCGAATTTTTTTCTCAACAGAAATTCCCTTATGATTTAGTCGAGCTTTCGGGTTTAACAGGCTCCGGGAAAACAGACTTACTAAAGGCTGTGTCAAATAATTTCCCTGTTATAGATCTTGAACTTGCAGCAAGGCATTTCTCGTCATTGTTTGGTTTCATACCTTATAAAATTAAAAATTTCAAACCGGTAACTGATCAAAGTGCATTCGAAAATAATATCTTTTCACAAATCATAAAGAATAATAAATACTTTCCAAATCATAATACATTTCTTATTGAAAGTGAAAGCAAGAAAGTAGGAGATTTTTTAATTCCCAAACCATTATACCAGAAATTGCAGCATGCTCCGACTATCAGAGTTGAATGTAGTTTTGATGATAGA
This sequence comes from uncultured Ignavibacteriaceae bacterium, assembly GCA_964472195.1. Taxonomy (GTDB): domain Bacteria; phylum Bacteroidota; class Ignavibacteria; order Tepidaquicellales; family Tepidaquicellaceae; genus BS750m-G4. The sequence continues at coordinate 33,858 of CAYYJH010000005.1, read as the reverse complement.
ATCAAAAGAATAGTGAAAGATTATTTTGGAGATGACAACAAGGGAATTCCGGAGATGGAAAAAATATTTAAAAAGAGTGAAAGATTTTTTCGTCAGCAATTAAGCAATCCTGTTTATGATGATCTTCTAACAAAATTGCATTCTGGTAATGTAAATGAATTTACCGGGATTATGATAAATAAATATTATGATATTCGATATAAAGAAAAACCAAAGAAATCCCTGTTAATCGTTGACTCGGATAAGTTTGATGGAGCTGTAAATGAACTTACTGAATTCCTTAAAAATCAATAAGAGGGATTCACTCCCAGGTTATAAAAGATAAATGACCACATATCAGTTTCTACATCTATTTTCTTACTCAATGGTTTTCCAAAACCATGACCTGTATTTGTTTCGACTCTCAAAAGTATGGGAGCATAACCAGCCTGTTTTTCCTGCAAAGTTGCAATGTATTTATACGAATGCATAGGAACAACTCTATCATCATGGTCTGAAGTTGTCACTAAAGTTGCTGGATATTCAACACCTTCTTTTAGATTATGCAATGGTGAATATGAAAACAAGTTTTTAAATTGAACAGAATCTTCACTTGTACCGTATTCTGTTATCCAAGCCCAGCCAATAGTATATTCATGGAATCTTAGCATATCCAGTACACCTTTTCCCGGTAAAGCAACTTTAAACAATTCAGGTCTTTGAGTCATAACAGCACCAACAAGCAGTCCACCGTTTGAACCACCTTCTATAGCAAGTTTTTCAGAAGAAGTATATTTGTTATCAATAAGATATTCCGCAGCAGAAATAAAATCATCAAATACATTCTGCTTATTTAGAAGCATCCCTGCTTTATGCCATTCTTCACCATACTCACCACCCCCGCGAAGATTCGCTAAAACATAGATACCACCGTTTTCAAGAAACACAAGCAGTGAAGAATTAAAATAAGGCGTTAAACTTATATTAAAACCTCCGTAACCGTATAGCAATGTGGGATTATTTCCATCTAACTTTATACCTTTTTTGTTAACAATGAACATTGGAACCATTGTTCCGTCCTTACTTTCAAAAAAGATCTGTTTGGTCTCATAATCATCTGGATTAAACTTTGCATCAGTTTTTCGATAGAGTTCCGATTTACCTTCGTCAACATTATATTTATAAATAGTAGATGGGTATGTATAAGATGTAAAAGTATAGAACAACTCATTGTCTTCTTTTTTCCCACGGAAACCATAAACTGACCCAAGTGTCGGTAGTTTGATCTCTTCAAGAACACTTCCATTTAAATCATACACAAATATATGGTCACTCGCATCTTTTAAATATGTTACAATAAATTTATTCCTCGCTAAAGTTACATCTGAAAGTACATCCACCTTTTCCGGAATAACATCCTCGAAAATTAACTGTGTTTGATTAGGATTAATCTTTACTAATTTTCTTTTGGAAGCATTTTTATTCGTTATAATAAATATTTCATCATCTATATTGTTAACAACCCAGTAGTCATATTCAAAACCTTCCACAATCGGATGCCATTCAAGATCTGCTTTCCTGTTATCCCGGAAGTAAAGAGAATTTCCGTTCGAACCTTTTTCAGAAATGCTTAAATATAAGTATCTTTCATCTTCAGATGGGAAAACATAAAAAAACCTATTCGGGTGCTCCGGATCATCATAAACCAAAACATCTTCACTCTGGTCTGTTCCTACGCGATGGAAATATACCTTTTGATTTTCATTCTTTGAAATTAATTCTTTACCTTCTTCCGGTTGATCGTACCTGTTATAATAAAATCCATCACCATGCCAGGAGGCTCCCGAAAATTTTACCCATTTGATATGATCCTTCAACTGCTTCTTGCTTTCAATGTCAATAACAAAAAATTCTCTCCAATCAGAACCGGAGTTCGATACTCCATAAACAATATACTTACCATCATTCGAAGCAGATAACGTTGAAAGAGCAACCGTTCCGTCTTCAGAGAATTTATTCGGATCAATGAATACTTCAGGTTCTGAATTCAGATCCTTTTGAATGTAAACAACGCTCTGGTTTTGTAATCCATCATTCTTATAAAAGAAGAAATACTCTCCCGACTTAAAAGGCGCAGAGTAACGAGGATAATTCCATAACTCAGTCAGTCTCTCTTTTATCTTTTGTCTGTAAGGAATAGCATCTAAATAATTAAAAGTTACTTTATTCTGAACATCAACCCACTCTTTCACTTCCTGTGATTCCATGTCTTCTAACCACCTGTAAGGATCGGGAACATCAACTCCAAAATAATTGTCAATATGAGAGACCTTTTTTGTCTCAGGATATTTAATCCTTGTTTGGCAAAAAGTAATATCGATATTATTTGTTAATAAAATGAATACTATAAGCAGTATAATATTTTTCATAATTTGATAAGATTATTTTTGTGATTTGTTAAATGAAAATAAGAAAAAAGAATTTCAACTTCACCAAACTAAGTATAATAATTTCGCTAATTTCAATTTATTGATTTCGTTCCTTTTGAACATAGAGTTATAGTTTTATTATTAGTATTTTAATTAACAAATTTATTCTTACAAACAAAACAATCACATGAAAGAAATATTTAAGAAAATCATACTTTTAGGAAGACCAGCTTCCGGTAAGTCAGAAATAATTGATTATCTAAAACGTACAGGCGATGAAGATAGAAAAAAAAGATTTCATATCGGTAAGATGGTCGAGATCGATGACTTCCCTATGCTCTGGACATGGTTTGAAGAAGATGCTATCCTGGAAAAGATTATGAACAAACCAAGAATTCACACTACACCGGACGGTTATTTCTTACATGAATATATGTGGCATTTGCTAATCGAACGTATAAGTTTCGATTATAAAAAAAGTGTCCGCGATAATGAAAGCGTTGATATCACAAGGTTTATAGAGTTTTCACGCGGAAGCGAACACGGAGGATACAAAGAAGCTTTTAAACACCTTTCGAAAGAACTACTCGAAAATGCGGCACTTATTTATGTTAATGTACCTTACGAAGAGTCACTCCGAAAAAATCGAAAGAGATTTAATCCCGAAAAACCAGACAGCATCTTAGAACACGGTTTACCGGATGAAAAACTCGAAAAGCTATACAAAGAAGTCGATTGGGAAGAGGTTTCTGCAAATTCATCATCACATATTAATATCAATGGTGTTGATGTTCCGTATATTGTATTTGAAAACATGCCCTCTAAAACTGATGACGACGAATCTTTGGGACCCGCTCTTGATGATGTGTTTACCAGATTGTGGGAAATTTATTATAAATAATAACGTCGATACAGATTATACATAAAAATCCCGTTACTTGGGTTTTTTTTATAATGAAATGCACTTTTCAAATTATTTATCCTTTAGCACTCTTGCTTCCGTTTTTTCCCTGAGTTTCATATTAAGCAGTTCAACAAAAACAGAGAACGCCATTGCAAAATAAACATAACCTCTCGGTACTTCTATATGGAATCCTTCTGCAAAAAGTAACAGACCTATCACTAAAAGAAATGCCAGTGCAAGCATCGCAATCGTTGGATTGTTATTAATAAATTTACTTACTTTTTTAGCAAAAGCTATCATTACTACGAGAGATAACAGAATCGCAATAATCATTATAGCAACATGTTTAACTAATCCTACAGCAGTAATAACCGAATCAAAAGAGAATACGATGTCGAGCATAATGATGTGCATTATTACTGTTGCAAATCTTGTCGTCGCTCTTCTTTTTTCCTTAGCTGCTTCTCCTCCCTCGATCTTAGAATGAATCTCTAATGTGCTTTTAGTAATTAAGAAAAGACCACCTCCTATTAAAACAATGTCTCTTCCAGTAACATCGAAATTGAAAATAGAAAACAACGGTTCAACTATTCCTGCTATCCACACTATACATAACAATAAAGCAATTCTGAACAGAACAGCCAATGATAATCCAACAATTCTTGCTTTTTCTTGAATTTCATCCGGTAACTTGCCCGTAACTATTGATATGAAAATGATATTATCAATACCGAGCACAATTTCCATAAAGGTGAGTGTAGCAAGACTTATATAAGTTGCGGTTTGAGTAAACAGTTCAAAAAAACCCATGAAAATTCTTAGACTTGGCTTTTATAATATCTGGTTTATAAGGTTACTTTTACTTGCTCTCTTTTTCATTTTCCTTCTCGTATTCAGAAATTATTTTATTTTCTATTTCTTTTGGGACATCTTCATAATGTGAAAAATGCCTATTATAGTTTCCCCTACCTTGAGTAAGCGAACGAAGTCTCGATGAATAACCGTTCATTTCGGATAGCGGTATCTGGCATTTAATAACCTGTAAACGTCCTTCTGCTTCCATGCCTTGAATCCTTCCTCGCCTGGAAGATACATCACCAGATACAGCACCCATGAACTCTTCAGGGAAATATATATTAACATCATAAACCGGTTCCAGTAAAACAGGCTTAGCATCTTTAAAACCCTTCTTAAAAGCCTGTGTAGCCGCAATCTTAAAAGACAGTTCATCCGAATCTACGGTATGAAATGAACCATCAAACAAAGTAACTCTAACGTCGACAACTTTACGTCCTATCATAACACCATTCTTCATAGTCTCAACAATTCCTTTTTCAACCGCAGGGATAAATCTTCCCGGAATAACACCACCGACTATCTTGTTTACAAATTCAAAGCCCTTTCCTCTTTCGAGAGGTTCGATGTTTATGTGTATATGTGCAAATTGTCCTCTGCCACCCGACTGCTTTTTGTGTTTATACACAACATCATTTACTGAGGCATGTATAGTTTCTTTATAGGGGATCATGGGTTCTGTAACCTCTACATCCAGATTGAATTTATTTTTCATTCGGTTTAACACAGTATTCAAATGAAGTTCACCCTGACCAGATATAATGGTTTGACTTGTTTCAGTATTATAAGAAACAATAAATGTTGGATCTTCCTCATGCAGGGAATGTAAAGCAGTGGCAATCTTATCCTCATCTCCTTTCCTTTTTGCGATTATTGCAAGCGCCATGTTGGGTTCAGGGAATTCAATCTCCTTCAGAACTACTGGAAAGTTCTTTGAACTTAAGGTATTGTTTGTGTGTGAATCTTTTAATTTAACTACACCGGCAATATCTCCACAAATAGCTTCATTCATTTCGTTTCTTTCTTTTCCGTTCAGAGAATAGATTTGAGATAATCTTTCTGATTTACCGTTTGCTTCATTTACCATATCAATGCCGGGGTGTATTTTTCCAGAATACACTCTAAAGAATGATAATTCACCAACGTTTTGCTCGGAAAAAGTTTTAAAAATAAACATAGATGGTTCACCATCCGCTTTTGCGGGAACTTCGATAACATCTTCACTATCAGGCTTATGTCCTTTCTCAGCTGGTTTATCGAGAGGTGATTCTGTATAATCTGCTATAAAATCAAGTATAGGTCTGATACCAACATTATTGACCGCAGCTGAACAGAAAATAGGGAATAATTTTCTTTCACGTATACCTTTGGTTAAGCCGAATTTAATTTCTTCCTCAGTAAAATTTTGTCCCTCTTCGAAAAACTTTTCTAAAAGTTCTTCATCTTCTTCTGCGATCGCTTCTAATAATCCCTGCCTGTAACCGTTTGCCTTTTCTTTTAAATCTTCCGGTATCTCTGCTTCTGAATATTCACCTTTCCCGTCTTTATTGAATTTTAAAACTTTCATTCTTAATATATCAACTATGGTATCAAATCCGGAACCGGGATTCACAGGAAATTGCAATACTACGGATTCTGAACCAAAACTTTCTTTAATATGAGATACCGTTTCTTCAAACTCAGCGTTATCGGAATCAAGTTTATTAATCACAAAAATTACATGATTCCCATATTCTTTAGTAAATTTAAAACAAGTTTCTGTACCAACCTCAACTCCTTTAAATGCATCTATTACAATTAATGCTATATCCATAACTCTCAATGATGATTTTACTTCCCCGATAAAATCCATATATCCGGGTGTATCAATGATGTTCAGTTTTTTCTGCACACTGTTAGAATCTTTCCAGAAAGCATTCATTATTGAAGAGTTGATTGATATTTGTTTTTCTATTTCATCTTTATGGTAATCGCTAACAGTATTTCCTTCTTCTATTTTTCCAAACCTGTTCGTTACACCGGCTGCATACAATATTCCTTCTGAAAATATTGTCTTTCCAGTACCACCATGGCCAATAATAGAAACATTTTTTATTTGTTCTGATTTATAATCGGGCATAAATTATATTCTCCTTGAATGAAGTATTATTGATTAAATTAAATTATACTATTTGAAATTGAAAAATAAGAATTGATTTTTTAGAAAACTTCAAGATAATATACATTTTTAATATTTTAAAGTTACTTTATAAAAATTTTTAATATTTCTATATTGCATGCTTAAATTATAATTTGAGAATGAAACATTGAAGGTATAGATGATAAAAAAATTAAGAAATACTGTTGAAAAATTTAATCAGGAAATCTCTAAAGAATATTATCTACAGAGTGCAGGTTTTAAAGATGACATAAAATTCGATGAAATTTACAAAAAGTATCCTGAAATAAAAGATAAAGAAAATATTAATATTCTAAAACAAGCTATTACTGAAAATGAGAATAATCCTGAAGAAAGTAGAAAACTAACTTTTTTTTTAGAAAATATATACAATGAAGTTATCTCATCTGAATTAAGTTCTTTATCAGAGGAGCTTTTACTAAAAGAAGCATCGGGAAAAATAGATTTGGATGGAAAGGATGTATATTTCAGAAGTTCGCTGATAGAAATGATAAACCAGGAAGACAGAAACACAAGGGAACTGATCAGGAAAAAAAGAAATGAATTTATAAATGATAATTTAAATCCAATTCATGTCAAAATACATAACCAGGAAAAAGAATTAATTCAAAAACTCGAATATAGAAATCTGATTGATATGTTTCAATCTCTCTCTGGAATAAATCTTCATACACTAAATGACTCTATGCAGAATTTTTTAAAACTGAGTGAGGATATGTATATCGACATTCTTTCATACTATACAAAGAAAAAGTTAAATCTTAAAATTTCAGAACTAAAAAAACATGATCTCTTATATATATTGAGAGGTAAAGAGTTCGATAAGTTCTTTCCTCAACAGGATCTTTTACCCAAGATGAGTAAGTTCGTATCTAAAATGGGTATTGACATTAGTGCCGGGAATAATATTAAGTTTGATCTGGACATGAGAGAAAAGAAATCATCAAGAGCATTCTGCTCACCAGTTAAAATTCCGAGTGAGGTTTATCTCGTAATTTATCCAAGGGGTGGTGAAGATGATTATACTTCTTTCCTTCATGAACTCGGTCATGCACTACACTTTGCAAATATTAATAATGACTTAGGTTTTGAATATAAATGGTATGGAGATAATTCTGTGACAGAAGGTTATGCGATGAGTCTGGATCATTTAACAATGAATCCTATTTGGATGGAAAAGTTTCTTGGAGTGAATTATAAAGAGTCGAAAGATTATTATATCCACCGAAATTTTTTCGAATTAATGATGTTAAGACGATATGCTGGGAAACTCGATTATGAAATTAAGCTTGCTGAAGCTAATTCATTAAAAGGTATGGATGAAGTTTACAGTGAAATTCTTTCGGACGCTTCAAAAGTTCACTACTCAGGTACAAATTATCTGGAAGATGTAGATGGTTACTTTTACGTTGCAAGATATTTAAGAGCCTGGATGTTCCAGGCGAATATTCATAAATGCATGAGAAATAAATTCAACGAAGACTGGTTCGTTAATCCAAATGCAGGAAAGTTTTTAACCGACCTCTGGAGTTTAGGACAAAAGTTCAGTGCTGAAGAGCTGTTGGAAATGAATAATTGTCCAAGTCTTTCTGTTAATCCCGTATTTGATGATATAAATACTGTATTGTCAAATTGATTTTCAAATTTATTATATTTAGCACAAAGATGTATATCAATGTGACTTTATTTAAAAACAAATGCCTGAACTTTTACCTATAACGACATATGGCATGAAAATCCTGAGATCGAAAACAAAATCTATTAAAGATGTTGATACAGGTATTATTGAGCTTATAGAGAACATGTATTATACAATGAGGCATGCTAATGGGATAGGACTGGCTGCTCCCCAAATAAATATCGATTTATCTCTGACGATCATTGATATTTCCCCTATAGAAGAATACAAAAATGTAAAACCCGTAATACTACTTAATCCTGTTGTAGAAGAATCGCATGGAGAATCTGTCTTTGAAGAAGGATGTCTTAGCATTCCAGAAGTTAGAGCGGAACTCCACAGACCTGATAACATATTTGTTAAATATCATGACCTTGATATGAAAGAAGTAAAAAAAGAATATGATGGTTTTCTATCGAGGGTCATACAACATGAGATTGATCATTTGAACGGTAAACTGTTCATTGACTACTTTTCCAAAGAAGTTCAGAAAGAGTATAAACAACTTCTATCAGACATAAAGAAAGGTAAAGTTACCCCTGACTATCCACTGCATATAAACTCAGGCGAGTTTCATGGTTTTTAAAGACCTTTGATTCCTCAATATAAAATAATTATTTTAGAACCATGAAGATCGTATTTATGGGAACACCGGAATTTGCTGTTCCTTCGCTGGATATATTATTAAAAAACAATTACGACATTGTAGGTGTTGTAACAGTACCTGATAAGAGAAAAGGCAGAGGTAGAACCTTACAATTTTCTGATATTAAAAAATATGCTCTTGAAAGGAATTTGTTTCTTCTTCAACCTGAAAAAATGAAAGGTTCTTCTCTTATCAAAGAAATCGAAAGCCTTAATCCGGATCTGATCGTCATTGTCGCATTTCGAATTTTACCCAAGGAGATATTCACAATTCCTAAATATGGTTCTGTCAATTTACATGCATCACTCCTGCCAAAATATCGCGGTGCTGCTCCTATAAACTGGGCAATAATAAATGGTGAAAAAGAAACCGGGGTCACGACATTTTTTTTGAAAGAAACTGTCGATACCGGGAATATAATTCTTCAGAAAAATATTCCTATAAATGACGACGATGACGCTGGAACTATACACGATAAACTTTCTTATACAGGTGCTGAAACAGTTCTCGAAACTGTCAGGCTTATCGAAAATGGAAACGTAAAAGTTACATTGCAAGATGATTCGCTTGCATCACCTGCACCAAAAATTTTCAAAGATGATTGTAAAATCAATTGGGATCAAGGTTCAGCAAATATTTACAACTTCATACGAGGACTTTCACCATATCCTGCATCATACACTCATCTTGATAACAAAATTGTAAAAATTTACAAATCAAGATTAACTAACTCGCAGGTATCAAGTAATCCAGCTACTATTCACGTCGAAGACAAAAAATTATTCGTAAATACGAATGATTATATGATTGAAATTTTAGAGTTACAACTCGAAGGTAAAAAAAGAATGAGTGCGAATGATTTCATAAATGGTATACTAAAAAACAATCCACAAAATACTACTGCCACATTTGGTAATTAATTTCCCGTATCTGTTCATCAAAAATATCTCACCAAATAAAATTACTATTAAAAGTTAACCTGAATTATAACTATCATTTCTTAAAGTAAAACACATAGAGTGGTTTCAAAATAAATAATATTCCCAAAACGACAAACCACCAAATGTGTATTTTCATTATTTGAGGTATTAGTTTTGCAATAACCAAAGCAAAAAACATTCCGCCAAAAACACCCAGTTTTATATCTACTATATTCATCTTTTTTGCTCTCTCGTTTAAATATTGAAACATTCCCATTGCAATATCCTTTCGAAAATAATTAAAGGTACATGAAACCTCAGATACCTTTAGATTTAGTGATTCAAAATAATCAAAACAACAAACAATTTTACTAAACAGTAAATAACGACTGTAAAAAATCCTACTTCATATACGCTGCAAGCTCCTCCTGATCATAAATTATTTTAAAAGTAGGATTACCATTTAAATCCTTTAGTTTTTTGTCTTTGAAAATATCAATACCATTGATGTTTTTTATTTTTATACTTCTCTTTAAATGTTTTGTATCTTCATTAGTAAAAAATATTTGAACAGCATTCAAAATCTTAGGATGCACTATATATGCAATCGGATACTCTTTATCAGGTATTTCTTCGTGATTATTCATAAAGAATTCCAGTTCTTCAATTAATCTGCTTACTATAAAATTAAATTCTTTTTCAGTACTCATCTAAAATATAAATTTTAAAATATCTACTACAATATTTTAACTATCATTCAATAAAAAAAGTTTAAATAAATATCAATATCTTTTAAAGAAATCAAAACCTTCTCAAGAAAGACAATTCAGGTTTATCAAGTCTTGTAATACCTTCCTCAGATGCAGCTTGCAATGCTAACTCAAAATCATCCCGTGTTGGAACCTGTGACAGCTCTTTTATTTCAGATGACTCCCCGTATGGTTTGTATTGAAACATAATATTTACATAAGTATTCGGGGATACTTCATTGTAAATAAATTTCATAATTTCCCTCGTACCTGCCATTCCTTTTGGAAGAATAAGATGTCTTATCAACAACCCACGTTTCGCTAAACCATTTTCACTGATATAGAAATCACCAACCTGACGATGCATTTCTCTAATTGCCTTACGTGCCGTCTCCGGGTAATCCTGTGCTTTGCATGTCTTTGCTGCAACAACTGAATCCCAAAACTTAAAATCAGGCATGTATATATCAATAATACCCTCAAGAAGTTTCAAGGTTTCTACTTTATCATACCCGCTTGAGTTATAAACCAATGGAATTGATAATCCGTACTCAACCGCTAACTCTAAAGCCGAGATTATTTGCGGAACAACATGTGAAGGAGTAACAAAATTAATATTATGACACCCTTGTTCTTGTAAAGTCAGCATCATGTTTGCTAATTCAGCGTCTAAGACCTCCCTCCCATATCCTTCATGACTAATATCGAAATTTTGACAAAAGTTACATAAAAGATTGCAATAAGTAAAAAATATCGTTCCCGAACCTTTCGTCCCAACAAGCGGCAATTCTTCCCCATAATGGGGTTGGCTGCTGCAAACGACAGCATGCTTTCCCGTCTTACAGATTCCAACTTTTCTCTTTTTCTGACTAAGCATCCTATCCACTTCACAATTTCTTGGACAGAGCGTGCAATTACTCAGTTGAGAATTGGCTTCTTCAACTCTTTCTCTTAATAAACCTTCATTATAAGTATTAATATAAGCAGGTTCAAAGTCTCTCATTATAAATTATTATTCGCAGGAATATTAATTTAAATCTATCTTTTAAATGTACTTTCGAACGTCGAACACTCTTTATCAACTATTCTTGCATTATATTTTTCATCTAAGAAATTATAATGATCGCAAACCAAACAATCACTCACTTTTCTTCTTGCGACTCGGTGAACGTTAAGTAAATGTTTTGCAGAAATATTGTCTGTTGTAATATTTTTCCCACCTGTTCCGCAGGCTAACATAAGCGATGGTTGTAATGCATTGTACGTTCCTCCCAAAGCACCCTGAGATGCCGGTGTGTTCACGAGAATTCTTCCGGCATTCATTACTGAGGCAAAATATTCAATTTTATCTTCGTCATTCGAGAAAATACTCACAGTATGACCCATCCCTCCGTGCACATTTATTTTCCTGCACATTTCAATCGCTTCTTCGAATTCTTCTGCAATATAAAACGCAAGAATTGGTGCAAGAATTTCAAGAGAAAGGGGAGATTTTAAACCAACATCATCGAGTTCAGCAATTAAAAGTGTTGTATCAGGCGGTACTTCAATTCCAGCCATCTTTGCAATTACAGGCGCAGGCTGCCCTATGACCTGTGCACTCATTACTTTTAGCTCTTTATTAAAAGCAATTGCTTCGAGAAGTTTTATTTCATCCTTCGATAAAAAATACGCTTTTCTTTTTTTTAATTCACTTATTATCTCATTAGCATTTATCATATTCGCAATCAGAGATTGTTCACTTGCACACACAGTACCGTTGTCGAATGTTTTCGAGATGAAAATCTGCTCTATTGCAAAAGGGATATCTGCAGTTTTTCCTATATAAACAGGAACGTTCCCGGGACCTATGCCAATTGCAGGATTACCCGAACGATACGCTTCTCTTACAAGCTCTACAGACCCGGTTGCAAGAACTAATGCTGTTTTCCTATGACTCATAAATTCTATTGTCTGTTCATTTGTTGAACGCTTTACCCACTGTACGCAATTCTCGGGCGCTCCTGCTTCCAATGCAGCTTCATAACATATTCGGGCTGCCTCGATTGAACACTTTCTCGCTGCACCATGCGGGCGTATAATAATCGGGTTCCTGGTTTTTAACGAGATTAGAATCTTAAAAAGAACTGTCGATGTTGGATTTGTAATCGGGGTTATCGCAAATATCGGTCCGAGAGGTTCTGCAATTTCAAGAACTTCATGCTCTTTATCTTCTGAAATTGCACCAACAGTTTTAAGAGCTTTTATATCATGATACACGTATCTCGTCGCAATTATGTTTTTCATCACTTTGTCTTCCAATACACCAAGTCTTGTTTCGTCAAAAGCAAGTTTTGCTAATACTATTCGATTATCAAAACCCGCTTCATAAACAGCTTTCACAATTTTATCAGTTTGTTCTTGATTTAGTTGACGGAATGAATCAGCAGCCCTTTTTGCTTTATCCATAACCTCGTCAACAGACAGACCTTTTGTTTTTTTTTCAGTCATAGAATTTGTAAATATTTAAACTTTTAATAATTCCAAGATAATAAGCAACAATTATAAATGCAATAGCGACTTGAGAAATGATGATAAATTAGAATTGATTTTTTGGTGGCATTTGTAGTGCTATCTTTACATGAGTTGACAGCACCTCAAACGCTACCTATATATACTAATCCAACATACAAATCTTTTCTGATAAAGGTCTTACATTACAGCATTTAAATCCGCTATTAGAATCACAATATACATTGCTATTATTATCCTATTTGCATAAATTTTGTGCTTTATTTGAGCAATCTGATATGTATAAAGCGTTTCCAGAAAATATAAAATTACCCGATTTAGAGAAGGAAATCCTTTCTTATTGGAAGGATAATAACGTTTTTGAAAAAAGCATTTCTTCTAAGTCGGGTGAGAGGACGTTTACGTTTTATGAGGGTCCTCCAACGGCAAACGGGCTTCCGGGAATTCATCACGTCATCTCAAGAGCAGTGAAAGACCTGGTATGCCGGTACAAAACTATGTGCGGGTACGAGGTGCACAGGAAAGCAGGCTGGGATACGCATGGTCTTCCCGTTGAAGTGGAAGTAGAAAAAGAACTTGGAATCAAATCCAAAGATGAAATTACAAAATTCGGGGCGATAAAATTCAATAACGCTTGCAAGGATTCTATTTTCAAATACAAGACTCAGTGGGAAGAGCTGACCGAGCGAATGGCTTACTGGATCGATTTAAAAGATGCTTATGTGACTTTTCATAACGAATACATTGAATCTGTTTGGTGGGCTTTGAAAAGGTTCTTCGATGAAGGTTTAATATATAAAGGGTTCAAAATACAACCGTTCTGTCCGATATGTGAGTCTCCCCTGTCTTCACACGAGGTTGCCCAGGGTTACCAGGACTTAAAAGAGCCGTCGATATTTATAAAATTCAAAATCACGAGTGATAAATACAATGATTCAGACTTCCTGGTATGGACAACGACTCCATGGACACTTCCTTCGAACTTTGCATTATGCGTTAACCCTGAATCAGTGTATGTCAAGATTAAAACAAGCGATGACAGTAAATTTATTTTAGCTAAAGATAGATTATCCGTTATAAAAGATGAATATGAAATTCTCGAAGAAATAAAAGGAAAAGAACTCGAATTCGTAGAGTATGAAAGCTTGTTCAGTTTCTTTGAACTGGAGAAAAAAGCATACTACGTAACTTTAGGTGATTTCGTATCAATGGAAGAAGGTACGGGAATTGTTCATATAGCACCCGCATTCGGGGAAGACGATTATAACATTGGAGTTAAATATAAGCTCCCTGCCCTTCAAGCAGTCGGAAGAAACGGTTTGTTTATAGATAGTGTAAAACCATATGCCGGCAAGAACTTCAAAGAAGCCGACCTTGAAATATTAGAAGACCTTAAAGCTAACGGGAGGTTGTACAAAAAGGAAATGTACACTCATTCTTATCCTCACTGCTGGCGTCATAAAGTACCGCTGATGTATTATGCAACGGACTCCTGGTTTATCGAAACGACACGTTTTAAGGATAAGATGATCGATATAAATAAAAAGATCAACTGGAATCCATCCGAAGTGGGTACGGGCAGATTCGGAAACTGGCTTGAAGAAAATAAAGACTGGGCTATATCAAGAAACAGGTTCTGGGGAACGCCTCTTCCGATTTGGCTCTATAAGGATGAAAACGGTAAAGAACATTACGAATGTATCGGAAGCATAGAAGAACTAAAGGACAGAGCATTAAACTTTGATGAAGTTTATAAAAAGGATGAATCATTAGACCTTCACAAACCTTATATCGATAAAATAAATATAAAATCGAAAGAAGGAAAAGAAATGCAAAGAGTCAGTGAAGTGATAGACTGCTGGTTTGACAGTGGCTCTATGCCCTTCGCTCAGTATCATTATCCGTTCGAAAACAAAAAGACATTCGATGAAAATTATCCTGCGGATTTCATTGCCGAAGGGCTTGACCAAACGAGAGGTTGGTTTTATTCATTGCATGCTATAGGAACATTTCTTTTCAGTGAGCCCGCGTATAATAATTTGATCGTTAATGGATTAATCCTCGATAAAGATGGCAAGAAAATGAGCAAGTCGCTTGGTAACGCCGTTAATCCATTCGATATGATGAATAAACATGGAGCTGATATACTCAGGTGGTATTTGATTGCTTCATCACCGATTGGTAAATCGAAGTTGTTCAATGAAGATGACCTTACCGAAGTTAAGAATAAATTCTTTAATACATTAATAAATACATACAAGTTCTTTGTTATATACTCAAACCTGATTAACTTTACTTACGATGCAAGCAAGAAATACCCTGAAAGTGAAAGGCAAGAAATTGACAAGTGGATAATATCGAAGTTGAACACATTGAAAAAGAATTACTTTGAACTGATGAATAATTATGATATAACAAAGGCTACAAGATTAATATATGATTTTACAATCGATGAATTATCTAATTGGTATGTACGAAGAAACCGTAAAAGATTCAGAACACCGGAAGATGAAACCGATAAACTTTCAGCGTATCAGACTTTATATGAATCTCTAATCGAGATATTAAAAATGTTAGCCCCGGTTTCTCCTTTTATTACTGAGAAATTGTTTTTGGAATTAACCGATAATGAAACATCGATACACTTAAATGAATTTTCTAATTACAATGCAGAACTTATAAACCCATCATTGGAAGACCAAATGGAACTTGCTCAGAGAATTGTATATCTTGTAAGGGCAATTCGTGTAAAGAACAATTTGAAAGTAAGACAGCCTTTGAAACAATTGCTTGTACCGGTATTAAGCAGTGCTCAAAAAGAAAATTTATTAAAAATTGAAGATATTATTTTAGAAGAAATAAATGTGAAAGAGTTAAGAATTATTGAAGGCGGTTCTGAAATAATTAAGAAAAAAGCAAAACCACATTTTAAATCGATCGGTCCAAAATTTGGCAAAGACGTCAAGAAAGTACACGGAATAATCAACAGCTTATCGAATACAGAAATTAATGAAATAGAAAAGAGCGGTGAAATCCGGAAAGATGACTACACAATAACACATGAGGATATAGAAGTGTTCACAGAAAATATAGAGGGCTGGATAGTTGAAATTGACAATAACCTGACGATTGCTCTGGATACTAACTTAGATAGTGAGTTAATAGAGGAAGGCATAGTGAGGGAATTCATAAATCGTATTCAGAATTACCGTAAGACTAATAATTTTAAAGTTAACGATAAAATTATTATTTCATTAAAAACAACCGATAAAATAAACGGCATAATAAATAAAAATATAAATTATATAAAAAAAGAAGTATACTGTGAAGATATACTAAATGCAAACGGTGAAATTAAAGAGTTTCATAAAACTGATATAAACGGTGAAACTTGTGAATTTTTTATAGAAAAATTTAAAAATAAGTAAAGGAGTTAACTTTGAAAAAGAAGACAACGCCAAAAAGGAAGACAATGCTAAAAAGGAAGACCTCTTCGACTTCAGTTAAATCGAAAACCAGAAAAAAAACTTTAGCAGCTAAACCAAAAGCTCGTAAAACTGCTTCGAAGACAAAAAAAGCGGCGGGTACAAAAAAAATTAGAAAACGAGTTACAACTGCAAAACCAAAAGCCCGGAAAACTATTTCAAAGACAAAAAAAGCAGCGGGTACAAAAAAAATTAGAAAACGAGTTACAACTGCAAAACCAAAAGCCCGGAAAACTATTTCAAAGACAAAAAAAGCAGCGGGTACAAAAAAAATTAGAAAACGAGTTACAACTGCAAAACCAAAAGCCCGGACAGTGAATAAAAAAAAGACTAGTACAAAGAAGAAAACAGTCACTCCCAAAAAATTAAAAACTGGAGGAAAACTTTCTTCAACAAAAACGAAAACCCGTAAAACAAATACAAAACCTAAATCGAAACCTGCAAAAGGAAAGACTGAGGTTGCCGTACCCAAATTGAAAAAATATAAAAAGAACAGAAAAACTCGATACAACCTGAAAGAATTAGAACACTTCAAAGTAATTTTGCTTAACGAAAGGAAAACAATTCTGGAAAGTGCAAAAGCAAATATGAAATCGCTCGTTGACAGCGAATCCGGTGATTATGTTGGTGATAATTTAACATACTCAACCCATATGGCTGAACAAGGAACAGATGAAATGGAAAGAGAAAAAAACTACATGTTCGTTCAAAGAGATGAAAAATATTTAGGATATCTTCAAGATGCACTAACACGGGTTGAACATGGAATTTATGGAATTTGTAGAGAATGCATTGAGGAACCAAAAAATTTGTGCAAAACATGTCCGCTTATTCCAAAAGAAAGATTAGAGTTGGTTCCAATTACTCAGCATTGCATTGAATGTAAAAATCTAATAGGATAATCCAGGGCATTGAAAATTTTATTTTATTCGTTTTTTATTGTACTTATTGATCAAGCATCGAAGTTATTCGTAAAAGGATTATACCTTCCATCACTAGGAATAAATTTTGAAGGGATGGTTTATGGTACAAGCATCAACCTGATTGGCAGCTTTTTCAAAATAACTTACATAGAAAATCCTGGAATGGCTTTTGGTTTACAAATCGGTGGGAAATTATTCCTTTCTATTTTTACAATTTTTGCAACCTTTTTAATTATTTATTTCATTTATAAGAATAGAAATGAAAGATTTTATTTAAGACTTGCCTTAGCTTTTATACTTGGAGGAGCACTGGGCAATCTCATCGACAGAACTTTTTACGGAGTTATATTCGGATATGCACCAATTTTCTACGGTAGGGTTGTTGATTTTTTTCATTTAGATATTCCAGATTTTAAACTATTCGGAAAAGCATTTTATTCCTGGCCTATTTTTAATGTTGCTGATATTTCAGTTACTATAGGATTTGTAATGATATTGCTGGGATACAAAAAAATGTTCATGAAAAAACAAATCCCGGAAAAAAGTACTGACGAATCCGAACTCATTCCCGAGATTAATAATAAAACTGATAACGGATTATATATTACTGATTCTTAAAATTTACAATCCTTAGATAACTTCTGATATATAGATTAGATTTAAAAACAATAATTAAATTACCTCCCTAAACCATCTAAATAATCTTTCTTTTTTAACAGTGCATCCTCATCTTCAACATGATTAGTATCCGGAACACAACAATCAACAGGACAAACAGACGCACATTGAGGTTCGTCATGAAAACCCTTACATTCTGTACACTTGTCGGGTACAATATAAAAGAACTCATCGGAATAAAAACCTTCAGCTCCCGATGGAGCAGCAGCGCCACTTCCATAAGTATTGCCAGCTAACGACCATTCAGCGCCGCCTTCATAGATTGCTGTATTTGGACACTCAGGTTCACACGCTCCACAATTAATACATTCGTCAGTTATCATTATTGCCATTTCTTTTTTTCTCCTTATTTATTTTTTCTGAAATATCAATGAAACAATATTGATTTCATTTAATTATAATTCAAAATTAGACAATTCATAATCTTAAATCAATTTTAATAATTTTCACTTTTTTCTATTATTTATAGCATTCTTTTGAAATTTGCATCGATAAACTTCAAAATAATTACTATGAATTCTTTTTATTTTTCTTTTCATTTTTAATTATAGTAAATTTACAGTTCGTATTAAAAAATATTTCAAAAATGCTTAAAGTAATTTCCAAAATATTTCCATCAAAACACGAAAAAGATATTAAGTCAATTCTGCCTATAATTGAAGAAATAAACAAATACTCTGAAGAGTGTAAAAAGCTTTCTGATGATGAATTAAGGAATAAGACACAAGAGTTTAAAGACAGAATCAAAACAGAAACTGAAGAAATAGAAAAAGAAACGGATGAATTTCATAAAAAATTAGAAGAAGATATTGAACACGAAGAAAGAATCAAAATCTATGATGAACTGGATGAACTTGAAAAAGAATATTATGAAGTATTGAACAATATACTCGATGATATACTTCCGGAAGCTTTTGCGGTTGTAAAAGATACATGCCGAAGATTGTGCGGAAAGGAATGGGAAGCTGCCGGTACAAAAGTTATATGGAATATGATTCCATTCGATGTTCAACTAATAGGGGGAGTCATTCTTCATCAAGGTAAAATAACCGAAATGGCAACAGGTGAAGGTAAAACCCTCGTTGCAACATTACCAATTTATCTTAACGCACTTGCGGGTAAAGGAGTTCACCTTGTTACTGTAAATGATTATTTAGCGAAACGTGACAGCGAATGGATGGGTGAAATATATAAATTCCACGGATTGACAGTTGGTGTCATTCTCAATAACATGGATTCGGAAAAGAGAAGAGAAATGTATAACTGCGATATTACATACGGTACAAATAATGAATTCGGTTTTGATTACCTTAGAGACAATATGGTTGTCGATAAAAATTCTCTTGTCCAGAGAAAACATTTCTATACTATAGTCGATGAAGTTGATTCTGTATTGATCGATGAAGCCAGAACACCTTTAATAATCTCTGGTCCTGTAGATGCACCAACACATAAGTTCAATGATCTTAATCCCAGAATAAAGAGTATATTTAACGCTCAAAAGAATCTTGTAACTACTCTTGTAGGTGATGCAGAAAGGATTTTATCTAATGGTGATATTTCTAAAGAAGATATGGATAAAGCAGGACTGTATCTTTTAAGAGCTTACCATGGATTGCCGAAACAAAAAAAGCTTCAGAAAATACTGAGTGAAGGAGGTAATAAAAAACTACTTCAGGATACTGAATCATTTTATAATAGAGATAAAGCAAGGGAAATGCATGTTGTTGATGACGAACTATATTTCGTTATCGATGAGAAATCACACGTTACAGATTTGACAGAAAAAGGCAGAGAATTTCTTGCTCCAACAGCAACTGAAAAAGATTTCTTTACTCTACCTGATTTAGGTTCAGAAATTGCAATACTTGAAAACGATGAAAAAATAAGTATTGAAGAAAAAGAAAGAAAGAAAGATGAATTGTATAAATTATACTCTGAACGCAGTGATATACTGCACACCGTATACCAGCTCTTAAAAGCTTATGCATTATACGAACTGAATGTTGAGTATGTGGTACAAGATGGAAAGATTATGATTGTAGATGAATTTACCGGTAGAATACTTCCGGGGAGAAGATATTCCGAAGGTTTGCATCAAGCAATAGAAGCCAAAGAGAATGTTAAGGTTGAAAAAGATAACCAAACATTAGCTACAGTTACTCTTCAAAATTATTTTAGACTTTATAAAAAATTGGCGGGCATGACCGGTACAGCTGAAACCGAAGCAACGGAATTTTATGAAATTTATAAACTTGATGTTGTTGTTATTCCAACTAATGTGCCTTGTATCAGAAACGATCAAAATGATCAGATATACAAAACAAGAAGAGAAAAGTACAATGCTGTTATCAACGATATTGAAGAAAAAAGAAGAGAGAACAGGCCAATACTTGTCGGTACAACAAGCGTAGAAGTATCTGAAACAATTGCAAGATTACTCAAAAGAAAAAAGGTCCCTCATGAAGTATTAAATGCAAAGCAACACCAAAGGGAAGCACAAATTGTAGCAAATGCCGGTTTACCAGGAGCAGTTACTATTGCCACAAACATGGCTGGACGGGGGACGGATATTAAATTAGGACCGGGCGTTGCTGAAGCGGGTGGACTGCATATCATCGGAACGGAAAGACATGAATCAAGAAGAATTGACCGGCAGCTCAGGGGAAGATCTGGAAGACAGGGTGATCCGGGGTCATCACGATTTTATTTATCGCTCGAAGATGATCTGATGAGATTGTTTGGAAGTGACAGAATTGCAAGTATTATGAAGAGAGTTGGAGTCGAAGAAGGTCAGGCAATCGAACATAAAATGATTACCAATTCAGTTGGACGAGCACAGAAAAAAGTTGAAGAAAATAACTTCGCAATTAGAAAAAGATTGCTGGAATATGATAACGTCATGAATCAGCAAAGAGAAATTATTTATTCAAAACGGCGTCAAGCACTGATGGGAGAGAGACTCAAAGATGAACTGCTCGAAATGGTAGATAAAT
This sequence comes from uncultured Ignavibacteriaceae bacterium, assembly GCA_964472195.1. Classification (GTDB taxonomy): domain Bacteria; phylum Bacteroidota; class Ignavibacteria; order Tepidaquicellales; family Tepidaquicellaceae; genus BS750m-G4. The sequence continues at coordinate 12,926 of CAYYJH010000005.1, read as the reverse complement.
CGATCGATGACATGATAGATAAGTACTTTCCCGAATCCGATCTTGATGGTTTAATTGATGAAGTCCAAAGAACATTTCTAGTAAGATTAAATATTAAACCAGATGAATTCCAATCTTTAGGCGAATCAGGCTTAAAAGAGGTAATACTGAAAGAGGCTCATGGATTTTATGATAGAAAAGAAGAAAGATACGGCTCTGAACTGATGGGACAGATAGAGAGATTTGGCATGCTCACTATAATTGATGAAAAATGGAAAGAGCATTTAAGAGAAATGGACGAACTTAAAGAAGGTATAAATTTCAGAGCATATGCTCAGAAAGATCCTTTAGTAGAATACAAAATGGATGGATTCAGATTATTCGAAGAAATGCTCGATTCCATCACTATCAGCGTAATTAATTTCATTTTCAAATTTACAACCCAGACACCGGAAGAAGCACAATCCCTAGAAGGACCTAAGCAGGTCAGCACATCAAGGATGAGAACTATGCACGCTTCATCGGAAGGAATGGGTTACACAGCTCCAAATCTTGAACCACAACAAAGTGATGCAGCCTCCCCAACTTCTAAAAAACAACCTGTTAAAGTTGGTGAAAAAGTTGGAAGGAATGCGCCGTGCCCTTGTGGTAGTGGGAAAAAATATAAGCACTGTCACGGTAAATAAATTTTCTGAATATGCTTTTATCTAAAGAAACGAATGAACTGATCTTAGACCTTAAGGAATATTCCACCGATAGTATTAAAAACGTGGAAGATCTTAGTCGAATAATTGAGTTGACATACTCTTACAATAAAGAGAAAGATTTTCTGGAAATAATTTTCCAGGGCAAGTATTTGAACGGCTTAAAAAATATATTGGGAAAAAAGATTGATGATGAAAATACAAGAATTAAACTGACCGATGAATTTAAAAGTAACTTGGAGAATTTATCATCCAAAATATCCATGATTATCGGACAAACGAATAAAGAATTAGCTCATACATTTAAAAACAAATATTTCAATTTCACTCAGGAATGCATGGCAAATTATATGTCACTGATAGATGATTTTTCAATCTGCAAAAATTACTTCAATGACAGGAAATACAACTCTGATATTAGATAATTAATTACTTACCCCATTCGTATTTAATGCGGTATAAACCTTTTCCGCTTGCAGCATAAAAATTTCGATTTTGGATTGTGTTATCTGGGGAAACTCATTACCATCGGTTTCAATATATAAGAAAGGTAAACTATTTAATTCCTGAGGATAGTGATTTCTTTTAATATTTCCATTTCTGTATTTACCTTCTAATGTCATTTCCTTGTTCAGAATAGCTTCTGACATTCGGCTTGGCATACAATTAAACGGTCCTATAGAAATTACACCGCATGAATCATCTAAGATCTCCCTCAATGCTAATCCCGTTGTTAGTATGCTCTCCCCAATTAATTTTTTTGAAATTAATTGCTTAGCATAATTAATGGTCTTATCAATATCGATTAAATTTGTATCACAAAGATTTGATTTAGCAAATGCTTTTTTGATTTTTTTCTCAAGTCTCCTTTGATAGTTGTCTTTCAACAAAACCTTCGAACGATCTTTTAAAGTTAAGTTGCTAATTCCATCTTTTCTGAGTAAATAATTACTGTAATAAACATACTCCGCTATTGGAGCAGTTTTAACAACAAAACCATTTTTATTTAGAGTTTCGATGAGATTTCCTCTTGAGAATTCCTCACGCCTGACATATATTTCTCCAACCAGAGAAATCACCTTTGCATTCTTAAAATTTTGCTTTAGTTCAATTTTAGAAAGCACCTCAGAAGTTTTTTCAATTTGTGCAAATAATTCTTTTTGAGAACCGCTTTCGATACAGTTTACTATCTTCTTCCATTCGATATTCAATTTTTCCAAAGCTGAACTTTTATCTTTTGCCAGTGTTATTAAACTGCTTTCTATATCGTGTATTATATCAGTAATAACGATAGCTATCCACCCTTTGATGAAGAATTCATTCCCAAGATCATCAAATGAATATTCGTCGTTCATCGATAGCACACCGACATTATCTTTGCCAAGATTTTTAATAATATCTTTAAGCATAATAAAATACTGACCTTGCCTGCAAGGACCGTAACCATGGGGCATGAAAAATAATATCTTTTTATTACCAATGTTATTTTCCTTTATTTGCTGCACGAGTGAACCTGTTGTGAGAATGAACGGCAAGCACTCTTTACAAGTCGTTAATCCTTTACCGTATTTCAGTGTCTTTGAAGTTGGAAGAGGCAACGGTTTGGAATTTATTCCCAGCGATCGGAAAACCGCTGCAAATGCTTCCGTACTGTATCTTCCCATTGAAGGTATAAGGATTTCTACTTCCGACGAATTAAGAGAATGATTATTCTCAGAAGAATCCACAATTGAAATCTTATTATTGTTATTTATAACCCTTAAAGGTTTGATAACTTTCATACCATTTCTTACGCTTTGATACTTTTTTAACTCGATGTAATTTTTAACAATGTCAATCGCTGCATCTATTCTTGTATCGACACCCACATCGGCTGAATGACTATCGAGTTCAAGCGTCAATGAGGGTTTTGTGTCCATAATCTTCCTGAAATATGAAAGTATAAATGAATCAGGACCACACGAATAGTTTGTTATAAATACACCGAACAATTGATCATGTTGTTTCACAAACCTTGCGCTTCGCAGTATTTGCTGTCCGCTGTACCAGTACATATTTTCATACGATTCGAAATTGTTGCTCGGTAAAAAGTCATGCGGAATAATTATCAAGTTCTTTGATGAAAATTTATGAGGAATGTTTAAGTTTGCCTCCTTTGCAAAAGCGTTATACGCTCTTCCGAATAATACCATTCCAAACTTATCCTGTTTTGATTCCAGCTCCTTCAGTGCAGTTTTACCTAACTCTTTGAATTCAGTTAACATTTCACTAAACTTTTGATCAGCATAGTCAAAAGCTGCTTTTGCATCTTTACTAACTTTACCGAGCACTTTTGCTACACCGATGAATGCTTTTTCCAGTTCCTTCTTTGGTCCGCTAAAATCGAGTATCGGAGAAATGAACTCAGGAAGATTATTATCTCTGAAAGTAGATTTCAAAAAATAAGTTTCTCCCTGTACAAAAACACATAACCTGTTATAATGATGCTCCCCGTTTCCTTCCATTTGAGTAATATGCGGAAGAAAAATGTAATCAACATTTTTATTAATCAAATCCTGAATCAATCCATGAGAAATTTCGACAGGATAACAAAATGATGATTGAATTTTATCTATCCCTTTATGATCAACATTATCCGACAAAACAACTTTGAATCCCAATTTTGTAAAAAAATTATAATAAAGAGGATAAAGTGTATTTGTAATAAAGCTCTTTGATATACCGATAGATTTCCCCTCGGATTCAGGTAAAGTTACATATTTATTAAAAACAAGATCCTGCCGAATCTTTACATAATCTTTTATACCTTTCTCAGATTTAATATTATATCTTTCATTGTAATATTTATTGCAAGCTCCGCCGAATGGATATTTTTTCCCATCGACTTCTATTAATGCAACAGAACATTTTCTATCACAATCTTCTTTTCCACCCATACAAATAAAATCCTTTCCGTACTTAAAGTCCCTTTCTATCAGTTCATCAAAATTAAAATCTCCTTCCTCAATAAATCCTAACTTAATCCTGTTTTTAATTTCAAGTGCAACCCCGAATGCTCCCATTAATCCAGGTTCCGGCGGCACAATTATTTCTTTATTAATTAAATTTGACATAGCATAAGGTACAGATTTATTATAACAGACTCCACCCTGCATAAAAACCTTTTTCCCTACCGGTCTATTCCCCTTAACACGATTGACAAAATTCATACAAATCGAGTAAACAAGCCCGGCAACAATATCTTCTTTCTCTGCCCCATCGTGGCTCGCATTCTTTATATCACTCGAAATGAATGCTGCACACTGGTCATTGAAATTCAATGGGTTTGCCGCTGTGAATGCAATGTCACCAATGTCCTTAAAATAAATATTTAAAGACTCCTTTGCTGCTTCTTCTAAAAAAGAACCTGTTCCTGCGGAACAAGCTTCGTTCATTGCATAATCACTAGCAATCCCGTTTGTAAGATATGTATATTTAGCATCCTGCCCTCCTATTTCAAATATTGTGTCAACATCTTTGTCAAAATAAGCTGCTGCAACTGCATGAGCAATGATTTCATTAACTACTCCTTTCGTTAAAGCGTGTAAAGCAGCTATTTGCCTGCCTGAACCCGTTGTACCTAATCCAATTATTTTTACAGGATTTGTAATCTGCTTTTTTAACTCCCTATAACATTCAATAGATGCCTGGATCGGATTACCATTAGTTCTAAGGTAAACAGAAGCAAGCATTGAGTTATCCTTTTTTCTTATGACAACAGCCTTCGTTGTTGTGGAGCCAACATCCAATCCGACCAAACATTCATCTCCAGGATTTGCTTCCGACTTCGTGATTTCTTTAAAAGTTACCATTGCTCCATTGCCGTTCAAAGGTTCGAGAAAAGTAAAACTTTTCTCATTGGTTTTAAAAATATCTTTGCCGTTAAGTTTTGATTCTTTCTTTAAACCAATTAAACTTGCCCCAAGAGCTTCAAAATACGTTGCTTCTTTTGGAATGGTAATATCAGGATACTTCTCTTTTATAAATCTAACAACACTTTCGTTCTGAGAAACACCACCGATAATTATAACCTTATTTGAACTTTGTTTTGATAGTAATTCAATCGTTTTATCAGCAATCATTTTTGCTAATCCCGAGACAACACTACCTTTATTAGTACCTTTATTTAAGGCATGCGTACAATCACTTTTACAAAACACACTGCATCTACCTGCTACACTGTAGGGTGCTTCGTTCTTAGCAAACTCCAATGCTTTATCCACCGAAAGATTCATACGACCTATTTGCTGAAGAAAGAATTCACCGGTCCCCGATGCACATTTGTTACCCGTTAAAACCGTATCTATTCCACCCGCTTTATTTAAGCAATAGACCATAAAATTCTCACCACCGAGACTCGCTACGCAACCATAGCCATTGTTTAAATTTAAGAACACTAAAGCTTGTTCTATCGCTTCGGGTTCGGATACTGCATAACCATTAATGAAATGCTTGAATTTTCTACCGGTAAAAACAACAGAATACTCAGATAAATTATTATTGTTTAAGTATTCTGTAAGTATCTTTTTCGGATTTCCTTCGTGTACGATTGAATCTCTTGATATGACACGTATTTCATTATCTAACTCATTTACTTTTAGGAAGGAAATCGTCGATGCTCCTATACAAATACCGAGTGAATGTTTTGTCATACTAATTTGAATTAAATGTTTTTATTAATAAAAACTCTTGAAATAATATTTATATATTACTTTAGTTTACATTCTTAGAAAAATATTCAGATATTATTTTCGAACTCTTAACAGCACTCTCCAATGTCGCAGGGAGTTTCGTATTTGTCCAGTCCCCTGCTATAAACAAATTCTTTACACCCGTAACCTGTTCACATCTGTAATTACCGCTCTGAATTCCGGGAATAAAAGTTGCTCTCTTTTCTTTTATAACTTTGGAATCTATAATTTTTAATACTCTGAATCCTTCAATGCATTCATTTAATTCTTCAATGCATGTTTCCACAATTTCCTCTTGACTCTTTTCGGATATGCTGTACATGAAATCTGCACCGCTTATTACTAATGATAAATGTTTCGAACTTCTTTTAAAGATCCATTGAACATTTGTATCAACCATTCCTGTCATCCCGAATGAATTATTTTCTAAAACATTTTCCGGTATGTCCTTATCGAAAAACAAGTGTACGGAAATAATCGATGAAGGTTCTAGCATATCTGAATTTACAAAATACTTATCAAAAGAATTTGTATCGAATAAATTTTTAAATGAAAAAAACGGAACTGCACATACATAGTAATCTGAACTGATTTCATTATTATTATCTATCTCAAGATACTCTACTCTATCATTAGAGATTCTTATTCTTCTTGCAGTTTTCCCAAAGTGAATTTCAACATCGTTATCTTGAAGATATTTTACAGCACTATTTATAAGAAGATCGTTCAAATTTATATTCGGAATAACAAGATTAGAATAATTTATCTTTGTAAAACCAACCTTAAGAACATTAACAAAAAGAAATGCGTTAACTTTCTCCGGCGTTGCATTAAACACAGCGTAAATAAATGGATTCCAGAACATCTTCGAGCTTCTGTCTGATTGATTTAGCTCACTTAATAAATCCTTGACTGTTATCTTACGAAGCATTTTATCTGGAAATTTCTCTTTATTTATCAAACGTAAAACATTCACTAATTTTATCTTATCATAAAAAGAAAATCCATTGTATCTCCATAAACCCAAAATTATATTTAATGGTGCAAACACCTTAGAGCATTTTAATTTATACACTCTTCTACTTTTGTCTATAAAATTTATTTCAAGTGCTTTTTGAAAACTTAACTTATCATACGTTCCGATAATTTTTAAATATTCAAAAGTATTCTTATACCATCCAGCCAAGATATGCTGGCCGTTATCAAAATACCTATCTCTATCTTTATCATAATAGCTGTATGCCCTGCCGCCGAGTTTCGGCGAACTTTCTATTAGTCTTACATCAAACTTTTTTTCAGTAAGAAAAACAGCTGTTGATAATCCAGCTAGTCCCCCTCCGATAATTGTGACTGTCTTATTCATCAGCCCTTATTAATAACTAAACGTTGGTCCTTAAAATCATATAATAATCTATACTTCAAAAACACTCCGAATGCTATGAGTATCTTTCTTAACCTGGATACTTTTACAACCTTTCCAAAAACATTATAATTAATGCTCTCTATTTTCTTCAAGATATCAAAATAGATTAGCTCCATAATTCTTGCAGGAAACATTAAACCTTTGTCTTCTTTATTTAAATAACCATCAGCTTTTTTATAATATTCTTTTGCCCTGTTACTTTCAAATTTCATAAGTGCAATAAAAGAATCGTTGTATTTATAATTTAAAAGGTCACTTTCATTAAACCCAAACCTTTTCAAATCATCACCTGGAATATAAATCCTCCCCCGATTAACGTCCTTTCTAATATCGCGTAATATATTCGTGAGCTGCATAGCTACTCCAAGATTAACAGCATACTCTCTTGTGTTCTTATTCCTATATCCAAAGATTTCTATAGACATCAAACCAACAGTCGAAGCCACACGGTAACAGTAATCATAAAGCTCTTTGAAAGTTTTATATTTATTCTGTTTTAGGTCCATCTCCATCCCTTTAAAAAGACCATAGAACGTCTCGAGAGGGATTTCGAACTTATTTTTTATTCTTGTTACCTGATTCAATAATTCATGGTCGGAAATCCCTGTTAAAGCATTTTCAAACTCTTGCTTCCAATCACTCAGCTTATCAAACCTTTCATCAATAGAATAACTATCATCATCAACAATATCATCTGTCTTTCTGCAAAATGCATAAATAGTATTAATGGCTTCATTCTTTTCAGCCGGTAATAAGGAAAACGAATAAAGAAAATTAGTCTTGCTCTCTTTCGTTATTTTTAAATAATCTGTTTCAGTATTATATTGTGTTTTCGCTTCCAAAATGGTATTAATTGAGACTTTTAAATAACGTTCTAAATAGAATATTTATCTTTTCACTTTTTTCAACTTTTACTCTTTGAGATAAAACATTATAATTTATTTCTTCAATCTTTTTTAAAATTTCTTTACCGCCTAAATATGTTGCTTTGAGTTCTAATCTTAATCTTCCTCCAACCAAATCGATTATTCCCTTCCCATCATTAAATATAGCTTTTGTTTTTTCGACTAACTCCTTCATCATTTCCATGAAGTTTTCGTTTTCCATCTTCTTAAATAACAACTCTTCTTTATAATTGAACTTCTCCATTACTTCTTCCGGTATATAGATTCTATTAATTTCAAGATCACTCGAAACATCCTGCCAAAAGTTAGTTAACTGCAATGCTGTACAAATTTTATTCGATAATCGAAAAATCTTTTCATCTTTTATTTCATTAAACCCAAAAACATACAGCACAAGATGTCCGATTGGATTAGCGGAATTTTCTGAATAGTCAATCAATTCCTGAAATGTATTATATCTTTCCTTAATTGCATCCTGCTTAAACGCCGTTAATAAATTCTGGAATTCCTTTATTGGAATATTCAGTTCATCCTTTGTATTCGAAAGAGCTGTGAATATTTTTCTATGTTTATTGCTATCGTTAAACTTATCCTGATAAACATCCTTTAATTCTTTTTCGTATTCTTTTAGCGCCTTTACCTTTTCGTTGGAATTTAAATCATACGCATCAGCTATATCATCAGCAGTTCTTGCAAAGGCATATACAGAATAAACAAATTTCCTTTTATCCCTCGGTATTAATAAAGAACCAACTGGAAAATTTTCGTAATGTTTTTTAGTCAGGTTCTCACAAAACTTGTATGCTGCTTCAGAATCCATATAAATAAATAAAAATACTATGAAAATAGTATTGCTTTTAATAAAGATTTTAAACCTAAAACGAGAAAATGATTAAATCTAAATTAACCAGGAAGATTTTAACGCAAGGTTGTAATGATTAGATCTGAAAATATGAGAATAATAGAGCTTTTCGAGATATGCAAAGTAGAAGTTTATCGAATAGGTAAAGTTCCTAATTAGATTTATTAATTGAATTTTTATTGTGCTAATTATTTTCACCAACCTAACAAGATAAGCTGATGATCTTGAATTAGCCGGATCATTGGGTGAATAGAAAAAAGATGTACATATAGCAAACATAATGGAAAACATAATCAGAAATGTACGTCTTTTATAACTAAACGTGTGAGGTTGAACCTGTTTCCAATAACATTTGTAGCAGAGTTTCCTGTAACATTCCATTGTAAGGAAATTCTGCAATACCCAGGTTGTTTTCCTGAAATATTTATTTCTTGAAAGAAGATTCAATATCAAAATGTAATTTATATACATACACATTTATATCTGGCATAAAATATAATTAATAATTTTAAATGTCAAGAAGCTTTATTCCAGCATACACAAAAAAAATCCGAATCCCCAGACAAGGATTCGGATTTAAAATACTTAAATTTATAACGACTATTTTAGAAGTATCATCTTCTTTGTATTAACAAAATCAATCTCTCCAGCAGTATTTTTCACTTCTATCCTGTAATAATAAATGCCGCTTGAAAGGCTCATCTCACTCATATCGGAATTGAATACAACTTCATAGTTACCTTTGTTAATGTATTCATTTACTAAAGTCGATACTTCCTGACCAAGAACATCAAAAATCTTTAGAGTCACATATCCATCATTAGGTATTGAGTATTTCAATACTGTTGTTGGATTGAAAGGATTCGGATAATTTTGAGACAGTCCATACTCAAAAGGTAATCCACCTTCATTCCCTGATATTCCAACCAAACTTGTAACAACCAATTGGAATGTTCTTGTGTGTGACCTTATTCCACCATTTTCCGTTCCAGTTACATTTATATTATAAACTCCGTACGGTACAGATGCAGAAACAGTGTAATTTATTGCAAGTGATCCAGGAAATGTTGTTAACGTTGACGATGGATTCCATCCAAAAGTAATAGTGCCGGATGAAGGTGCTGGCGTTACAGTTGCTGAAAAATTAACCGTTCCGCTGAAAGGACCCATTGTTGGTACATTTACCGTATTACTTCTCATACCACCCGGTGCTAAGGAATCAACAGCTTTTGCAAAATCAATACCGTAATCCGGTAACTGAGCTGTATAATCATCCCTGGTATACTGTCTTCCATCCGTCCATAAAGGAAGTGTTACAGTCTTTCCTGACATGCCCTGGTAATCCCCCAAATAATAAGCTTGCCCTGATCCTTGACTTACAGCAATTGCATTAGGATTAAACGGCTGGTTTGAAACTTTGATGTTTGGGGAAAATGTCACTCCTCCATCGGTCGATACAGCTGCGTAGGTTTCCGTCATAACATTTGATGGATCATTTCTTGAATCCCACCACATTACCCATACTCTTCCTTGATTGTCAACCGAAACATCACTCATCCACTGGTCTTTTACAACTCCAATAGGATCATCATTTACCCTGACCGGTGTGAACGTGTTCCAATTGTTCCCTCCATCTGTAGACCTAATAAGGAATACATCAGCATTATCCGGTCCGGGAGGATTTGCAGCATAGTTCATATACACATTGCCTCTATAAGGACTGTTCGACAAATCACAGGCAAGCTGTGGAAAACCGTTTACACGAATATTTCCTTTTAATACGTACCTTCCGAAACTTGAATTATATGTTCCAGGTTCTGTATAAGCACCTGCATATATGTAAATACCAAAACTTGATCCACCATTAGTGGAATATTTCAATAGTGCAGTACCAGAGCCATACCATGCAACAAATACCCTGCCATCAGGACCAACAGCTATGTTTGAACCCTGTGCATTGCCGGGTCCGAATAATGTCTGTGGACCAAGCCAGCTAACACCGAAATTTGTACTCCTGTAAAACCTTATTGATACAGGTGCACTGAAGTCGCTGTATGTTAAATAAACATTGTTTGAATAAGGACCGCCTGTTTGATCGCACGCTATCCACTCTTTATCGGTACCGCTTCCATAAAAAGCATTCCCTAAATTTGTCCATGAGGCACCACCATTCGAGGAACGCCATACTCTAACACCGCTTGATAGTACTGCGTAATATGCATTTCCTAAACTATCAAAAGCAAAAACAGGATCACCGCTGCTGATACTCGTGGAACCATAAAACCAATTGTTCCCACCGTTGGTAGTATAATAAATATTACTCGAAGACATAATCGCACGGTTATCGCCTCCCACAAAATTCAAGGGATTTTTTGGATTAACAGCTATATCAGTCTCCGCAAAACCTTGAACTGTGGTTACTTTAATGTTATCGAATGGACCTACCGAGACAACAACATCGATTCCATAAGGTTCAGGAGTGTATGCCAACGGTATAATCTGGTTTGTAGGCATTGGCTCAAAATCATCTCTCATGCTTCCAATCTTATCATCCTGAGCATAAGAGTAAAACGTCGAACTTAGTAAAAAGAATATAAATAACAGTGAGAACAATCTCAATTTTGTTGTTAGCATTTATCTTTATATTATTTAATGAAAAAATCAAAAAAGCCCATTCTTATTTTTGCAGAATGGACTTTTATGGAATATATTAAAAAAGAATTTCAATTATTACTTAATCAGCATCATTTTCTTTGTGTCAGTGAAACTGCCTGCTGTTAATTTATAGAAATAAATTCCTGAATTCAAATTTGTACTTGCGGCAAATTCTTCTGAATATTCGCCTGCTTTTTTAAAACTATCCACTATTGAAGCAACTTCTTTTCCTAATGCATTGTAAACTTTAAGCGTAACGTGCGATGCACTTGGAATCGAAAACTTTATAGTCGTAGTTGGGTTGAATGGATTCGGGAAATTCTGTTCAAGTTTATAATCATTGGGAATCACTCCGTTATTGTTACCTACACCTGTAATAACATCAACCAATTTAAGAACGCTGCCATCTCCGGCAATTGCATATCCATAAGCCGTAATTCCATCTGTTGTTACAGCAGTATAAAAATCAAAATGTGCAACACCAGTTAAGCTGGATGTTGTCATTTGTGTCCAGGTTGCACCACCATCAGTGCTCTTACCAACGACACCGCCAGCTCCCGTTCCACCGGCGACATAACATACACTTGTACCCGGTATCCATTTAACGGAAACACCACCACCTATACCCGTACCTGTGTTTACAGGTGACCATGTTGTTCCACCATTAGTGGTTCTCGATAATGTTGGTAATGAAGTACTCGATACCGCAATGCCTCTCATTTTATCCTCGCTGAATGCAAAACCACCGACGAAATTACCTGTGATACCTAAATTCCCAATGAACCAGCTTGTGCCGCCGTTTGTAGTCATGTAAATTCTTGCTGCACCTGCGTTCAAACCGAATCCATAGAATTGGTTATCGATTACCATAATTGAGTTCTGACCGGAAGCAGCTCCTGAAATACCAGGAGGATTTGTCACAGTCCAGGTTGCTCCTCCATTAGTTGTAATAGGAACGTAGTAAGGTGTACCGGCTCCCAGTGGTGGATCACTCTGTGCAATTCCAAACATTGGCATTAGATGTGAAAACACGATACCGTTGAAAAAGCCACCCGAACCACCTGTTGAACCAATTGTTGTCCATGTTGCACCGCCGTTGGTAGTTTTGAAATATGAAGCATTACCTCCGGTTCCGCCTACTCCACCGCCGTTACCTGCGAATATAGTGTTGGCATTTGTTCCCCATCCGCAATATAACTCTAAACTGCCTAAGCCTGTTGAGCCTAATGCAGTGAAGTTAGTACCACCGTTTGTTGATAGGAAAACTTTTGGTTGACCGTTAGGACCTCCAAAAACAAAAACTGTGTTCGCATCTGATACTGAGATGGATGGATATGTGCCAGCTCCCGTAATGCCGCCGACGTACGTCCATTGGGAAAATAAATTACTGTATGCAAATAACATGAATAAAAAAGCAACAGTAATAGAAAAGAATTGTAGATTTTTAATCTTCATTTTTTCTCTCTCCTTCAGAAATGTTTTTAAAAAAGTTTTAATATTCTAAATATTAATATTTGGGATTTTATGTAAATTATATATTAAATTCAAGTTTATAATGCTAAAATAAGCATAATTTTGATATTAAAAAAACAGAACTTAAAAAAGCTCTGCTTTATAGTATAAATGATTATGAGTATCTTATTTCACTAATAGCATTTTTTTCGTAGC
>CAYYJH010000004.1:12053-58032 GCA_964472195.1 uncultured Ignavibacteriaceae bacterium | reverse complement strand
ACTTATAAAGATATGAAATATAAAACACACTTGTTATTAGAAAATTTGTTATTTTGTTACGGATTGTATTTAAAAACCTATAATGGTATTTTTAATGTCATAATAAAAAAAAGAAATGAAATCGAGATTATTAAAATTTGTTTCAATTATATTTTTACTTACACTTTCTTCCAGCTTTTATGGATGTGGGTACAACACACTTGTAAGCATGGAGGAAGAAGTAAACTCTGCCTGGTCGCAGGTCGAAAACCAGTACCAGAGGAGAGCAGACCTTATTCCAAATCTTGTTAAAACTGTTAAGGGTTCTGCGGATTTTGAAAAAAGTGTTTTGACTGAAGTCACAGATGCAAGAAGCAGGGTTGGACAAACACAGATAAACGCAGATGATCTGAGCGACCCGGAGAAGTTTCAAAAATTTCAGCAGTCTCAGGATCAACTTTCAAGCGCTATATCAAGATTATTGCTTGTCGTAGAGAATTATCCAACTATTAAATCAAACGAGAATTTTTTACAGCTTCAGGCACAGCTTGAAGGGACAGAGAACAGGATTTCAGTTGAAAGAAGAAGATTCAATGAAGCCGTGCAGGCTTTTAATACTAAGACGAGAACCTTTCCGACCTTAATTACTGCAAAAATATTTGGTTTTGAAGAGAAGCAATATTTTAAATCAAAGGAAGGAAGTGATAAAGCTCCGGAAGTCGAATTCGACTTCGATAAAAAGGAGGATAAAAAATAAATTAAAATTTTGGTTGAAAATAACTTGTATTATATAGATTTCAACTGTTAAATTTTAACTCAGATTCTATGCAAGCTGTTATCATGGCTGGAGGTTTTGGTACCCGGTTGAGACCACTAACGAACAATCTTCCGAAACCAATGGTACCAATAGTAAATAAACCTATCCTTGAACATTTAATAACCCTTCTGGGGAGTCATAATATAAAAGAGTATATCGTGCTTTTATATTATAAGCCTGATATTATTAAAGATTATTTTAAGGACGGAAGTGCTTTTGGGGTTGACATAAAATACATATTACCCAAACATGATTTTGGTACTGCTGGAGCAGTTAAACTCTCAGAGGAATATATAAAGGATAACTTTCTTGTGATAAGTGGTGATGTACTAACAAATTTTAACCTGACTGATTTTTATAATTTTCACGTTGATAATAACTCACTTGCATCAATTTCTTTATATAATTCGGGAAACCCTGTTCAATACGGTATTGTTTTATCCGATAACGAGAATCGAATTGTTAACTTTTTAGAAAAACCAGTATCATCCGAAGTATTTTCTGATACAATTAATACGGGCATATATTATTTTAAGAAAGAGGTTTTCGAACATATTCCCGAAGGGGAAATTTTTGATTTTTCAAAAGACCTCTTTCCATTTCTTTTATCGAATGGGATCCCGATGCATGGATTTACAAGTATAGGTTATTGGAGAGATGTTGGTAATCTCGATGAATATATCTATTCAAACCTTGATGCACTTAATGGTGATTTGGGATATATAAATGTGAAAGATAAAAACTCTAATTGTGTCAGTAGATTTGCAAAAATACACAGAGATGTTACAATTGAAAACAGTATTGTAGGTGAAAACGTGTCTATTGAAAAAGGTGTAAGCATAAAAAATTCTGTAATATGGGATAATGTTAAAATAGGCTCCAACGTAAGGATATTGTTTGATGTTATTGGTAAGAACTGTATAATCGGAGAAAACACAAGGATAAATGATTTCGTTTTCATGGGAGATAATTGCGAAGTTGGAAAGAATACATTTATTAGCTCGAGTATTAAAATATGGGACAAAAAGATAATTGAAGATAACACTAAAGTAACGCGGAGTCTTATATACGAAGACACGTTTTTTCATGAATTATTTACTGATTCGAGAATCACAGGATTATCTAATTTGCAAATTAACCCTGAATTTGGGGCAAAGTTAGGAACGGTCTATGGAGCTTATGCAGGTCCCGATAAAACTATTCTGTTAGCGCGGGATATTGATGATATTTCAAATATGATTAAAAGATCTGTATCAAGCGGCATGTTATCTGCCGGTGTTAATGTAAACGATTTACAGGTGATTCCTATTCCAATTTTAAGACAGGAGCTTAAGGGCGGAAGTGGTTTTGGTGGAATTTTTGTTAGGAAATCACCTTTTGATAAAGGAGCTACGGATATAATATTTTTTGATGGAGATGGTAGAGATCTTTCGAGTAGTAAAACTAAATCAATCGAAAGGTTGTATTTTAGTGAAGAGTATCAAAGAGCAGATTTTTATAATGTGGGAAAACTTAGATTTCCGGAACGGACAAATGTTAGATATAAGCAGCACTTCCTAAACTGTCTTAATGTAAACGCAATAAGAAAAAGGAAATTTAGAATCGTTATTGATTATTCCTATGGTATAATCTCCACAATTTTTCCGAATATTTTGGGTGATCTAAATTGTGAAACTGTTTCATTGTCTGCCCATCTTGAAAAAGAAAGGATAACCCGTGATGACAAGGAGTTTAAAAAAGCATTTGATAATTTTTGCTACGTTGTCAAATCATTAAGTTATGATATAGGATTTATGATTGATGCTGGCGGAGAAAAAATTTGGATTGCAACAAATGAAGGAAAAATTCTAAACGGTGATAGATTTCTTGTGATTGTTTTGAAGTTGTTCTTAATGGTTAACCATAAGGTAAAGAAAATTGCGGTACCTGTACAGGCAACAAGAGAAGTGGATCTTGTTGCAGGAGAATATGGGGTAGAAGTAAAAAGGGTAAAAGATACTCACTATTCAATGATGATGGCTTGTGATGATGAGGAAGTGAAATTTGTTGGTGGAACAAAAGGCGGCTTTTTATTTCCTGATTTTCTTTATGCAACCGACGGTATGTTTTCTATTGTGAAAATTCTCGAACTGATAGCAAAAAGCAATTCACGTTTTGAAGAACTTGATGAACAACTTCCTATACTTTTTATGGAAAAAGAAAACATTAACTGTTTAAAGGAAGAGAAGGGGAAAATTATGAGGAAGTTTATGGAAGATACAACAGAGTATAAACAGGAATTGATCGATGGAGTAAAGGTTTTTTTAAACAGTAATGATACGATTTTATGTATACCGGATAAGAATAGAAACTTAGTACATCTAAATATAGAAACAAATTCCATGGAGAAAACTAAGGAATTATTATATGATTATAAGGAGCGAATAGAAAATTATTTGAAGCAATAGATGGTTAAATTAAACATTTTTGTAATTTAAAAACGAATTTTAAAATTAGTTCATATGAAAATTAGTGAAATACTCAACGAAAAAATAATTAGAGTTAAACTCAATGCAAAAGATAAAACCGAAGCAATAAAAAGTATGATATCTCTTGCTAACAACTCTGGAAAGATATTGGATCTTGATAAAGTAAGCGAATGCGTGTTTGAAAGAGAAAAACTTGTTTCAACCGGTGTTGGTAAAGGTTTTGCCATTCCACATGGAAAAACGGATGAGATCAGTGATATTGTTGCAGCATTTGGTATTTTAAGTGAACCCATTGATTTCGATTCTATAGACTCGGAAAAAGTAAGTTTTATATTTCTCCTGATCGGGAAGGATAGCTTATTAAATGCCCATATAAAATTACTAAGCAGAATATCAAGGCTTATGAATAAAGATGACTTCAGAGGGAAATTGTTGAAAGCTAAAAATGAATCCGAAGTGTTAAAACTCTTTAAAGACGAAGAACAAAATTATCTCGATGAATAATCACAACCGCTAAGTATTATTACTTGGCAGTGGAGCAAAAAACAAATTTCTTAAATACTCTTGTTATTTTGTTTATTCGTCTTTGTTGTAATTTCAAAAACTTGTAAATCCTTTCTTGACTTGAAGACAAACATTTGCTATAAAATTTTTTTTGATAAACCTTTCACGCATTATTGTAATGTAGAGATTAGAGTTCCCGTGCCCGAACGCATTCAGAAAACCAAGCATATAATTTTTTCTCTGCCGGTTTGGACTCCTGGTTCGTATCTTGTGCGGGAATATGCTCGCAATGTTGAACAGGTTAAAGCATTTGGAATAAGTGGGGATTCCTTAAGTATTGAAAAGATAAATAAAAATTCATGGAAAGTTATTACGGGTAACCGCGAAGAGCTTATTTTAAAGTATAACGTCTATTGTAATGAAGTTAGTGTGAGAACTTGTGAAATAAATGCCAACCACGCTTTTCTTGTTGGGGCTGGTGTTTTTATGTATGCCAAAGAATTAAAAGAAACAGGATGTCTTTTAGAAGTTGAACTTCCAGAAAGATGGGCGAAAATCTCAACTGGGTTAAAAAAAGTTTCTGAGAATTGTTATTCCGCAGAAAATTATGATGAACTTATTGATTGTCCGCTCGAGATCGGAAATCATACAGTTCTCGAGTTTGATGTTTCGGGTATTAAACATTATATATGCATTTTCGGAAATGGGAATTATGAAGAGGATGTTATTATCAGGGATATCAAAAGGATTGTAGAGGAGCAGATAAATTTCTTTGGAGAAATTCCTTATGAAGAGTATACTTTCTTGATTCGTTTGGTTGATAAGGGTAGGGGCGGACTTGAGCATGCGAATTCTTTTGCAATACATTTCGAAAGATGGGGTTTTAGGAATAAAAATTTGTATAAGAAGTTTCTCTCGTTAGTTTCGCACGAATACTTCCATTTGTGGAATTGTAAGCGAATAAAACCAGCTGAGTTCTGTCCTTATGATTATGATAATGAAATCTACATGAAGAACCTGTGGGTGGTCGAGGGTTGGACAAGTTACTTTGATATTTTGTTTGTAAAAAGAGCAGGGTTGTTTAGCAAAGAAGATTATTTTAGTTACCTTGACAAAAGAGTTAATAATGTTTTAAAATTTCAGGGAAAATTATTACAGTCACTTGAGGACTCGAGCTTTGATACATGGATAAAATTTTACCGAAAAGATGAAAATTTTGATAATGTACAAGTATCATATTATTCGAAAGGGGCTTTGGTTGCATTAATGCTTAGCCTTGAAATTATAAATAGTACAAATGCAAGATGCACAATAGATGATGTGATAAAAGAATTATATGAGATTTATAAACGGGATACCAGGAAAGGTTTCACAACGGAACTGATAAAAGAAATTTGTGAGCGAATATCAGGGAAAAACCTTTATGAATTCTGGGAAAAGTACGTAAGGGGCACGGATGAACTTCTTTTAGAAGAATACCTTGATAAAGCAGGGTTAAAAATGGAAAATACTAACGCTAATAATTATGTTAGTCTTGATATCGAAACAGTAGTTAGGGAAAAGAAGATAGTTATAACTAAAGTATTCGCCGGGGGATCAGCTTATGAATCAGGATTAAACACTAATGATGAGATTATATCAATTAATGGGCAAAAAGTTGTTCATGAAAATCTTGAAAACAGGTTACACGATTTTTGTGTTGGAGATACGATTAAAATAACTATTTTTCGGGATGGTACTTTAAAGAATGTTAGTGTAAACTTGCTACTGCCTTTACCAAATTACAAAATCACAGAGAATGAAAAAATAAACGATTCACAAATAATGGTTTTGAAAAAGTGGCTTGATGGTTAATAGATTTTTATAAATTCCTGTCACCTTAATACGAAAGTCAATATGTTCGAAACTTTTAAAACATTAAAATTATTAAATACATCCAATATTTCTAATTATCAAAACATTTAATCACAAATATGGCTAAAAAATTTGTTTATTATTTCGGCGGTGAAAAAGCCGATGGTAAAACTGGTATGAAATCTTTACTTGGTGGTAAAGGTGCTAACTTAGCAGAGATGGTAAACGTGGGATTACCTGTCCCGGCTGGTTTCACTATAACCACAGAGGTCTGTAATTATTTTTATAAAAACAAGAAGAGATATCCACAGCAACTTAAAGAAAATGTACTTTTTGCTTTAAAAAAAGTTGAAAAGAAAATGGGCGCGGTATTTGGAGACAAAGACAATCCTTTACTCGTATCAGTTCGTTCGGGTGCAAGAAGTTCAATGCCGGGAATGATGGAAACTGTTCTCAATGTGGGTTTAAATAATGTATCGAGAGAAGGATTAATTAAGAAAACCGGAAATCCTAGGTTTGTTTATGATTCACAGAGAAGGTTAATACAAATGTATTCTGATGTAGTGATGGAGAAAGCAGCAGGTATTGAACCCGGTGAAGGGAGAGGGGTGAGACAGCAACTTGAAGGTGAACTACAAAAAATGAAAGACCGCAGGGGCGCGAAAAATGATACAGATTTAACCTCTGATGATTTGAAAGAGCTAATAGAAGTATACAAAGAAAAGATTAACAAAGTCTTGGGCAAATCATTTCCCGAAGATCCCATGGAACAATTATGGGGGGCAATTAGTGCGGTCTTCTTAAGCTGGAATGGAAAGAGGGCGATTTCATACAGAAGAATAGAGGACATTCCCGATGAGTGGGGAACGGCTGTCAATGTTCAATCTATGGTTTTTGGTAATATGGGTGATACATCTGCAACTGGTGTTGCTTTCACCAGGAACCCAGCAACCGGAGAAAATTATTTTTATGGTGAATGGTTGCCAAATGCGCAAGGCGAAGATGTTGTTGCTGGAATTCGTACTCCGAATCCTATTAATGAAACAGGAAAAAGTGAACATAACCAACACCTACCATCATTAGAAATTGCTATGCCGGAAGTTTACAGGGAATTGAACAAATTTCAACGTTCTCTTGAAAAACATTATCACGATATGTTAGATCTTGAGTTTACAATTCAGGATGGGAAATTATATATGCTGCAATGCAGAGTCGGAAAGAGAAACGGAGCAGCATCAGTGAAAATGGCAGTTGATATGTACAGGGAAAAATTAATATCAAAACAAGAAGTAGTTATGAGGGTCGATCCATCACAGCTCGATGAACTGCTTCATCCTATTATAGACCCTAAAGTCGAAAGTGGCTTAAAACCCATTGCAAAGGGTTTACCCGCAGGTCCGGGAGGAGCCAGTGGTTATGTCGTTTTTACTGCTAATGATGCGGTAGAATGGGCAAAGCAAGGGAAAAAAGTTATACTTGTAAGAGAGGAAACCAACCCGGAAGATATTGAAGGTATGAGAGCTGCTGAAGCTATTCTGACAGCAAGGGGAGGTATGACAAGTCATGCTGCACTTGTTGCAAGAGGTTGGGGTAAGTGCTGTATAGTTGGTGCTGGATCTATAGAAGTAAATCATAACGATAAATTGTTCTCTGTGAATGGGAAGGATGTAAAGGAAGGTGATTTGCTTACACTGAATGGATCCAAAGGTACTGTTTATAAAGGGGAATTACCGATGATTAAAGCAGCAGAAGAAAATGAGGATTTTGTATCTTTTATGAAAATTTGCGATAGTGTTCGAAGAATGAAAATAAGAACAAATGCTGATACACCAGAAGATGCAGCAAAAGCTCGTTCGTTCGGTGCTGAGGGGATAGGTTTGTTTAGAACAGAACATATGTTTTACGGTAAACACTCTGACGAGCCGCTATTCTTACTTCGAAAAATGATATTATCAAAAACAGAAAGTGAGCGTAGAAATGCACTTGATGAACTGTTTGTTTATGTAAAATCCGATATAAAAGGTACACTCGATGCTATGAATGGGTATCCTGTAACAATCAGGACTTTGGACCCACCACTGCATGAATTTGTTCCGAAGCATGATGAAGAACGAGCAAAGTTGGCAGTAAGCCTTGGTATTATGAAGAATGAATTAGCAAACCGTGCTGATGCTTTGGAAGAAAGTAATCCAATGATGGGACACAGAGGGGTAAGACTTGGTATTACTTATAAAGAAATCACAGAAATGCAGGTCAGGGCAATATTTGAATCTACTGCTGAATTATTAATAGAAAAGAGAAAACCATTTCCTGAAATTATGATTCCCGTTGTCGGTATCGATAATGAACTTAAGCATCAATTAGAAATAGTAAAAACTATTTATAAAGAAGTCCTGTCAAAATTTAATTTAAAAAAGATTCCACATCTCTTTGGTACAATGATTGAAATTCCGAGAGCAGCTCTTACAGCCGATAAGATTGCTGAATATGCTCAATTCTTTTCATTTGGGACAAATGATCTTACACAAATGAGTTTTGGTTTTTCCCGTGATGATATTGGAGGATTCTTAATTGATTATTTAGATAAAAAAATATTACCTGTAGACCCGTTCCAAGTTATCGATAGGCAGGGTGTTGGTGAACTGATGAAAATAGCTGTTGGAAAAGGAAGAAAAACCAGACCTAAAATTAAAATTGGTATTTGCGGTGAACATGGAGGAGAACCTAACTCAATTGAGTTTTGTAATTCATTAGGATTTAATTACGTAAGTTGCTCGCCGTTTCGAGTACCGATTGCAAGATTGGCAGCGGCACAAGCCGTAATTAAAGAAAAATAATCAAATTGTTTTTTATTTTTACTCCGCAATTAGCGGGATTTCTGTTTTCTAATTGTGGTAACTAAAACTGTATTTAAACTTTATGCCAGGATGTATGCTTTTTACACCGGACAATTCTTAGCGGCTGATTCAAAAAAGTTCTTTTATTTTAAGGAATACCTTTCACCATATCGAATTGTACTACTAATTTTATGGCTCTTCTTAGGGGATTTGAGTTCATGTGTTTTTCAATTCTAATCTTTGAATCCTCGAGATTGATTCTTTCACTATTAGCAGTTATTCCCATTATTGTCATGTTGCATACATCAAGTGAAGTTGCGAGTAAGTTTGTTGGTGAAAAACCCTTACCTGTACCATGATTATCGGCGGGCGCGTCTGTTGAAATTGATACACTGCTTGGTCATGAGTGGCTTTACAATGTAAGTCATCTTCATACAGAATGTTGATTTCAAGCATGTGTTTTAAAACAAGTTTAAGTAACTATGAGTTTCCTTGCCTTTTTAAGATTTCTTCTCCAGTTTTTATATTTCACCCTTTTTACAGCGGAACCTTTAAAAATAATATCATATTCTTCTTCTGATATTTTTAAAAGATAATCGAAAGTATTATTGAATAAAATATCTTTTGGAAAAAAGTTTGTATCATTAGTTAGAAGTTTCCTAGTGTTGAATGGACATACATCCTGGCAAATATCACATCCGAAGATCCAGTTGTTTAAATCTATATGGTAGGGGATTTCATTTTTATTTTCGATAGTCTGGTATGAAATGCATAAATTTGAATCTAATTTGTACTCATCATAAAGTGCTCCAGTTGGGCAGGCTTCCAAACAAATGCGGCAATTTTCACAAAGGTTTTCGAGTGGTTCATCATATTCAAGTTCACAATTTATAAGAATTACAGATAAAAAAATGAAGCTGCCGATATCAGGATTTATAATGTTGGTGTGTTTTCCCATCCATCCTAAACCTGACTTTTCAGCCCATACTTTTTCCATTACAGGACCATCATCTACGTAATACTTTGTTTTTAATCCAGGGGATAAATCTTCAATTTCTTTGCTCAGGGATTTTAATTTCTTCTTGATTATTTTGTGGTAGTCTTTGTCACCCCATGCATAACGTGAAATTTTTGGAATTTTCCTGTCATCTTTATGGTCAAAAGAAGTATCGTATGAGTAAGCAAGCGAGATGAAAGAAATAACATTATCCATGACTAACTTTGGATTAACTCTTTTTTCCATGCTTTTATTTAACCATTCCATGTCAGCGTGTTTTTTATCATCGAGCCAGCTTTTAAAAAACTCTTTTTCTTTATTTAACACTTTTGCTTTGGAAACACCAATTTTCACAAATCCAGCACTCAAACATTTTTGCTTTATTAATTTAGTGAGGTTAGTAAAGGGTGTGTTGATTTTGGTATCCCGGAACATCATTTTTTTGAAATATACTGCAATTAGAATTGGTCGAAGGAGGTAATAAAAAACCACTCCGGAGCGGTTTTAACCTATAATTTATGTGAAGTTTTTACTTTGTTATTTCAAAAACCCTATCAAGCCTTGCTATTTTAAAGAGATCAACAACATTTTTATTTACATTTTTTAAAATAAGCTTTTTTTCTTTCTCTCTTTCTATCCTGTCTGCAAGTAATAAACAGGATAGACCGGAACTATCACATTTGGTTACATCCTCAAGGTCGATTATAAACTGGTTGTCGATTTCTTTTTGTAAAAAGATCAGTTCTGTCTTTAAGTCTGCTGCAATTTCATGACCGAGAGTGTCACTCTTCAATTTAAATATTGTTGTGTCTTTTTGTTTGTCTACTTCGAATTTCATAAGAATCGTATTAGTTAAAAGAAGTATCTAATTTTTTTTATGAGGAGTTTTTTTTATTTCTTTTTTAAGTAAAACCTTCCTGCTTAATTTTAATTTACCAAATTCATCAATTGCCAAAAGTTTAACTTTAACTTTCATCCCGTATTTTATTACATCATGAATTTTGTTGATTCTTTTCTGATCGATCTCAGATATATGTAACAGTCCCTCTTTTCCGGGAAAGATTTCAACAAAAGCTCCAAAATCTTTAACGCTTTTTACAACACCATCATAGATTTTTCCAACCTCAGGTACCTGCGTCAGAGTTTCTATCATTTTTTTAGCAATTGCAGCACTTTCTTCAGATAATGATGCAATAGTTACTTTACCGTCATCTTCTATATCGATTTCAGATTTACTTTCACTAATTATATTGCGTATAGTTTTTCCACCGGGACCTATTACTGACCCGATCATATCTATCGGAACATACATTGTATATAAATGAGGTGCGAACGGAGAAATAGACTCTCTTGTTTGTGAAAGAGTTTCGTTCATTATGTTTAGTATATGCATCCTTCCTTCTTTTGCCTGTTCTAATGCTCTCTCAAGAATCTCAAAAGAAATTCCCCTGATTTTAATGTCCATTTGAATTGCAGTAATTCCGTCTGCTGTACCCGCAACTTTAAAATCCATATCGCCAAAATGGTCTTCTGCACCAAGTATATCGGATAATATTACAATGTTCTCGTTTTCCTTAATTAACCCCATTGCGATTCCCGTAACTTGCTTTTTCGTTTTAACACCTGCATCCATCAAGGCAAGAGAGCCGGCGCAGACCGTCGCCATTGACGACGAACCGTTCGATTCTAAAACATCTGATACAATGCGAATAGTATAAGGAAACTCATCTTCAGCAGGAATCATGTTTTTTAATGCTCTTTCGGCTAAATTTCCGTGACCAATTTCCCTTCTTCCCGGACCTGGTCTTCCCCTGACTTCACCAACACTAAATGCTGGAAAGTTATAGTGGAGAATGAAGCGTTTTTTACTCTCTTCCTTTAAGCCTTCGATAATTTGCTCATCGCTTTTGGTACCCAAGGTCACTGTAGTTAGACTTTGAGTTTCACCCCTTGTGAAAAGTGCAGAACCGTGTGTTCTTGGTAATACTGATACCTCACATGATATAGGTCTGATTTCATTACTACTCCTTCCATCAAGTCGTTTCTTTTCTTCAGCTATCATCTTTCTCATATCTTCGGCTTGTATATCATGCATGATAGAATCGAGAGCAGTTTCTGATTCGGGATACTTATCCGCAAGTTCCTCTATAACTTTATCTCTGAGTTCTTTGTTCTTTTGTTTTCTCTCATCTTTTGTAAGTATTGTCCTGTCTATAACTTTTATATCCTCATAATAAATTTTCTTAACATCATTTATCATTTCTGATATATCCTCGGCAGGGAGTATATCTCTTTTCGGTTTTGATATTGTTTTCGCAAATTCGCTTTGAAATTTACATAGCTCAATTAAATATCCATGAGCGAATTTTATCGCTTCGAGTAGTTCAGCCTCAGAGATTTCCTTTGCTTCTCCTTCGACCATTGCAATTGAATCTTCAGTTCCCGCTACAACAATATCGAAATCACCCTGTGCAATTTCGGTGTGAGTAGGATTTAATATAAGTTCACCATTAAGCCTTGTTACTCTAACTTCTGAAATAGGTTCTTCAAAAGGGATATCGGATATTAGTAAAGCAGTTGATGCTCCTATTGCCGAGATTACATCTGCATCATTTTCACCATCAGATGAATAAACATTACAAATTATTTGTGTCTCGCAAAAGTAATTATCGGGAAACATCGGTCTTATTGGCCGGTCTATCAATCTTGACGAGAGTATTTCTTTTTCAGAAGGTCTTCCTTCTCGTTTAAAGAAACCACCAGGTATTTTACCAACAGCGGCAGTTTTCTCTCTATAATCAACAGATAAAGGAAAGAAATCCTGCTCTGGTTTAGGTTCATCATTTGCAGTTACAGTACATAGTGATATTGTATCTTCAAGTGAGACTAATACCGCGCCATTAGCTTGTTTTGCTAATCTGCCCGCTTCAAGTTTTAAAGTCTTACCACCGATCTCTATACTTTTTGAATATATCATTGGTTTTCTATAATATTTTAAAATTTATTTTCTTAAATCTAAATCTTTTACAATTTTTCTATATCTTTCAACATCTTTGTTCTCAAGATACCTTAACAACTTTCTTCTTTTACCCACCATCTTCAGAAGCCCTGTTCTGGAATGGTTGTCTTTTTTGTGTGTGTCGAAATGTTTTACTGAAAGTTCATTTATTCTCTTAGTTAAGATAGCAATCTGAACCTCAGGTTTTCCGGAATCTTTTTCTGAATCACCGAAATTTTTAACTACTGTTTGTTTTTCTTCTTTTGTTAATCCCATTACGTTTTGTTAATAATATTTTGTTAATTAATTTTGTTTATTGAGTATTTTTTGTCAGCTAATAACTGTTTTTTTAATTCATTTAATGAATCAAATTTTTTTTCATCTCGAATTTTTTCTATGAAACCAATTTTTAAAATCTCGTTATAAATATCTTTATCAAAGTTGAATATATTAACCTCAATTATTTTTTCATTGTTATCGGAAATTGTTGGTCGAAATCCGATATTCATCATTCCATAATATAAAGAATCTTTTAGCTCAATTGAAACCAAATATACACCCGTATTCGGAACAAGTTTGTTCTCTGATTGGGATTTAATATTAGCTGTAGGGTATCCTAAGCTCTTACCGCGTTTGTCACCACCGATTACCTTACCCACCAAAGAATAATTTCTTCCAAGCAATAGAGATGTTTTTTCTAAATTTGATTTAGCGATCGTATTTCTAATTGCTGTACTGTTTACTTTTTCATTATTAATTTTTAACTCTTCTATCCTGTGGAATTTGAAATTGTATTTATCGGATAGGTTTCTCAATGTAGCAATGTTTCCCTCCCTGTCTTTCCCAAATTTATGGTCGTAACCAAGGACCAGCTCAGACATTCCAATCTTCTCGATCAGATATGTTTGATAAAATTCTTCTGATGAAGTTTTTGCAAATTCTTTGGTGAAGTTGATAATATAAACAATGTCGATTTCAAATGATTCAAATAGCTTGAGCTTTTCATCGGTAGTTGTAAGTATTTTTATGTCTTTTGTTCTGTTCTTGAGAACGATTTGAGGGTGGGGGTCAAAAGTTACAATTACACTTCTTAACTTCTTTGACTTTTTAATGTCATTTAGTTTCTCAATTATCTTCTTGTGCCCTAAATGTACACCGTCGAATGTTCCTACAGTTACAACACTACGATTATCATAATCAAACCTATCGGAATCTCTAAAAACTCTCATTTCCCAATTTATATTGATCTTTCAAATCGTAGTTACTCGGTACTATAACACCTAATCTTCCTATATCGTGATGTATAATATTAAATTTTTCCTCTTGTTTCATATCAATTCCTAAAATACAAACGATAAATATAACTAATTAGAGCATGATTAACAATTCGTTATGCATTCTATCCGGGATAAAAATGTTCTCAAATAAATAACGGAAATGATAAATAAAACAAACACGAAGATAAGATTATTTTCCGATTTTGTCATAATAACCCCCCCAGAATCTCTCCGGAGGGGTTCTTAAAAACCAGATTTTTTGATATTACTTTATCAACAACCACGCCTAAGGCGTGTTACTTATTAATTTATTAATTATTTGATGAGCAACATTTTCTTTGTTTCCTTGAATCCATCTGTCTCTAAAGTGTAGAAGTAAATTCCACTGTTAATATTTGAACCATCGAATTGAACGATATAATTGCCTGCTGTTTTCTGACCATTGACAAG
Organism: uncultured Ignavibacteriaceae bacterium; assembly: GCA_964472195.1. Taxonomy (GTDB): domain Bacteria; phylum Bacteroidota; class Ignavibacteria; order Tepidaquicellales; family Tepidaquicellaceae; genus BS750m-G4. Next base: position 43,851 of record CAYYJH010000004.1, on the reverse strand, counting down.
AACTGCTATTTCTTTACCCATTACGTCATATACTTTTACGGATACAAAAGCGTTATGTGGAACGGAATATTCAATTGTTGTAGAAGGATTAAAAGGATTTGGGTAATTTTGGGTTAATACAAATTCAGTTGGTGTATTATTTCCATTCCCCAGTATGTTGGTGGAAGGTCCATATCTAAAGAAAGAACCTAAACCACCACCAGCATACCCTAAGTTTTGGTTAAGAAACTGCATGTGTTGCAGTCCATTTCCTGTTCCTTGTAGTGGAAGAGGCTCCTGTGTCCAAGAAGAACCAAAGTTAGTAGTTCTGAACATCTTATAGCCAGCAGTTTCATTAAGCGAAATCCTGATAATGTTAGAGTTGTCTTTAAATCCGTGCATATTAATTGCCGCAAAAGTTGTTACCCCTGGGGGATTAGAAACTGCTGTCCACGTAGCACCACCGTTAGTAGTCTTTTTTATATTGCTTCCATTTGAACCTGTCATCCCATTATTATTATCGGTGAATGCAATTGCCTGGTAGTATAATCCCGCAGACCCGCCTACTCCACTAATAGAAGCAGTTATCCACGTACCAGCAAACCCAGTCGTAGTTCTATATATTTTTGATGTTGTAGCATTTGGCGTGATATTAGCGGAACCAAGCCAGAAGTGAGATTGGTCAGTCCAATCCCAGGCGTTAATGACACCAAATTCATTAGCCGCGATTGGAGAGTTTGGAGCTAAAATCCAATTTGTACCACCATTTGTTGTATATCTGTTTTGGTATGGTTGACCAGATCCCGTTGGGTCACCTGTATAAACTCCTGTATTCGCATCAAAAAAATGTATACCATTAATAAAGCTTCCCGTAACAGCGACTTGCAGTGTCCAGCTTGCTCCTCCATTTGATGTGTAGTAAATCGAACCTGTTCCGGTTCCAACCCAGCACTTATTTATATCTAATGCTGCAATTCCATAAAGAGGAACATTTGGTAATCCAGTGTTAACTAATGTCCAGCTTGTACCGGCATTTGTGGTAAGGTATGCTTGTGCAACACCGCCTGCATTGTTACACGCAGCCCAGATAATATTTTGATTAACTACTGCTATAGAATTAATATCCGGCTGTGGTGGGGGTAAAGCACCAACGTAAGTCCATTGGTTTTGTGAATAAGCAAAATTAAACACAAACAGTAATGAAATTAAAAAAGTAAATAGTTTGAACATTGTTTCTCCTTTTAAATTTATGTTGAATGAATGATTTTTTTAAAAAGGTTTAACCAAATTACATAGTTTTTGTTTAATAATAAAATGCAAAAAAGCTACCGTTCCGAATTTTAATAATATAAAATTATCTTCCGAATTTCTCATCTGCAAGCTGGTATGCATTTAAGGCATCTATAACACCACCGCTTTTTGAGAGAGAAGAAAACAGTACTCTTGAATTTCTTCCCTTAATCCTGACTTTTAGACCATCATATTTTCTAACGGAGCTTATAAGAATTATCTTAAGCTGCTGAGCGGTTAAATGAGGGAAGAAACCTTTTATAATTGCAGCAACTCCTGAGGCTTCCGGAGATGACATGCTTGTTCCGCTCGTTCTTTCATATTTACCCCCAGGGATTGTGGAATAGATTTCTACACCGGGGGCAAATAAATCGACAACTTTATCCGAGTAGTTTGAAAAAGATGCTGCAAGGTCAAAACCATAATTCATATCTTCCGGGTCCAAATCTGAACTCCATTTTTTCATCCAGGAACTTGCTCCAACAACAATCATATTTGAAAAATATTTCATTTCTCCGTTTTCTGTGTAAAATTTAGGGGGATAGTTTACAGCGTGTTCAATGTTTACACCCTCGTTTCCTGCAGAAACAACAAAAAGGACACCGTTTTCTTCTGCAAACTTTAAAGCTTCGATTACGAAATCCGGGTTTACAGAAAAATATTTTCCCGCTGACATGTTAATAACACTCGCACCGTTATCCACCGCATAACGTATTGCGTTTCCAATATCTTTATCTCTTTCATCTCCTTCATCCGGGACTGTTCTAAGGCACATTATTTTTGCGAATGGTGCCTGACCAACTCCCTTTTTGTTAGCAGCTATAATCCCGGATACATGTGTACCATGCAGTTCGTGGGTAGTAGTTATATCGTCATTGCCGTAATTCTTTTCAAGAAGTACATCGGGATTATCACCTACTAAAAGATGAGTTTCAATCGGATTAAAGAGAGCCTCGATCTTTATACGGGTGCTTTTTGCTTCTTCGAATAATTCTTCAGGTGTTAATCCAAACCATATGTTAATCCCTAGTATCATGTTAGCTGCGTCGAGATATTTTCCCCTTAATCGTGATTTTATTTTTTTTAATCCATCTGGATCAGTTGGATAGTCTTTTGTCTTAAGTATATCTACAGCGTCCCTAACCTCTTCTACGGTTGACTTGAGCATATCATAGTAGTCCTCTTCTTCGTTTTTTTGATTTTCATATTCTTCCCTTACTTTTTTATAATAACTATCATTAGGAGAAACATTTTTCTTCTTCAATCTAACCATTTCTCTTGTCACTTCAAGGCTTAGGTTTCTAACATTCCCGAGGAAGTTCCAACCATAGAAATCATCTACATAACCGTTCCCGTCATCGTCTACATCCGGGATACCGTTGACTTCTGTTAAGTTATGCCATATGTTGTTTTTTAATGCAGGATGGTCGATGTCGATTCCAGTGTCCATTACTGCGACGATAACAGATTCTGGTTCCTGTTCAATATCCATTGTTTGTATGTATTGAAAAAGCGTTTCAGTTCGTGTTCCCTCGTATCCGTCTTTGTCAGGATCTAACAAAGCCCAGTCGGGAAGGTCATGTGTTCGAATATATTCAAGTATTACATGCCTGTAGGAGTGAAAAATTTTTAAACGATACTTGCTAATAGGCTTTTTATAGCAGGATTCCAGATGGGCAGGATAGACATCTGATAACAACGAACTATGGAGAACGAACAGTGTAAATAGAAAAAGTATGATAAATTTATAAACTTTCTTTCTTGCTTTATGTATCATATTATTATTAAATTAAATGGATAAATATTCTAAAAGGAAATATTTTATACATTAAATATTTTAAAAACAACTTAAATAGATTTGACGAATTATAAATGTTGAAATTCAATGAATGATTATTACGAGCAGTACATTAGTTACAAAACCCAGATTGACGAAAGGCTTTTTTCATTTATAGATAAAGAAAAGCCTAAGAGTTTATACGAACCACTGAAATATATTTTATCCGGGGGCGGGAAAAGAATCAGACCAATGATACTTATTCTTTCCTGCGAAGCTTTTGAAGGGAAGTTTGATGATGCTGTTGATGCAGCGTTAGCAATTGAGATACTTCATAATTTTACGTTAGTTCACGATGATATAATGGATAAAGCCGACACAAGACGAGGAAGAGACACAATTCATAAGAAATGGGATACTGACACGGCAATTTTGGCGGGTGATGAGCTTGTAGGACTTGCTTATAAATCTTTATTAAAGACAAAGTCTGATAGAATACAAGATATTGCAAACGCTTTTACAGAAGGTATAATCGAAGTTTGCGAAGGGCAGAGTTTTGATAAAGAGTTTGAACTTCGCAAAGAAGTGAGATTAAGTGAATACATTATGATGATAGGAAAAAAGACCTCAATGCTTCTTGAAACGTGTGCGGTTATCGGGACACTGATTGGAAACGGCACAGAAGAACATTTAAGCACCATGCGAATGTTTGCAAAAAACATTGGTCTTGCTTTTCAAATTCAGGATGACCTTCTCGATATAATTGCTGACGAAAAGAAGTTTGGGAAAAAAATTGGCGGGGATCTTCGAGAAGGGAAAAAGACCTTCTTATTGTTAAAAGCTCTTGAAGTTGTTAAAGATGGAAATAACAGAGAGAAGTTGGATTATGTTGTAGTTAATAAAGGGGTGAACACAGAAGATGGCATAAAAAATATTAAGAAAATTTATGAAGACTATGGAATAATTGATTTTGCACAGAAAGAAGTTGAATGCTACACCCAAAAAGCGAATGAGTATCTTGAAAGAATAAATGAATCAGATGCTAAAGAGATGTTAAAATGGTTTTCACAAATGCTTCTTAGCAGAAGATTTTGATTTGCTTATTACAACTATGAATGTATAGCTATGAATATAATTGATTATTGGCTTAGAGAAGTTGCTGAATTTAACATTACGTTCAAAATAGTATACCTTTCAGTAGTGACAGGTTTAACTATATTAGTGGATTTAATATTTTTAGGAATTGTTAAGGATTTTCCTGCGGAATATATATCTTATAGCTTTTTCTTCTTGTTCTTTTTAATTTGGATCTACAGAATAATGTTATCAGACCTAAGAGCAGATAAAAAAAATGCTGTAATGAAAAAAGAAAAAAGATACTTCTTGGTGGTTACATTTACTGATATCCTAATACTGAATTTTTGGTTTTTGGATGCTGAATTTAGTTTTATGAATTTGTTGATTGCTATGTTTAGTTGTTCGTTGATATTGTGGTTGATTTTTTTATTACTCGATAAGTATATTTTGAATAATTCTGAAGTACGAATATATTTCCGCTTGCTCGTTATAATAATTTTAATTAATATAATATTACTTTATTCCTATAACCTTACAAAGCTTAAACCTTGATAGAAAAAGAAATCACAATAATAAATAAAGCAGGAATGCACACACGTCCTGCTTCGGTTATTGTAAAAATTGCTGCGAAGTACAAAGCTGACTTCTGTATTTCTAAAAACGGGTTTGAAGTCAATGGCAAAAGCATAATTGGTGTTATGACTCTTGCTGCCGAGCAAGGTTCGAAGCTTGTTCTAAGGTTCGATGGTGAAGATGAAGAGGAGTTTTCTAAAGAGATTATAGAATATTTTGAGAAAGGATTCGAGGAAATTTAGTATTCCGCTGTTCTTATGAAAAAATTCCTTCTTCTGTTTTTATTTCTGCATACATTTTTTTTCTGTGTTAATGTTTATGGTTATGTTTCTTCAGATTATTCACATAGGGATTTTATATCTTTTCAGGATTCGGGTTTTTATTGCTCGTACATGTATGTAAAAAAAGTTTTTGGTGATGCAGAAAATTCATTCGTCATTCATACAGCTAACAATAATTATTTTGTTCCACAAGACAACTTTGTTTTTATAAAAAGAGGCGATGTGTATTATCCCCTTATGAGAGCGAATTTCCCTTTTCTTGAGATGAAGGAAAATGTTCTTCCCTACCTTCATCCAAATTTCGTAATAAAATTACTTTTCATACTTAACAAGATAAACTTCAATATCCGAATATCCGACGCAATGCGAACTGCTGATGAGCAGGTTCTTTATAAAAAGAGAGGATGGACTGACGTTTTAGCATCACCGCATATCATTGGTTTGGCAATAGATTTGAGTTATTATTCCCGTGCGGTTAGAAATGCAATATTAAAACATCACAAATCATTGGGGATTCGTTACCTGGAGCATGGAAGTAAATATAACATGCATATACATCTGCAGGATAATGAGATATGGACTCCGATTAAAAAGGCTGGTGAGGAGATTATCACAGAATCATCCGATAATCTGAACAAAAAAATTTCATCTAACAATCACAGTATAAAAATCAATAGCATAAAGTACTTAGAAAAAATATCAACAGGGAGTTTAATCTATGAATTTTTTTCTGAGAATCAGACTATGGTAAAGATACTGTTCGAAAGCAACCTGGGGGAAAAGAAAGCTGAAATAATATCGGGGATTTTTGAACGAGGGGAGAATAGTCTGTTCGTGAATTATGATTTTCTTACTAAAGGAGTTTATAGGGTGAAATTTTATGTAAACAATTTTTTTGAGGAGGAGAGAATTGTTGTCAGGTATTAAGTTTTTCTCTTTTTGGTTTTAAGAAACCTTTAAGTATATCTCCGCATTCTTTGTCTAATATCCCACCTGTTACGTTACACATATGATTCAGAGAATTATTGTTTATAAAGTTTATCACACTACCGCATGCTCCACTCTTTGTATCAAATGCTCCGAAAAACAGATTTTCTATTTTTGATAATACAATTGCCCCGGAGCACATTGCACACGGCTCGAGTGTAACATACATTGAACATCCGACTAATTGCTTGGACTGAAGATATTCTGCTGCGGAAGTGATTGCTATCATTTCTGCATGGGCTGTCGGGTCTTTCAGGGTTTCAACCTGATTGTGGGCTTTTGCAATTAAGGTATTTCGAAAAACAATTACACATCCTACAGGAATTTCGTTATTTTTGTAAGCTTTCTCAGCTTCAAGATAAGCTGATTTCATCCAGTGCTCGTTTTGTGTCATTTTTTATTCAGATTTGTTTTCTTTTGATTAACGTCTTTTCCTTTTTGTTCTCTCCTCTTTATAACATTGCCGAAGGTCATTAACTTATAGCCTTTTTTCTCGAGTTCATACAATTCTTTTGAGTAAAACTGAAAATCATTATAAGAAAAATCAACCATGTATATAAGACTTCTATAACCGCTCTTAGCTCTTTTTTTAATATCACTAAAGAGAGCATTTATTTTCTTCTCTCCTTCTTCATCGGAGTCAAACTTTATCAATAATGTATCACGAAAAACATTGTTTCTGTATCTTTGGAATTCTTCGTTCACATCGCTTTCAAATTTAAACTGATTACTGCGAACGTTCAGCAATATACCACCAGCTTTGTCATATTCATAACAGAACGACCGCACCTTTGATTTCCAGTCTTCCACTCTCATATCACTTCTGAAGTCTGCTTCTATGTCTTCATCAGAGCCTATATCAAGCAGAAGCAAGTATTCTTTCCTTGAATCGAAAATAATAGATTGTATGTCAGTTTCTTCAATATGCGTAGGAAGTATCATAGCATACTTTTCAGGAGAATTCAAAACACTATTCAGTTCTTTTTCGGTAAGATTGTGCAGTTTGTTCAAAACAATACATACGTCAGCGGTACTTCTTTTGATTTTGTCAGAATATAAAAAATTTATTTTTGCAAGAGTTTTCTTTATCGTGTCGCTTGAAAAATATATGTCCACCGATAGATTTCGTGTTTTTGGATCTTCATTGACTTTAGTCGATAGCTTGATGGTGTTTAGAAAGTCATTTATCTCAACCATCAATTCGGGAGCAGAAAGGTCTTTTGGTATTGTGACGTCTTTATGAAACCAGAGTTTGCCGGTAGAAGACTGTTTGTCTTCTTTCGGATTTTGTTCTTTAACAGTGTCTTTAAAAAGCCTGTCTGTTATCCACGCTTTTTTTATTCCAAAATCTGCTAATATTGTATCTATTTCAGCAGAGGTTAGCTTTTTTAACTGCTCAGATGTATAACTAACCTGCGTGTTTATTTTCTCGTCTTCATCTTCTACTCTCTTTACTTTTGAATAAATAAATAATAATATTAAGGACAGAATTAACAGAGATAATGCTGTGAGAATTTTTATTTTTAGTCGTTTCTGCATGGGAAAAGTTGTGTGAATTATTTACAAATTTGCATAAGTGTAATCCATCTTTTGTAATTCTTCTTTGATCTCTGCAAAGATTTCTTTTGCGTTGTTAATCTTTTCGTGTACCAGCGAAGGCGTAATATCATTTATATATTTTTCGCGTCTTGCTCCAACAAGCACACAGTTTACACCATCGATTGAGTTCAAGAGCAGTATTGCTTTTTGAGAAAGACTCAGGTTATGGAATAATTTATCGCATTTCTTGTTTATGATTAAATGTATGAACTTACTTCTCTGGTTTGCTTTGTTTTTATAAAATCTTGAGAGCAGGTTAAAAAGTTTGTAAACTTCGTTCAAATATTTATTAAAATAATCTGATATATCTTTTTCTGTAATGTTATCCTCGAAGAAAGCAATGAGCATATTTATTCTTGAAACAAAGTAATGCTCTATTACGTCATTGTAATGCTCAATAGTCCCAAAATCCTTCCACTTTTCTTCAAACGTCCTTCCGAAAGAAAGTAGCGATTCCAACTTTTTTATATTTTTTATTTTGAGGTCAACGTTAGCAATCTTTTCTTTTATGAGCTCAGCCTCCATTAACGAAACCAGTTTCAGTTGTTTCTTAAATTCGTCTTCGGAGAATTCCTTTGCACTAAAATCTGCTAATCTTACCAAGCCTTTATTTGTTATAGCATTTAAAGGACGGTTGATAAGTACCCGTAATTCATTTGCCGATGCAAGATCGAGGACTGTCATTGTATCGTTCTTCTGGTTCTTTTCAAAGATAGCGTTCGATTCAATAAGGTTGAGAGGCAGTTGTATGAACTTGAAATGATTTTCTGAGCTTGTGGAATTTGCAATGTCAATGACCTTTTCGAGTGAAGTAAAATCATATTTGTTCGAGTTTGCAGGAAAGGTGTTTGAAGATATTCCATAAAACCTAATCTCTCCTTCTTTCACTTTTTCTTCCAGGAACTCGAAGGCTTTTTTAATTCTCGAATAATATTCTTTTTTTGCCTTCTCTATATCCACATTGTTTTTTTGAGCCCATCCAAGATAATATTCGGGATTGTGAAGAAGGTACACATCTATGTAACCGCCGTCCTTCGGCTGGTCGAGTCTGTACATCTGCCTGTTTATCTGGTCTTCAAGGAACTCAGGATTAACACAGTGCCATAATCCTTCATCGTATTCCACTACTTCATCAAAAGGTTCGCCTTTCTCTTTTTTCATGAGTGCAAACCTGTAATTCTGTCCCTGTATGTATCCGCCTTTCGTAACAAGTGTTACGTCTTCTCTCTTTAATTTATTATTCGTGATAAGGTCAGACAGGACATTACCGACGAGTATTTCACTCCTGCCGTCTGCATAGTTAGATGAGGTGTCTATGAGTGAGATACCGTTTGTCAGAGCTTTGTGCAAAGCCCTGTAGTGGTCTTCGACACGGTGGTCTACGCGGTAGCAGCCGAATCCTATTTTTGAAAATTGCATATGGATATCCATCCTTACGGGAAAAGATTTTTATTTATGCAGTTTGAAGGATAAAGTAATTATATTTAACTTTCTTAGAAAGTCTATTTCGGGAAAAAATGTTGTTTATTGTGTATGTCTCATCGTCTGTAAATATATGCATAAGAATATATAAAGATTCTGATATGACGCGTGAATTATCAGACGGAAGTCTCTCCGTTCGCTCTCCATTCTTAATAACATTGTTATTCTAATGCAATGTAGCTAAATTTAGGCTGTAATACATTATTACACAATTTTAAACTCCATAAACGTATATGAGCGATAAATCTTACCTTTCTAAAGAGTATAAACTTATTTTAGTTTCGGAAACAGATAACCCCAAAGGATTAAAGGTCGGATTGATACAAATAAACCGTCCAAATGCACTGAATGCCCTTAACACGGATGTTATGACAGAAATCTTATTCGCTCTTGATGGATTCGATAATGATGCTGAGGTGGGCTGCAGCGTGTTAACCGGCAGCGAAAAAGCCTTTGCTGCGGGTGCCGACATAAAAGAAATGGCAGATGCAGCAGCAATCGAAATGTACGCAAAAGACCAGTTTGCCGTTTGGGATAGGATGAGAAAAATAAAGAAACCTATCGTAGCAGCAGTGAGTGGTTTTGCTTTAGGCGGCGGTTGTGAAGTTACAATGATGTGCGATATGATAGTAGCAGCCGAGTGTGCTAAGTTCGGTCAGCCGGAAATTAATCTCGGTGTGATCCCCGGTGTCGGCGGTACGCAAAGGTTGACAAAAGCAATCGGTAAAGCAAGAGCTATGGAGATGATATTAACAGGTAAGATGTTCTCCGCAAAGGAAATGTTCGATGCGGGACTTGTATCGAAGGTGGTAAGTGATGATTCTTATCTTGACGAAGCGTTGAACCTTGCAAAAGAAGTTGCCAGTAAACCGACTGTTACTGTTCAAATTGCGAAACAGTGTATACTGAAATCGTACGATACTTCCTTAGAGGAAGGACTGGAGTATGAAAGACAGAGTTTCTATTTGCTGTTTGCAACTGAAGATAAATTTGAAGGTATGAAAGCTTTTATCGAGAAAAGAAAGCCTGCCTGGAAAGGCAAATAAAATAAATATTAAATAAATCTCACGTCAATTTGAAAACAAATTTGTTTTTTATTTCTCTTTTTGTATTATTTGCAATTAATTGTTATCCGCAGGTTGAGGAAGAAGAAAAGGAACAGAAGGCACTTCCTCCAGAAATATTGTTTGACGCAGCAAGCGATGATGATCTAAATGCCGAGCAGATCATTGAACAGAACAAACCAGCCCTTGTTTCAATATGGTTTCATTCGGATAATTATTATTCTTATTATTACTACGAGGATAAGGATACCGTTCTCTTAAACGGCAGCGGTTTTATCTTTTCTGAGGAAGGGATTATCGGAACGAATTATCATGTTGTGGATGGCTTTGACAGCATACTTGTAAAGACAAGCGATGGAGTTTTTCATAATGCTGAACTGCTTCTTGTCGACGAAAAGAATGACATAGCTATAATAAGAATTTTGGATACACTCCAGCAAAAATATCCGTTTGTAAAGTTAGGTGATGCAGACAATGCTAAGGTCGGTCAGGTTATATACGCTATCGGCAGTCCGCTTGGTTTTGAATATACAATATCGGAAGGGATCATTGCAGCTATAAGAGAAGACGAAAAGGTCGATTTCAACGATCCATATACTTATGAACTGATTGTAAGGACTTTCGATAAGGTTATTCAGATTACAGCAGCAATTTCTCCGGGTAACAGCGGTGGAGCTTTATTTAATACAAAGGGTGAAGTTATTGGAGTTACATCTTATTCCTATGGTTTTTACGGCAATCTCAATTTTGCTATTGCAATAAACAGCTTTAAAAAACTTATAAATTCTGTCAACTTTGCAAACTTAGAAAATAACGAAGAGTTCTTGAAGAAAAGAGAAGATAATCTCTTCAACACTAATTTCAGGTTAGCTAATAATTATAAATCAAGGTTGTACGGTACCTGGTTCTATTCAAAGCAGGTTGACACAATGACAGTTATTGATACGTTTGCTTTGAAACAGGATTCGATAAACCAGATAAATTTGTTAAAAGCTCAAAGATATTATGATAAATGTTTGGAGTTAAAACCGGATTCGTTTTATATATACCAGGATATGATGGACCTGTATGTTTTTATCGAGGATTTCAAGAAAGCTGAAGATCTGTATATAACAATCAAGGAAAGATTTGATTCGGATAGTCTGCTAAACACATTGTCTTCTTCTTTAGCTTCAGTGTACTCTACTTCTAAAGACTACGAAAAAGCATTAACATTTTACAAGAAGATGATAAAGCTTGATACAATGGATGTGTTTATATATTACCAGATAGCTAACACTTATGAAATGATGAAAAAATACAAGAAAGCTGTAGTGGGTTATAAAAATGTAATTAAAAGAGATTCAAATTATACTGATGCTTATGTACAATTAGGGTATATCTATTTCAAAAAGTATAAAAATTTCGATAAAGCCAAGAAGTATCTGACAGAAGCACTGGAAAGAGATATCCTGAATTATGGTTATTCATCGTATAATCTTGACCTGCATTATTATATGGGTCTGATAGCAGTAGAGGAAGACCGTAAACTTGATGCGATTCTATCGTACATGGAAATGAGAAGTATTTATACCTATACGGAGGAAGAGAACAGGAAGAAATTAGAGTTATACAAAGCTATTAAAGAAATGGATGAGTAATAACTACTTTCTAAATAATTCATTACTTAAACTTACAATAAATATAGGAGAAGCCGAATGGGCTACTTAACAAGAAACGTTGCTCCCACTCTCGGCTGGTTTTTGCAAAGAATATCTGCGATATTCCTTGCATTAGGTCTTTTAGTACATTTTTGGGTTTTACACTTTGTTATTGAAAGACCGGTAACCTTTTTGAAAGTTCAGGAGAGGTTACTTACACCGGGGTGGATCGTATTTGATTTGTTACTGCTAACCGCAGCAGTGTATCATGCGCTTAACGGACTTTGGAATGTTATCGTTGACTACAATCCATCAAGTACGCTAAGAAAAATAATTGGATGGGTGTTTTTCATAATTGGATTTGCATTAATAATAATAGGTATTTATGTGTTAATACCGTTTTCTTTAAACGGAGGTACAAGATGAAATCAAAAACTTTACAAAACTTAAAATTAAATTTTCACTGGGGCGCTATTGCCTTTGTACTTCACCGCATCACTGGATTGGCATTAGTATTGTATATTTTCCTGCACATCTATAGCATAAGCAGTGTGCTGGGAGGAAGGGATTCTTTTGATGTGATGATGAAAGGTTATGACAATCCTTTTGGTCACGTGATAGAGTACCTTTTATTGCTTGCAGTTGTATGGCATTTGTTTAATGGTTTGAGAATTACGTTTACAGATTTTTTAAGATTTTCGCACGAGGGGAAGAGATTATTCGTATGGGTGTTTGTGATTTCAGGAATAATTGCTATTGCAAGTTTGTTTGTATTTTTTCCGGAATTAAAATCTTTGTTTGGAGGAGCATAATATGAAATACCATCATGTAATAATAGTGGGTGGAGGGCTTGCCGGTTTGAGAGCGGCAATTGAGATCAATAAAAGTAATATGTCGGCTGGTTTAATCTCTAAAATTCACCCGATACGTTCGCACAGTGTTGCAGCACAGGGCGGTGTCAATGCTGCCTTGAATAATCATCATAGAGGTGTTCATGATAGTCCGGAATTACATGCATTCGATACAATTAAGGGAAGTGATTATCTTGCTGACCAGAAAGCCGCTTTGAAAATGACTTCCGATGCACCAGAAAGGATTTATGAACTGGAAACATGGGGATGTCCTTTCAGCAGGACACTGGAAGGAAAAATTGCGCAGAGACCTTTTGGAGGAGCGGGTTTCCCGAGAACAGCATATTCTTCAGATAAAACAGGTCACCTTATGCTCCATACTCTTTATGAGCAGGCAGTAAGATTTGAACAGGAAAACGAACGAGGAGAGATGGTAATGTATGATGAATGGTTTGTTACACGTTTGATTGTTGAAAACGGCGCAGCAAGAGGTGTTGTTGCACTCAATCTTACGACAGGTGAGATAGAGGTTTTTAAATCTGAAGCTGTTATCTGGGCTACAGGAGGCTCTGGGAGAGTTTATGGGAAAACATCCAATGCTTTTTCAAATACGGGTTGGGGTATGGCAGTTCCGTATTATGCAGGTATTGGAATTAAAGATCTGGAGTTCATACAGTTTCACCCGACAGAGTTATACACGAACAATGTTCTTATAACCGAAGGTGCAAGAGGAGAAGGTGGTTTTTTAGTTAACAGCAAAGGAGAGAGATTCCTGGCAAACTATTCTGATTCATCAAAAGCAATGGAAGTTGCACCGCGGGATATTGTTGCAAGAAATATTAAACGTGAAATTTTGGAAGGTAGAGGTATCGAAGGAAAATACATCGGACTTGATTTGAGACATTTGGGTAGGAAAAAAATACTCGAAAAATTGCCCGGTATTCGTATGCATGCTATTCACTTCGCTGGTGTCGATCCTATTGATGACTTTATACCAATTGTTCCAGGACAACATTATACAATGGGCGGTATTGATGTAGATAGTTCTGCTTCATCCGAAGTTAGAGGATTTTATGCTGCGGGTGAGTGTTCTTGCGTTAGTGTTCATGGAGCTAACCGGCTCGGTGGAAACTCTTTGTTAGAAACTATTGTCTTTGGAAAAATATCCGGGGAAGCAGCTTCTAAATATGTAAAAGACGGAGGTTCCCCCGCAGGGAATGCAAGCGTCTACGAAGAAGCATTAAAGGAAGAAAAATCAAAGATAAATGATCTGCTAAATAAGAAAGGGACAGAGAATCATTCAAAGATTAAAAAAGAAATGGGTGAAACGATGAATATAAAAGCAGATATTTTTAAGGAAGCTAAATCATTAAAAGAGGGTTTAGATACAATAATGGAACTTAAAGAGAGATATAATAACATTAAACTCAACAGTTCCGGTATAAAAGCAAATTTTGATCTTTTGGATGCAATACAACTTAAAGGCAGTCTAGATATGTCGGAGATAATCTTGAAAGGTGCACTGGCACGTGAAGAAAGCCGCGGCTCTCAATCGCGAACTGATTTCCCAAGTCGTGACGACAAGAATTGGTTGAAACATACTGTAGCCAAATGGAACGGTAAAGATGCTGATTTATCTTATAAAGAAGTCGACATATCACTTTATGAACCTAAAGAACGTAAATATTAAGGAGAATCATAAATGTCAGAAATAAAAAAATTTAAAGTTTTTCGTTTTAACCCAGATAAGGATAAGAAGCATAAGTTTGAAACATACGATGTTCCCTGGGAGCCTGGACAAACCGTTCTGGATGGATTGAATTATATTCGTGAAAATATTGACGGCAGTTTAGCTTACCGGTCATCATGCCGTGAAGGTGTTTGTGGTTCTTGTGCTATGCACGTTAACGGCAGATACCAGCTCGCTTGTGAGATACAGCTAAGCGAGATGCCGAAAAATATTACTGTCAGACCTTTGGCAAATTTAGAAATAATTAAAGATCTTTATGTGGATTTCGATATTTTCTGGGAAAAATATAAAGCTATTAAACCATATTTGATAGGGTCAGCTGGAGAGCCGGATAAAGAGCGTATCCAAACACGAGATGAGCGTGCAAATATAGATGTAATTATCGATTGCATTCTTTGTGCAGCCTGCTATGCCTCGTGCGGGATGAATGCTCTTGATTCTGAGTATCTTGGACCTGCGGCTCTCGCAAAAGTAAACAGGTTTTATCAGGATAGCCGCGATCATGCCGATGAAGAGCGTTTGTCATTAGTTGCCGGTGACAACGGGGTATTCCGATGTCATACATTGTTTAATTGCCAGGTTGCCTGTCCTAAAGACGTTGATCCAACTGCTAATATTGCAAACTTAAAACGGGGTATCATAAGCCGTCAGATGAGCAGCAAGTTTAGCAAGAAAGGTATTTGAAGTTAAAAAGTTTTTTGTTATATAAAATGGTCTTTATGGTGTATCATCAATACTGTTGATGAGTTAATGCT
Organism: uncultured Ignavibacteriaceae bacterium; assembly: GCA_964472195.1. Classification (GTDB taxonomy): domain Bacteria; phylum Bacteroidota; class Ignavibacteria; order Tepidaquicellales; family Tepidaquicellaceae; genus BS750m-G4. The sequence continues at coordinate 28,746 of CAYYJH010000004.1, read as the reverse complement.
ATATTGATCCATACATCAGCCTTAAATTATTTTATGTGGTTTCCTTTTTTACAGGGAAACCATTTTTAATTTCCTTTATCATTTAATATCAAATCGAATTGATATATCTTAGCCACATTAAATTAATCATTCCCGCTTTTATAAAGAAGCGTATTCCCTGATTATATCTATGATAGAGAGTTTAGCAAAAGATAAGTTCCACCAGGAAAAAGATAAAATAAAAAACATTGCTAACTTATCACTTCAAACGATAAGAAAAAGCACACTATTACCTTTTGTGAAGAAATTTATTCTTGTCAAGGCAAAGGAGATAACCAATGAAGACACATTAAACACTCTCATTGCCAAAGCAATTAAATTAGATATTAATTATACATTAAGACCTAAATGGACTCTTATTAATTATTTGTTTGTTGGCGCTGATTCGAAAAATATTGAAGAAATTCTTAGAAAAATTAAGATATTCCAGTTTTATAGTTACTATACTGATTTAATAACAGATTTTGTTAATGATAAATCCATATCGTATATTACAATCGGTAAGGTTCGAGAACTAATAGATGAAGTTAATTCGGTTCTTTATGAGAAGCTTACAACAGATGTAACGAGTATTAAAATCAGAAACTTCTTCCTTCAGATATTTAAATTAAAGTATCAACAGAATAGTGATATTACACTTTCTTCAAGCATTCCATTTCAGTATTTAAGATTATTTCTTGAGGATAAATCATTCGATGATATTTTAGAAAAGTTTCATATAATCGATAGAATATCTGACGGTATTGAACTTGAATTAAAAACTATAATAAAAGTATTAACCGATAAATATTCAGGGAGTCTTGATGAACATTTTCCATTGGAGGAAATCCGGGAGACAAAGGAAGAGAAAAAGAAAGATGTAATTGATATTGATTTGGAAACCAAATTTCCCTCAAAAGAAAAAGAAATAATAGAGGTTGATATAAAAGATAAAAAAGCGGAGAAGGAATCCGTATACTCGAAAGACCGTCGCCAAGCCAAAAGGGAAAGTATTAAAGTAGAAAAATCAAAAGAAGATAAACCCCAAAAGATAAAAAATAAGTTTTCTGATACAGGTAAGCAAAGAATTCCGTTGCCATCGAAAAGTCACACATCAGAGAAAGACATACTTTTCCATAAGAAAGAAAGAATTAAAAGATTGTTTAAAAAGGATGAGCTTTTTCATATTGCAAAAAGAGTGTTTAGGTCAAGTAAGTTATCAATGTATAAAAGTTTTAACGAGCTTGAAGAGATTGATTCATGGGAAGAAGCAGCTGAGTTTCTCAAAGTACTTTTTGTGAAAAACAATGTTGATTTATATCACAAGGATGTGGTGTTGTTTGTTGATGTTTTAAATAATTATTTTAGCAGGAAAGAGCGAAGAGTTTAATGATAGATTTATAAGAATTAAAAAGTGTAATGTTCTTAGATTATGCGAAAATATATATTAAATCGGGAGACGGTGGGAATGGATGTGTTAGCTTTAGAAGAGAGAAATTTATACCTAAGGGCGGTCCCAATGGAGGTGATGGCGGTAAAGGCGGCGATGTTATTTTCAGAGCTTCTTCTCAACTCTCAACATTAATTGATTTTAGATATAATAAACATTACAGAGCGAAAAGAGGAGCACATGGACAGGGAGGTGATAAAACCGGAAAGGGTGGAAAAGATCAAACCATCATAGTCCCAACTGGAAGTATAATTAAAGAAAAACCATCAGATAAAATCTTAGGTGAGTTACTTACAGATGGAGATGAAATCATAATTCTAAAAGGTGGAAAAGGAGGAAAGGGAAACACACATTTTAAAACATCCACGAACCAGGCACCAAGATATGCGGAGAAAGGTAAAGCGGGTGAAGAGATGGAAGTTGTTATTGAACTTAAGCTGATTGCCGATGCGGGGTTGGTTGGATTTCCTAATGCTGGGAAGTCTACACTTATATCTAAGATATCTGCGGCGAAACCAAAAATTGCAGATTATCCATTTACAACACTCGTTCCAAATCTTGGGATTGTTAAATATAAAGATTTCAATTCTTTTGTCGTAGCTGATATACCTGGAATAATCAAAGGTGCTTCCTCCGGTAAAGGATTGGGTTTAAAGTTTCTTCGACACATAGAAAGAACGAGGTTGTTAGTGTTTTTGATAGATTCGACAAAAATTTCCGAATCTTCAGATGATGTCTTAGAAGAATACAAAATATTATTAAGTGAGATTGAAAATTACGAAGCAAATTTACAGGATAAACCGAGAATTATTTGTTTTACAAAAATTGATGCGGTTGGTTCTGAAATCAGAAAAAAATTGAACACCGTAAAAACTGATGTTGATAAAATCATGATATCCTCCATTACAGGAGAGAACTTACAAAATTTGTTAGATTTGATTTGGGAGATTTTAGTTTCAGTTAAGAATAAGGATGAGATGTAGATATGAATAATTTTAAAGTAGAATTACACATATAGATTTTTATATAATCAGATAAATTACTTTGAATGAAACCTACTGTATTAATATCGAACGACGATGGAATTGAAGCTGAAGGATTAAAAGTGTTAACGAAAGAAATAAGAAAGTTTGCAGATGTATTTGTTGTTGCTCCTAACACACAGCAAAGTGCAGTTGGACATGCAATAACCATGTCGGATCCTATTCGGGTAACAAAAAATCTAATAGACAGAAATTTTTATGGTTATGCTGTAGACGGCACCCCTGCGGATTCGGTTAAACTTGCTGTGAGGACACTCTTGAAAGATAAGAAAATTGACCTGCTTATTTCCGGAATTAACCAGGGTTCTAATACCGCGATTAATATTATTTATTCTGGAACAGTATCGGCGGCTACCGAAGGCACGATTCTTGGGATTCCCTCAATTGCAATATCATTAACCAGTTACACATACAGTGATTTTTCAGTAGCAGCTAAATTTGCGTCGAAGATTGCAAAGATTGTTTTGAAAAAAGGATTACCGAAAGGAACTTTGCTTAACGTAAATGTACCGGCAGTTAGAAGCGAGAAGATAAAAGGAGCGGTGGTTACAATGCAGGGTAAGTCTTATTGGGCTGATAATTATGAATCGAGACTTGATCCGGCAAAACGCCGATACTTCTGGCTTACCGGCGGTATGAAAAAATTAGACAAAACTATTGAATTCGACCAAAAAGCGATAGACGAAAATTACATTTCCGTTACTCCCATTCACTATGACCTTACAGATTATAAAGCTTATGATGAAATGAAAAACTGGAAGTTACAATTCTGATTTGTCCCAGCCTTTCTGTTTTTTGGTTTAATGAGATATTTGTCTAAATAAAAAAGGGGGAGATGACTCCCCCTTAAATAAAATTCATAGTATCAAACCATTTAAGTATTAGTTTTTCTTGACTATATCTTCAAGCATGGCGGTTGTCAGCGATTTAGGTCTTTCAATCGGATAACCTAAAGCTCTATCCCAGATAATATTAGCAGTTACCCCAATGGCTCGTCCAATTCCGAATAATACTGTATAGAATTCATATTCTGTTAGACCATAATACCATTGAATAACACCCGATTGAGCATCAACGTTAGGCCATGGATTCTTAGCTTTCCCCTGTTCTACTAAAATTGGCGGAACTACTTTGTAAAGTGTGTTAACATATTTAAATATCGGGTCATCGGGTAGATGTTTTAAACAAAATTCCATTTGAGCAGTATACCTTGGGTCCGTTTTACGAAGAACCGCATGACCGTAACCGGGAATTACCTGACCTGAATTCAAAGTATCCCATACAAATTTTTTCATTTCCTCTTCATCAGGTGTTTTACCACCCATTTTATCCATAACGCCTTGAATCCAACGCAGCACTTGTTCGTTTGCCAATCCGTGCAAAGGACCTGCTAAACCGTTGATCATTGCAGATATTGCATAATAAATATCTGAAAGTGCACTTGCAACAAGATGACCAGTATGAGCACTTACGTTACCGCTCTCATGATCACTGTGAAGAAGGAAATATAATCTTGCAACATCATCGTATGGTTTATCTATGCCCATCATGTGAGCGAAGTTTCCGCCCATATCCAGGTTTGGATCTGACGGGATGATATCACCATTTTTATATTTTTTACGGTAAATATAGGCAGCTATCTCTGGAAGCCGCGCTAATAAATCGAGTGAATCCTCATAGGTCGGGTCCCAATATTCCATCTTACCCAAGCCTTCGTTATACATTTTCGCAAATTTTGATTCCTTTTGCATGGATACTATTGCAGCAGAGAACATTACCATTGGATGGCTATCCGTAGGAAGAGCATCTAATACGTCAAAAACATATTGTGGAATTTTCTTCCTGGCTTTGAATTCTTCAGCTACCTCGGTAACTTGATCTTCCGTTGGAATATCACCTGTTAATAGAAGATAGATGAAACCTTCAACTAACGGCATTTCCTGTCCTTTTGGAACAGGAAGTTTTTCTAATGTTTCGGGTATGGTATAACCCCTAAATCTTATACCCTCTTCCGGATCAAGATATGATATATCTGTTACAAGGGATTTAACACCTCGCATTCCACCGATTGCTTGTCCGATGGTAACATCTCCAACTTTAACACTGGCAGACTCTTTTAAGAGTTTCGTTGTTCTGGGTCTGTGAGCTTCTATTTTTGCTCTTAGGACTTCTTTTAATTGTGTCATTTTGGTATGATTTAAATTTGATAGAATAAGTACATTCAAATATAAATCTATTTTCAGAAACTAAAAAGTTAAGATTCTTTCTCTTTTATGCATAGATAAACAAATTGAAATAAAATCATTAATGTAGTAATTTAAATTTATTATTGTAAAAAACAAAACAATGAGATATGAAAATTACCTATCACGGACATGCATTTATCCAATTAGAAAATGAAGGGAACTCTGTAGTAATAGATCCTTTCATAACAGATAATCCATTATGTAAAATTAAACCTAATGATGTTAAGTGCAATTTTATTATTCTAACACATGGACACAGTGATCATTACGGTGATACAATAGAGGTTGCAAAAAAGAACGATGCTCTTGTGATTGCGACCTTCGAGCTTGCAGAACACGTAGGTAAAAGCGGAATAAATGTACATCATATGAATCTTGGTGGTGGATACGATTTTCCGTTTGGCAGACTGAAGCTTACACTTGCACATCACTCTTCATCCGCTCCCGATGGATCTTATACCGGGGAAGCAGGCGGAGCATTAATTAGTATGGATGGAAAGACTGTATACCATGCTGGAGATACAGCTTTGTTTTATGATATGAAGTTGCTTGGGGAAATGAATAAAATAGATTATGCGTTTTTACCAATTGGTGATAATTTTACAATGGGAATCGATGATGCTGTGAAAGCAGCAGAGTTTGTTAATGCATCTACAGTTACCCCCGTACATTATAACACGTTTGATGTGATAAAAGCTAATCCTGAAGATTTCAGGAAAAAAATAGAATCTATTGGGATTAAATGTAATATTATGAGTCCGGGAGATATTGTGGAATTGTAAAGAGTTGAAAGGTACATTATTTTATTAATTAATATCTTTCAACAGTAGAGTTGAAAAAAGTTGGTTATAATTAAACTGGTAGAAATAGAGTATTGACTAAAATTATTTCAATTGCGAATCAAAAGGGCGGTGTTGGTAAAACAACAACCGCAGTAAATCTTTCATCCTGCATTGCTACAATCGGCAAGAAAGTATTGATGATAGATGTTGACCCTCAGGCAAATGCAACAACCGGTATTGGTATAGAAGCAAGAGAAGACGGTGACACAATCTATGACGTGATGATATTAGACCGAAACATCAAAGAGAGTCTTAAGAAAACACAAATTGAAAACTTGGATGTTATTTCTTCAAACATCAATCTCGTTGCAGCGGAGCTGGAATTAATTGAATTTAAATCCAGAGAAAGAGTATTGAAAGATAAAATTAACGCGTTGATAAACGGTGTTGAAACAGAAGATGTAAAATATGATTATATATTCCTGGATTGCCCCCCTTCGTTGGGTTTGATAACGGTTAATGCTTTAACGGCAGCTCATTCGGTTCTAATTCCAGTACAGTGTGAATATTATGCTCTTGAAGGTCTTTCACAATTACTAAATACAATAAAGAGGGTTAAGAATTCATATAACCCATCTCTTAATATTGAAGGTTATTTACTGACTATGTTCGACACAAGATTGAAACTGGCAAACCAGATTGAATCGGAACTAAGAAAATTTTTTGGCGAAAGAGTTTTTAATACAAAAATTGCGAGGAACGTAAAAATAGGGGAAGCACCGAGTTTTGGGAAACCTATAATTATCTATGATCCCCAATCTATGGGAGCCCAAAATTACACAGAACTTGGTAATGAATTCATACAAAGAAATGAACATGGAAAACAAAATTAATCTCTCTTATGGATAAAAAAGCAAGGCTTGGAAAAGGATTATCGGCATTATTTGACGAGAAAAATGTTGATGTTGATTCTATTCCCGGCGAACAGAAGATTCCAAAGGATAGTATTTTTCTTGATATAGATATTAACAGTATTAACTTAAATCCGTTTCAACCGCGTGAGGATTTTAATGAAGAAAAATTAAAAGAGTTATCCAAATCCATTAAGCAAAAAGGTATCATCCAGCCAATCACGGTTAAAATATCCGATGATGATAAAAGTTTTGATTTGATTACAGGGGAAAGAAGAGTAAGGGCTGCGAAAATAATTGGAATGGAAAAAGTGCCGGCTTACGTTTACAAAGATGATGTAAGCAGTAATGAAAGCATGCTTGAGCTTGCCTTAATAGAAAACATTCAACGGGAAGATTTGAATCCGATGGAGCTTTCGAATTCTTACCAGAAATTGGTCGATGAATATGATTTTACACAGGAACAAATTGCAGGGAAGGTCTCAAAAAGAAGAAGTACTGTTGCGAATTACTTAAGATTACAAAGGCTTCCCTCGGAGATCAAAGTTTCCTTGAGAAAGAATGAGATAACCGAAGCCCATGCAAGAATGCTTCTTCGGGTCGAGAATATAAAAGAACAGATAGCATTGTGGCGCAGAGTCATTTCCGAGAAATTGTCTGTTAGAAAACTCGAGGATTTAACAAAAGGATTTACTAAGCAAAAAAAGAATAAGATAACAAGGTTAAGTACGATGATAAACCCCTTTATGAAAACAATGGAAGATAAATTAAGGAAGTATTTTGGAACAAAGGTAAGGATTAAAAACAAGACGAGAAATTCGGGGGAAATTATTATAGAATATTATACAAGTGATGATCTCGAAAGAATAATGGATAAATGTGATGACAGTTAAGGTTCTTATATAAAACACAAAACACATAAAATGAAAAACATTCTTTATTCTAAAGAAGCACCGGAACCTATAGGTCCCTACTCGCAGGCGATAGGATTTGAAAAATTGATTTTTACATCCGGACAGATAGCTCTTGATAGAACGGGCACGATAAAATCCGATAACATTAAAGAACAAACAAAGACAGTAATAGAGAATTTAAAGCATGTGCTTGATGATAATGGTTCTTCTCTAGAAAATGTTTTGAAGACTACGGTTTATCTTTGCAATATGAACGATTTTACCGAAATGAATGAAGTATACTCTCAATACTTTGATAAATCTATGCCTGCCAGAAGCACCGTTGAAGTTGCAAGGTTACCGAAGAATGTGAAAGTTGAGATCGATGTAATTGCTTACAGGGATTAGAAAAAAAGTGTTATAAATAATATGAGTTGATAAATTATAAACTGGTTACGATGTTTAATAATTGTTGGAGTTGTAAAATGAAAGCGATTCTTTATTTTTTAAGAATCGCTTTTTTGTATTATATCTAAAATCTGGTGAATGCTAAAACGATAAACTTTTCTATTTAAGGGTGTTTACGTGCTTGCTTATTTTAGATTTAGTGCGAGCGGCTTTATTTTTATGTAAGACGCCCTTTGTTGCGGCTTTATCTATTATCGAGATTGTCTTCTTGAGTTCAGGTTCTGCAGATTTCTTATCTTTTTGTGACATCACGCTCTTTACAGAACTTTTTATTAAAGCCTTTTTGTTTTTATTTCTTTCAGTTCTTTTAATTGTTTGTCGAGCTCTTTTTTGTGCTGATTTGTGTCTTAATGGCATTATATAACATTAATTTTATGAGGAGTAAAAATAGAAAAAAGCAATAGTAAAATCAAACCTAATTGTATTCATACCTGTTCTTTGTTATTCTTGGGTGTTCTCATGTTTTGTACTTCTTTTTCTTCTAACCCTGGGTTTTATTACTTTGATATAATTTCTGTAAACTATGTATACTATTGGTACAAGATACATTATAGTAATACTTAATCGTAAGCTGATAAATGAAACACCAATTGAAACGAGAAATATAATTGGAGCAGCTAAGGTTAATCTTGAGCCTTTATTAATGTATTCAATGCTTACTCTCTTATCAATTAACCTGAAATTGCTTGTTGCATATTTCCAGTGCAAATACAGTAATAAACCGATCAATGAGAGATTTGAGGTGTAAAGAATTACCGGGAGTTGAAAGTTAGGGTAATCCATCACGAAGGATGTAGTGAACGGTATTAACGCAACAAGCATCAGGAAAACAATATTAATCCAAAGAAGAGTTTTATTTGCATATTCTATAACATTAAACTGTGCTTGATGTCTTATCCAGTAAACGCCCAACACTATAAAACTAATAGCATAATTTTCAAGCTTTGGAAGTAATAAGAGCAAGTGATTTTTGATATTAGTTGAGAATAACTGTTCGGGTATATCTTCAGGAAACTGTAATCCCAATATCATCAATGTCATTACTATTGCAAAAACTCCGTCAGTAAGTGCTTCGATACGGTATTTGCTTAAGCTATCATTGCTGAGTACTATGTGTTTTGATGCTTTGTTTTCTTCCATTGTTTTATTGCTTGTTTTTGCAAAGATATTTTATTCTATTTTATTAAATGATTAAACTATATAAATTAACTGTTTGAATTTTAAAATTGAACTGAGAAAATATTCATTTCGAATTTACCACATTTATTTATTGCAAAGACAAATGAAGTAATTTAGGTTTAATTTAATAAAACAAACATTACAACATTAATTAAAACACAAAGGAGATATCATCATGATAAAATCATGCAGTAGAATTTTTTTCTTACTATTATTTTCTTTCTTTCTATCAGCTTATACATATTCGCAATGTGGAGATGCTAATAAGGATGATCAGAAGGAAGAACACTCACAAACAGGTGAAGTAAATGGAACAGAAGTTGAAGAAGGAGTACTATTTGGAGCAGAGATAAACCAGGATTTTGAAGTGTTAACGTTCGAGCAGCTTATCGGTGGTTCGGATGAGTTCAACAAAAAGGAGATAGTTGTTACCGGAAATATCTCCGATGTTTGTCAGTCTTCGGGATGCTGGGTTATGCTTTCTGATGGAAATAATTCTATTAGAGTTAAAACGAATCACAGCTTCTTTATGCCAAAGGATTGTTCAGGTAAGAACGCAAAAGTGCAGGGTACTTTTGAAATTAAAGAAATTTCAGAAGAAGAAGCAGAGCATTACAAAGATGATTCCAAAGACCATGGTATCACTTCAGAGGATAATATGAGTATCATGGGTCCTCAAAAAGTTTATGAAGTAATTGCAACCGGTGTAATTTTATTGAGTGATGTAAATTAATCCTTGCTAAATCGAGCGTTTAATTCGGGATAATAATTTTTAATCCTGAATTTGCTAATTTAAAAACATGAAAGAAGAAAAAGAAACAAAGAAGCACTGGAATGTACTCGAGAGAACAACAAAAGTTAAAGGAAATTGGATGGATTATAATTGCGATAAAGTTTTATTACCTGATGGAAACATGATTGATTATGAAGCAATAAATTATCATCATGGCGGTGTTGGCGTGGTTGCCGAAAATAGCAAAGGTGAAATTATACTTGTAAAGAACTACAGATACATCAGTGATTTTACTGGATGGGAAGTGCCAGCAGGAACAATTCCAGAAAACCAGCACCCCTCCGATTGCATTATCCAGGAACTGAAAGAAGAAGCTGGATGCGAAGTCAAACTGGAATCTCTTTATTATATTGGTAATTTTTATCCATCTATAGGCTCTGGCAACCAATTTTTTCATGGTTACCACGTAAAAAATGTAAAGCAAAATTACAGCCATACAGATACTAATGAAATTCTTGAAACAAAATGGTTTACTAAAGATGAAATTAAAAAGATGATAAAAACGGGTGAGATTAAAGATGGGTTCTCTCTTAATCTGTTAATGAGAGTATTACTGGACAACGAGCTGTGACAAGTACTATCTTGTATTTAAACTCCTCATGTCATCTTTTCGCGGGAAGTTTATCAAAAGACAAAAAACTGAAATAATCAAACCGGTTGTTGCGTATACGATATTCTGATTTAGAACAAGATTAATAATGATACAAACCAAACCACCAACATCACACATTGCGAAAGTTATTATATAAGCAGTAAAATATTTGTTTGTAAAATTATTACTGCTAATTGCTTTTAAAAAGAACCTTTTGACATAAAAAGAAGAGAAACATAACGCAAAGCAAAATATTAATGAGAGGAGATTCAGAATATTTATCTCCGGATTTATATTATCTTCCGGAACAAACAATGCGAATATATAAACCATGATTATACCAAGTAAAATAGCAATCCCGATAATCCTGACTTTTCTTTGGATTACTATGAATTCTACTTCTTTTATGATTGATGAACCAGGTTCATTATATGATTGAGTATTGGTCATTTTATTGTTCGATTTGAATTTTGTTAATTTGATGAGCGCTAAAACTTTTTTTGCAAAAAAAAATCTAAATCAAGAACTGAATTAAAATTGTTTGTGTTCAAAATTAACATTATTTTTATCAAAAGTTTATTCCAAAAAGTACAACAAAGCTAAAACATCGATGAAAAACAGGAAAGGAATAAGTTCCCCCGATTTGATTCCTGAAGACGAGAAAGATTTTACAACTTTGATAAGACCCAGGAACTTCAGGGAATTTGTTGGACAGGAGAAGGTGAAGGAGAATCTGCAGGTTTTCATAGAAAGCTCGAAAAGGCTTAAGGAATCTTTGGATCATGTTTTATTTACAGGACCTCCCGGTCTTGGAAAAACAACTCTGGCAAATATTGTTGCTAATGAGCTTAAAACAGATATTATCAGTACATCAGGTCCTATTATTGAAAAACCCGGTGACCTTGCAGGAATGCTTACTAAATTAAGAAAAAACCAGATTCTTTTTATCGATGAGATCCACAGGATACCAAAAGTAGTTGAAGAGTTTCTCTATTCCGCAATGGAAGAATATAAACTTGATATAATGATAGACCAGGGTCCTGCCGCACGCAGTATCCCCATTAAACTGGAAAAGTTTACTTTGATAGGAGCAACGACAAGGCAGGGTTTGCTGTCATCTCCATTGCTTGGGAGGTTTGGGATTACCAGCCATCTTGATTATTACAACACAGGTAATCTTATTGATATCGTAAAACGCTCAGCAAGGTTAATGAAAATAAAAATATCTGATGATGGTGCCGAAGAAATAGCAAAAAGGAGCAGGGCAACACCCAGAATTGTAAACAGGCTTTTAAGAAGAACCAGGGATTTTGCAATTGTAAAGGGCGATGGAATGATTGACAAGAAGATTTCTGATTACGCACTTGAATCACTGGGAGTAGATGAGTATGGTCTTGATAAAATTGACAAAAAAATATTAGAAACAATAATTGTAAAACATGGCGGAGGACCGGTGGGTTTGTCAACGATAGCTGCCTCTATAAGCGAAGATACGGGAACTGTTGAAGACGTCTATGAACCTTTTCTTCTTATTGAAGGTTTTATTAAGCGTACCCCGAAAGGAAGAGAGGCTACAAGGCTGGCGTATAAGCTTTTGGGAATCAATAAAAGGAAAAAACCGGGAGAACAAACACTTTTTGAAAAATAATAAATAATAGAAACTGATATCTTAAATATCATGAATAACATAAAATTTTTTACATCGATTTTTGTATTAGCATTGGTTCTGCTGTCATGTTCTTATTTAGAAAAGAAGTTCTCGGAGTTGAAAGAGGATACAGAAAAAGAAGAATCGGTAAATGAAAAAAGTACTGAAACCACATCTTTGCAGGATATTATTTTCTATAATAAATATTTAGAAATATCCCGCAACTTATCTTCTTCAGTTGATAATATACAAAAAGGATATTTAAATGATGTTCCTGATCCGAAAAATGTGAATAAAAATTCTTTTATATTAATGATCGGACCTGAAATACAATTAAGTGTTCTAGAGTCGACCATCAAAAATTATAAGAGATCTTTTTATGATGATGGAGAATTGAGCAAATTAGAGGCTGAAAACTCTTATATGAAACGCGATTTAGAAAAGAGTTTCAACAGGCTTATACCAGTGGTTGAAGATTACATGAAGACAGCAAAAAAAGTTGTCAATTATTATAAAAATAGTGATTACAAAAATGATTTATCTAAAGCAGTACAGTATGATAAAGAAATAAAACAAAAGTATGAAGAGTATGAATTTTTACTCGACGTATATACTGAAACACTTAATGAATATAAACCTGAAATAGTAATTAGAAACCCGGATGATTATTCGGATCCTGATGAGAAAGTAATTGTAATAATACAGAACGCCCTTGAAAAAACCTCGGATAAAGCAGAGTCATTTCAAGTAATGTTTAAAGATATAAACAAAAGTTCAGATGTTACACCTTTGGTAGAGGAGTTGAGTGAATTTGAGAAAACATTCAAAGTTGAGTATGATAAAGTCATTACTGCTGAATATTCAGACATTACAAAATATATGAAATACAGCTTTGAAGATTATTTTTCGAAGACAGTTAAAGATTTTATCAGTCATGCAGACAAATTCTTAGATGATATAAAAGGAAGGAAACTTACAGATTTGGAATTCAAGACCGGTTATGATAACGTAATTCTTTATTACAATTTAATGGTAACCTCATATAATTCGACTTTAATTACGATTAACAGTTTCCAGACATATTAACGAATTTTTTTCTTATATTATTGAAAAAGATTTTGTAACTTCATAACCATCAATAAAAGCACGAACAGTAATGGAAAACAAAAGATCAATACTTAAGGAAATAGGCATAGTAATCTTGATAAGTATTCTTTTGGGATTATTTGTCAATCTTGTTAATCCTTCCGGCATACCATTGTTTATGGATGAAAGCCGTTACTCGGAGAAAACCAGTGATAAACGTATGGAAGAGTTTTTGAATAATCCCACTGATACCACCTCAAAATCTTTGCCAATGCATACAAAAAGAAATCCGGAAAGGACAAAAGAAGGCTTTATAAAACCCCAAAACATTAAGCTGGATTTTGCAAAGATATTATTTGACAGGAATGCACTCTTTATCGATGGCAGAACAGCAGAGGAATTTAATTTAGGTCATATAAAAAATGCTATTAATCTTCCTTATACTAAATTTGCTAATAAGCCGAAAGAAGAAAAAATAGACATAATGAAAAAGTATAATAAGAATGGAATAATCGTGTGTTATTGCGATGGCGGGTCATGTGATATTAGTATAGACCTTGCTTATGAAATCGCAAAGCTTGGATTCAACAGCGTAAACATTTATTTGGGTGGGTTTAAAGAGTGGGAAAATGCAGGGTATCCGACAAACAAAGATTAATACTATATGAAAGACTTTTTATCGAACAAATATTTACAAATTGCATTTAGATTGATAGTAGGAGGAGTTTTTATTTACTCATCTATTGGGAAGCTTTTTTCACCGGATGAATTCGCAAAGATAATTTATAATTATGATATTCTTCCCCTGTTTTTAGTAAACATACTCGCAATAGTGCTTCCTTATGTACAATTTCTAGCGGGTGTTCTTTTGATTTTTGGTGTTTATAAAAAGGGGAACTCGGCTATATTTATTGGGTTGTTATTTGTTTTTTTGATTGCTCTGATTCAAGCTTATGCAAGGAGCCTGGATATTAACTGTGGTTGTTTTTCTCTTGATACATCATCTTCAAACAACGATATTCTGACGAGAATTATTCAGGATGTGCTTTTACTTATTCCCGTAATAATAATATATTTTTTTTCAGAAAGAAAACAAGAAATAACATAATAATATTAATTAAAGGAGAATTATTTTATGAGTAGTTTCATTCAAAAAAAAAGTGCTAAGATCATTTTTTTTATTTTAGGATTAAGTGTAATATTTTCCGTTCTCTTCGTAGTGTTTACAAACTCGAAGATTACAGCAACTATGAAAGCACCAAAAATTGTTTTTAAAGAAGATTTTCATGATTTCGGTAAAGTACCTCAAGGTCCTCAGCTTCAGTACAACTTTGAATTTGTAAACAAGGGAAACGCCCCACTGAAGATTGAAAAGATCCAAACTTCGTGCGGTTGCACTGGAGCAACAGTCGGAGATAAAACCGAATATGGAAAAGACGAAAAAGGTGAAGTCAAAGTAACATTCAACACGCAAGGGCGGCAGGGTAATCAAGAAAAAACACTTCTGGTTTTTACAAATGATCCCGAAAACGAACAAGTTATGCTTAAAATAAAAAGTGAAGTGGATCCTGATATGGAATATTAAACATAAATATTCTTTGGTTTTATTTTACAAGGTAAGTTTAAATGTTTAGTCCGCTCAAGGCGGACTTTTTTATTTCATTCTTTTGTTTTGGGAATAATTATTTTGAAAGTCAAACAATCCCAGCAGTTACCTGTTAATCACTCTATACCGGTTAACTCAAGTATATTCGATTTCTTCTCGATTATCTTCAGTTTTTTCAGTTTCCACTTACCTCTTTTAAACCACACGGTAATTATTATTCCTTTTAAAACTACGGTAAAACATATTGCCAGCCAAACTCCTGTAAGTCCGTAAAACGGAATGAGCAAGACGCACAGTGGTATCCTTAAAAAATTAAACGGCAGACCTATAACTGTCGGTGGTACAGTATTTCCCGCTCCTGAAAAAGCTCCCCCAAGAATTACTTCTGCAGCCGAGAACACCAAAACCACTGCTGCAATTTTGTTATATGTTGAGGCAGCATCTATTACGTTAATATCAGTTGTAAATATACCAGCAATATCGGCACTGAAGAAATACAGCAAGACTCCGTATACAATCATAATGGTTGAACCCACACCTAAAATTTTCCATGCAAACTTTTCTGCCTTTTCCGGTTTTTCTGCACCCATGTACTGTCCGACAAGAATTGTTGCCGCAAGAGAGAATCCAATACAAATCTGATAAGGAATTGATTCAGCCCGATGTCCTATACCAAGTGCTGCAAGACCAACAGTGCCATATTCAGCGACGAACCTTGCAACGAATAAATAAATTAATGAGAAACCAACCCCATTCAGGGAAATCGGAGTACCTATTTTGAGAGTTTCCCAAATAACTGACTTGTCAATTTTGTATTTGAAAACGTTATTTATTAATTCTCTTTTTTTAAGAACGGCATATCCGATAAGAAAGGATACAAAATATGAAATGAGTGTTGCCAGAGCTGCTCCCCGGAGTCCAAGAACAAAAATTCCGTCAATCCCAAAGATGAGAATTGGGGTTAGAAATATGTTTAATACAACTGCCACCAACAAAAGATAGAAGGGAGTACGTGTGTCGCCATATCCTCGGAATATGGAGCTGACAGTAGATAGTAATGTTAAACAGGGAAGTCCGATAAGAAATGGCACAAGATATTCGCCGGCAAGTTCCGATTGTGCAGGTGTTAAATTAATTAGCAAATAAAAAAACGGAAGCAGTGGTATCATTGCCATTCCTAATATTAAGGAATAGAAAAAAGTGTTTGTAATATTTAAGGATGAAATTCTTTTAGAAAGGAATTGGTTCTTTGCTCCGACCGATTGGGCAACCAGAGAATTGGTACCTGTTGAGACCATTTCGCCCATTGCATAAGTTCCCCAAACCATGAAATTTGCCACAGTAAGGGCAGCAAGCTGAATGCTTCCCATCTTTCCAACCCAGAATGCATCTATTAATGGAAATGATGACCTCACGAGGGTTTGGAGGACCGCGGGAATAGCAAGAGTAAATATTATTTTATTATCAGGCTTAATATTCATTTGCTACTTAAAGATAAGTTTTATAAAGGATAAGTTAACCGAAGAAAAATAGAGTAATTTAGAAATTAAATTTTACCCTAACTCCGGTTACGAAAGTTTTTGCTAATTCAGATTAATAATCGTCACTTTATCAAAGGGCTAAAGCCCAAGTTTAGCAGATAATTCTTGGGGCTGTATCAAAAGTAAGGAAATTGGCGTTAATGAGTTTAAAATTGATTTAAACTCAAGACTTTTTATAGGTGAAATTGACTTTTGATACAGCCCCTATTTAATCGTGTTTTATAATATCATTAGCTCCGACATTTATGGCGGAGAATAAATAATACCCAATCCCACAAGGCTTTAGCCCCAAAAAAACTAATCTGCAATAGCATGCTGTTGCAGACAGGTAAGGACTTTGTGAACCAAACCAAAAAAATAGATTTCAAGCTTTTATGTTAAATTTGTGAGTTTAAATTTTATTAGTAAGGGATTAACTTATCTATGTTGATTTGAAA
>CAYYJH010000004.1:0-11953 GCA_964472195.1 uncultured Ignavibacteriaceae bacterium | reverse complement strand
GAATTATGATCAAAGATAATTTAATTAAGGAACTGGAATCTTCTTATGGTTTTTTCAAAAACACCATTGAATGTTTGTCGGAGGAAGATTCGGGTTTTGCACCGAAAGAAGGCATGTTCACGGTTTCCCAGCAGGTTGCCCATGCGGCGCAAACAATCAGTTGGTTTATAGATGGTGCTTTTGTTTCAAACGGTTTTGATATGAACTTTGAAAAGTTGGAAAACGAAACCAAAAACACAAAATCATTAGATGAAGCAAAGAAGATTTATGAAAAAGCAATGAACGAAGCAAAAGCTGTTTTAGAAAAATCTGATGACGAAGAGTTGAACACACCTCTTCCCGAGGGTCCAATAATGGGAGGAATACCGAAACATGCAGTTATTGGAGCGTTGTCCGACCACACAGCTCATCACAGGGGTGCTTTAGCTGTGTATGCACGTTTACTCGGTAAAGAACCCAAGATGCCGTACGGATGATTTTAAATTTAAGGTTTAGTTTCTAAAATTATTTTTTCCAGAGAGTCAAAAAACTTGAGTTAATTTATAAGAATATATAGTTGATGTACTGATTTATCATGTTATTTTTTCGTAAAGTCTTCTTTCATAGTGAATTAAGAAGTTAGGCATTATACTATATTATTTTTAACGCACAAAAAAAATCTCATTTTTTATTAAAGAGATGGTTGTGATTTTCATTTAAGTTTTATATTTTAGTGTAATAAATTTCATTTCAGAAAAATCATTCTCGTGTCAATCTCAATTATTACAGAAAGCGTTGAAACAAAGGAAGAAAAATTTGAATCTTTGATTCCGCGAATCGAATCGCTTGTTGAAGATGAGGATAATTTCATTGCCAATGTTTCTAACATAACCTCAGTTCTTAAGAACTCATTCGAGGAATACTCCTGGGTTGGTTTTTATTTTGTCGATAAGAGGAACGGTGAACTTGTTCTGGGACCATTTCAGGGTAAAACGGCATGCACCCGTATTAGCGTTGGAAAGGGTGTTTGCGGAAGTGCGATAGAAAGAAAACAAACAATAGTTGTCGAAGATGTAAATGAGTTTCCCGGGCACATCTTCTGCGACCCGGAGGCAAGGTCTGAGATTGTAATACCGATAATTAAAAATGGTTCTGTGATTGGAGCGCTCGATGTCGATAGTGATAGGTATTCTGCGTTCGGTAATTTAGATAAGATTTATCTTGAAGATTTAATCCAAAGAATTATTCATATTTTTTAAGGGATGAATAAGAAAAGTTTAATGAGAAAAATAAACAGTAGAGTTTCTTTCGACAGGGAAACAAGTACAAAAGTATTTAATAGAATATTTGAGTTGATTAAAAAATCTATAGTTGAAGATAAGAGTTTTGAAATTGAGGAGTTCGGGGAATTTAATGTTGAACACAGAAAAATGAAAACGATGATAGATTTTAAAGTGAAAGCGGAAGTCTTGCTTCCCCCAAAAGACAAGCTGGTATTCGTACCTGCGTATAGTATAGAAAACAGACTAAACATCGAAAAATGAAAAAAGAAGATATTTTAAAAATAGTTGCCGGGGAATTCGATCTGAGCGAGGTAGAGGTTCTGAATTATTTTGACGATATCTTTGATGTGCTCATCGAGTGTTTCAGAAAGAATAAAAATGTGAACATAAGTGAGTTCGGGAAATTTTTAGTCAAGATAAAACTGAACCCGGAAGGAGTTAAAGAAAAAGTAGTAGCGTTCTCCCCTGTAAAAAAACTTGCTGATGAAGTCAATTATTATTTCAATAACCTTTCGAAAGTAAATCTAAGAACTCTTGACGGAAAAGTTCTTAACGAAATTGAAATCTCACAAAAAATTGATATTGATTTACCCCAGGATTTTGAAGAGTATGATATAATAGAAGCCGAAAATGTTCAAGACGAAGAAGAGCTATTAGAAGATTATCTTGAACCAATAATTGAAAAGGAGGAGGAAGCATTAAACCAAGACGAACACACAGGGGTAATTGAGAAAGCTGAGAGTAAAGACATAAGAGTTAAGGAAGAGATGACACATGAAGATAAGAAGCATGTTGAGGAAATTGAAGAAGAAAAGGTACAGGAAGAAAAAGAACTTAGTGAAGTAATAGAAGAAGAGGTAAAAGAAGAAAAAGAAGAGGTCGATACATTTGAAAAAACAGAGAGTGAGAACTTTAACATTGAACAAAAAATTACTCAGGAAAAGGGAGAAGATGCAGAAGAGGTTGTAAAGGAAAAGCTGGAGTTAAAAGAAGAAGCTCAAAAAGATATTGATGAAGAAATTAAATCAGTGACAAAAGAGGATGAAACTCTCAGCAAAAGTGATGATAGTAAATCTAAAAATGAGTTGAGTGTATCATTAGAGGACAATGATGAGGGCGAAATAGAATCGATTAAGAGTGGTATTTTCAGCAGTAAAAATATTGATGAAGATATTGACAAAATACTGGATGAAAGAAAAAAGATCATGGATAATATTAAACATCTTGAATTGTCGGTCAGTGATAAGCAGATGGAGGAGAATGCAAAAGAAAGTGACGAATCAGTTCTAAATCAGGAACATTCCGATGTAATTGAGGAGGAAGAGAGTCAGGGCTTAAATATTGAGCAGGAGATTACTCAGGAAAAGGATGTTGAGGAAAAAAGCTTTGACGTTGAAATGGAAATGAAGAGTTTCTTATTAGAGCATATTAACATAAAGGAAAAAGAAGAAGAAACACTTGAAACAGATGAATATAAAGTAGAAACTAAAGATGATAACAGCACGGAAATTAATATGGAAGATGATGCTGAAGAAATAAGTGTTCAGGAGAAATCGGAAAAGATAGACGTTGATAGCGAAGAAGATGTACTCTCAAAGGAGAATTATGAAGAAGTGGTAACGGATGAAAGGGATAAGATAATAGATGAAATTGCCAAACGTGAGCTTGAACTATCAGATTTTAGAAAGGAAGAGGAAACTTCCATACTGAGGAAGGAAATATCAGGTGAGTTTACAGATGAAGAAAAATCTGGTGATGAAAAGATTGAACATGAAAAGGAAGAAGAAACTTCCGCCCTCAGGGAATTGGATAAAATAATCTCTACAGATGTTGAAGACGTAAAAGAAGAAATAGAAAAAATATTTGAAGAACGGAATAAAACATTAAGTAAAATCGTCGAACTCAATTTAGATAAACCAGAACTTGAGGAGCCGACTCCCCCCGAAAAAAGAGAAGAACCACAAGAAGCTATTGAAAAACAAGAGGTCTCAGGGAAAGATAAATCTGACGAAGATGAAATTGAAGGAATGATTGAGGAACGGCAAAGAATATTAAAAAAGATACAGGATATAAGTATTGATGAGTTTAAAAAGTCACAAGAAGATGAAAAAACAGTAAATGAAAAGTTTGAAAGAAAAGAAGAAACTCAAAAAGTTATAAACGAAGAAATCATATCAACGGAAAAAGAAGAGAAAACAGAGGAAGAAATACTTAAAGAAAGTGATGAAAGTAAATCCGAAGAAGAGCTAAACGTATCAGTAGGGGATTATGAGGAAGGCGAAGTGGAATCGATTAGGAGTGGTATCTTCACCAGTGAAAACATCGAAGAAGATATTAACAAAATACTTGACGAAAGAAAAAAGATCATAGATAATATAACAAATCTTGAATTGTCGAT
Source organism: uncultured Ignavibacteriaceae bacterium (assembly GCA_964472195.1). Classification (GTDB taxonomy): domain Bacteria; phylum Bacteroidota; class Ignavibacteria; order Tepidaquicellales; family Tepidaquicellaceae; genus BS750m-G4. The sequence continues at coordinate 8,293 of CAYYJH010000004.1, read as the reverse complement.
TTTTGATAAGCTCATGGAGGATAGTAAGAAAGAGAGTAACGAGTCAGTGATAAATCAGGATATAGAGAATCTGACAAAAATAAAAATCAATTTGGAAGAATCGGCTGCTGAACCTATTTCCGAAAGTACAGTATTCACCCAAGCCGGGACTGAAGATACTATAGATTCACCTTTAGAATTTAAAATTAAAGAAGACGTAAAAGAGCTTCATGATGATATAGTCGAAGAGGATTCTAATAAAGTTGAAGAAATCACAAAGAATGAAATTGTTGAAGACCCCAAAAACTTCGATGACATATTTATTCAGGATGATCAGAAAGTATATGCCCAAGATAATGATGAAGTAAGTTCTGATAAAAGCGAGAACTTTTTAAGCGACAATGAGAGTGAAAACGAGAAGAATGGGAAAAAAGATGATGAGCACTCTGACAGCAAAAATGGAAAGAGTAACAAAAAAGCGTTTACAATTCCCTGGATGATTTTGAGTAGTTTGATCGTCTGATTAAACAGTCTTAGATTTTTTCACAGACCTGCCTTTTTTTAATTTTAAACCCCAACGATGCTATAAATATTATTAGCCCTATGTACATGCTGCCTTTTGCAAAAACATCTCCATGAACTGAATAAAAAGTCTTCTCTCTTCTAATACCTATTTCACTTACGAAGGAAGCCCTCTCATTAATTTCAGTTTTATTATACATGTTTCCATAAGGGTCTATTATGCAGGAGATTCCTGTATTTGCACATCTAACTATCCACCTCCTGTTTTCGATTGCTCTCAGGACGGCATATTGGTTGTGCTGATAAGTACCAAACAACTTTCCCCACCACCCGTCGTTTGTAATGATTACAGAAAATTCTGCTCCTTTATTAATGAAAGATGAAAAAAAACCGGGATATATAGATTCGTAGCAAATTGCGGTGTTAAATTTATATTTGTTGTCAAGCGTAAATATTGTAGTATCTCTTCCTGTTTGAAAAGCACTGATACCCACTCCCCATTTCACAATGTCAGACAAAAAAGTAAGATGCTGCTGATAGGGCATTCGTTCACTACCAGCTACAAGTTTAATCTTTGCGTATTTTTGAAAACTTTTTTTGTCATCTTTTTTTTTCAATAATACGGCGGAGTTGAATGTATCATAATTTTGTCCGCTTCCTTTGAATTGTTTTGCATCGGCTGGGACTTTTATCGAATCCCCGTAAAGGATCATATCCGGAGTACCGATAAGTACAGGTATATTAATACTGTCGCAGAGGTTTTTAAATACAAGGTACTTGTTTTCGTTATAATCGTAGAGAAGATAATACGGTACAGCTGTTTCGGGAAGCACTATTAGATCAAGGCTTGGATTATCTTGAGCCAACGAGCGTATCATATCGGCGTAATCATTAGTAAGTTCCATTTGTTTGGCTCCCCACTTCTTCCATGGGTTAATGTTCGGTTGTATAACGCCAACACTGATACGTTCATTTGTTTTTAAATCTGAAAAATTTTGTGTACGGCTCGTTATTAATGTGAAAAAATTAGGAAGTAGAAAAAGAATCAAAATTGCCGCATACGTTAAGATATTTTTTCTCGACCTGAATCCGCATCCCTGTATACTGCAGCTTTCCCTGAAATTTTTAAAGAAGTAAAAGAGTAACACACTTATTACACAGACCCAAAAGGAGATTCCATAAACACCGGTATATTCTATATATTGTATCTTTTCAAGATTTGTTGTGAAAGCATTTCCTGCTATCAGCCAGGGAAAACTTATTTCACCTAAAGAAGAGAGATACTCAAATCCAGTCCATATGATCGGGAAAAATAATAAATTTATGTTTGGGAATTTCTTTGATCTTAAATAGCGCGATACAAAATAAAAAACCGTAATGGGGATTAGAAAAAAGCAAGTGTGGAATAAGATTGTGAATAACCCTCCAAATATTAGAAAACTGTCGGCAAATTCTCCTAACCCGGATAAACCTATCCATGACACAGCTATCAACTCGAAAACGAAGAATGTTAAGTAACTTCTTAAGATAAGCTGTTTGTAATTTACACATTTTGATATTATATGAAGCAGGATCGCGAAACCTGCGAATATTAGTAAGTAAAAGTTTATCGGGGGAAAGGAAAGTCCAAAGCAGACACCCGACAAAAAGCAGGTTGCAAAGATGCGGAATTTATTCGACCCGGTAATCTTTTTTATCAGCGACAAATTATGATTATGTTTCTTTAAGAATGTTAAACTTGTTGTTAATAAATTTCCACAGGTAAATAATAAACAACCCCACAATAATTCCTATTAAAATTCCCACAAGCATGTCGGATGGATAATGTACACCGCAGAACACTCTTGAGATTGCAATTAGGAAAGCTCCTATGAACAAAACGTATTTATAACCCGGATAAAAATAGGTAAAAAAAGTAGCTGCAGCAAAATTATTCACGGCGTGCGATGATGGAAACGAATAAGAATTTATACACCCAACTAACAAATGAACATGCGGAAGCGTGTTGCATGGTCTAACTCTTTGAAAATAGTTCTTAATCAGGTTGCTGCTCAACTGGTCACTAATAAGTATACAAATAAGAATTAGAATCCCAACTACGATTCCTTTCTTTCCACCTTTGATTACAAGGTAAAACCATACGATAACATAGAGAATTATCCAGTTTTTACTGTTCGTGATGAAAGCCATAAAAGAATCGGTAACAGGATTAGAAAGACTGTTATTAATAAAATAAAATACGGCTGTGTCTATTTCCTGTAAAAGCTCCAATAGTTGCGATTGTTTTTAATTATAATAAGGATAAAAATATAAAGATAGTATTACTTAAAAAGCAAAACAACCGAAGTAGAGGTGCAGCCCTTCTTATTTCCTACGAATCCAAGTCCTTCGGAAGTTGTTGCTTTTATAGATACGTTATCAGTCTTCAAAATTTTAGTAATGTTTTCTTTCATTTTGTTTACATGATCAGAAATCTTTGGTTCTTCGAGAGTGATCATGCTGTCTACGTTGCCCACTTTCCATTTCCTGCCGGATATCAGATTATAAGATTCTTTAAGCAAAATCAGGCTTGAAATATTCTTATATTTTGCCTCAGTATTCGGGAAATGGTATCCAATGTCTTTGAAACCTGCCGCACCAAGTATAGCATCACAAATTGAATGCAGTAGAACATCAGCATCCGAATGTCCTAAAAGCCCCATTTCGTAGGGTATCTCAACGCCCCCAAGAATTAATTTTCTGTCTTTTGAAAATTTATGGACATCAAAACCATATCCAACTCTGTAGTTTGAATCTTTCATAAATTAAAAATAACATATTATTTTTAAAATTATAAAGCAATCCGAAACAATTTTGAAATGGATGCATACTTAAACTCAAATGTTGCAAGAACTTGTATCAATTTTTGTATAAAAAATATTATTGTCTTTATTTATAAAAATTTTAGTATATTATATATATTAAATAACCACTTAGAACTTTAATAAATAATCATCATGGGTGATGGCAAAGAAACAATAATCGATTATTTAAAAAACACAGATTTTGTCGATTACATAAGCCTGCTGTTCACAATTCTGATTCTTGTAGCATACATTGGAGGAATAATCTACATAATATATGATTACTTTAATGAGCGTGCAAAGAGGTCACAGGATGAAGAAGAAGAGGAAGAGCTAAGCTACGAAGGCGATGTGTCACTTCACTAACAAGCTTTGTTGGTGATAGAAACACATTGTAAACTTAGTTCTTTATCCCAACCCTTATAATTCCTTCTCCATATTTATATTTTAATTTATCGAGCGTATAATACGGGACAAAAATCTTCTTTTCGAAAAGTTCGAGGTTTTTTCTTTTGGGGTCCGGGTGAAGGTCGAAGACCGACATTCCAAACATTCTTGCTTTGTAGTGCTTATTGGGGTGAGGGAATCGTTTGTAAAGCTGCACAGCTGCCTCAAGGATTTCCCTGTCATCGTGTGTATGTCTCTTCAGCCGTATTTCATTGCCCGCATATCTAAGATCCTCGAATCTTATCGTGAGGTACAGATATCCTGCAACGAGTTCTTTGGAACGTAGTTTCCGGCAGATGTACTCACCAATTCTTCTTATCTCACCTGTGATGTCTTCTGGTTTATAAATGTTCTCCAAAAGTGTGTGATGATGGTTCAGGCATTTTTCGTGGGAAGTCTTCCTGAATATCTCTGATGTATCCTCTCCCCGTGCAAGCTTTCGAAAGACAACACCGTTTACTCCGAACTCCTTCTTCATTGCTTCGATAGAGGAATTGGCTAGGTCGCCTATAGTTATAATATTCATTACACCTAATCTTTTCGCTATTCTTGTTCCTATACCCCACATTTTTTTTACATGGAGACAGTATATCTTATTTTTGTCATTCTCGGTAATGACAGTAAGTCCATCCGGTTTATCGAATTTTGTTGCTATTTTAGAGTATGTCTTGTTGTAGGAGACGCCGAGCGAAGTCGTGAGATTTTCAACACCCCCGATTTTTTCTTTTATCCTGACTGCAATCCTTCTTGCTTCTTTGAAATTCTTCACAACAGGTGTAATGTCGATAAAGCATTCATCTATACTGTACTGTTCTATGCACTCTTTTGGGACAAAAGTTCTGAGTGTTTTTTGAATGTTCTCCATTATGACTTCATACTTTGGACCATAGCATGGAAGCGAGATAAGGTCAGGGCAGAGTTTTCTGGCTTCGAGAACACTTGTGCCGGTGTCAACACCACACCGCCTTGCTTCGTAGGAAGCAGTCATTACTATTCCCCTGTTTCCACCGAGCCCGCCCACAGAGACTGGCTTTCCACGGAACTTTGGGTTGTCACGCTGTTCAACCTGTGCATAGAATGCATCGAAATCAAGATGAACGAAAAAACGATTTACGTGAGACGTTATCTTGTGATTCAAATCTTTAAAGTGAGGGAAAGGATACAGGGGCATTATTCTCACACGCTTAAACAGGTCTGAGGAATCTGTTCCTTCCCTGGGAATAAAGAAAAAGGAGCTTGTTTTTGACATACCATAATAATATAAGGTAATTTATTAAAATGAAAGTCCTTTAGTTAAACTCTTAAATTTTTTTTAGCGGTGGGATAAAAATTTGAGAAGAGAAATTTAAATTTTCAAACGGACATAAAAATACCCGCATCGTTATATGTTTACAATGCGGGTGGAGTAAAATCGATTCTAAACCTTAGACACGTTAACTGCTTGTGGACCTTTTGGACCTTCTTCAATTTCAAACTGGACTTCATCACCTTCTTTTAGAGTCTTGTAACCATCAGAATTGATTGCCTTGAAGTGAACGAAAATATCGTCACCTTCTTCGCGTGTTATAAAGCCGTAGCCTTTTGGTCCATTAAACCATTTGACTTTGCCTTTTTCCATGCAACAGTCCTTTCTTTTTGTTTTTCCGATGACCGGTAAAAATGTACTCCTGCAAAAATTGCTCTTAAAACACAGGACCACTATACACATTCCAGCGATTGAGCGATCATTTTTACTATCGACAACTTTAAAAGGCTGTTACAGTAAATTTGTGAATTTAAAAGCACGGCGTTTTTATGAACGCTGTCCGAAAACGGACAAAAACACAGTGTACTGCTATTTAACAGCATAAATTTACAATTAATATTATTTAACTACAAGAGTAAATATTTTTTGTGAAACAATTTTCGGGAATAAATCATTTGGTCATAACCTTATTTGGAATTCAAAATTACGAAATACTGTTTGCTAATTGTATATAAAATTGTTTTCTATATGATTAATTTGTTCATAATCATTAAGGTATAGAAGGTGCTTTTCAATCCTCAAAAAATAAAAACTAAAGATTATTCATACAATCTTCCCAAAAAGAGAATTGCACAACTTCCTTTAAAGTATAGGGATAGTTCTAAATTGTTGCTTTTTAAAAATGGGGAAATTACAGAAAAAATATTTAATAAAATAGATGAGTATATTCCCCGGGATTCATTAATGCTGTTTAATGATACGAAGGTTATACGGGCAAGACTGCACTTTAAAAAGGAATCGGGAGCAGTGATTGAAATTTTCTGCCTTGAACCCCATGGAGACAAAAAGGAAATACAAAACGTTTTTCTACAGAAGGGCTCATGTAAATGGACTTGTCTTATTGGAAATTCAGCGAAATGGAAATCCGGTTCATTAGAAAAAATCTTTAAATACAATAAAAAAGATTTCAAATTAGTTGCTGAAAAGGAGAGAAAAGATTCAGATGAGATTGTCATAAGTTTTGAATGGCAGCCGGGAGAATTAACATTTTCTGAAATATTGAGCGCAACTGGAGAAGTTCCATTACCTCCTTATGTGAAAAGGGATGCAGTCGAAATGGATAAGTCGAGATACCAAACTGTTTATGCTGTGAACGATGGTTCCGTTGCTGCACCTACTGCCGGATTGCATTTTACTGATGATGTATTGAGTAAGCTTAAAAAGAAGAATGTTAAGTTTGGTTATGTGACACTTCATGTCGGTTTGGGAACGTTCAGACCGATAAAAGCAGAAACCTTGAAAGATCACGTTATGCATTCGGAGTCGATTTTTGTGTCGCGTGAGTTAGTGGAGATGCTTTTGGCTAATCCCGGGAAAAAGATTATTGCAGTTGGAACGACAGTCCTGAGAACGATTGAAAGTCTCTACTGGTTTGGATTGAAAATTCTTTCTCAACCGAAGAAAGATTTTGATGAAATACAAATAAAGCAATGGGATCCTTATTGTTTTGATAGAGATTCCCTTCGCTGGACTCTCGGGGACTCACTTAACGCAGTTCTTGATACAATGAAAAAGAAAGGCAGTCATTACTTATACGGCGAGACAGAATTAATGATCGTACCGGGTTATAATTTTCATGTGGCGGATGCTTTAGTAACGAATTTTCATATGCCGGGTAGTTCGCTTCTTTTGCTTGTTGCTGCTTTTGTCGGAAATGATTGGAAAAATGTGTATGAATTTGCCCTTCGAAATAATTTCCGTTTTTTAAGCTATGGCGACAGCTCGTTGCTCTTTAAAAATCAAAATAATTATGTCTAACAAAAATTTATCAAAGATTCCAAAATTAAATATGTCTGTACTGCCAACACCTATGCATAAACTCGAAAATCTGTCCAGGGGATTATTTGGCAACGTATACTGCAAGAGAGACGACCTTACAGGTTTTGCATTTGGCGGTAACAAGACACGCAAGCTCGATTATCTGGTTGCTGATGCATTGATGAAAGGATGCGATACATTGATTGGTATTGGTGCAAACCAGTCTAACTTTTGTCGGATGGCGTCCGGGGCGGGTGTGGTGAATAGTTTCGACGTTCATCTTGTGCTCGGAGGAAGCAAACCGGAAAAACCGACGGGAAACCTTCTCATCGATTATTTGTTTGGGGCTAAAATTCATCATGTAGAATCGGAAGAGTGGAATGTGTGGGAAGAGAAAGGAAAAGAATTGGAAAAAGAGTTGAGTAATGAAGGCAGAAAAGTTTACTGGATGCCGATTGGAGGTTCGAGTCCTGTTGGAGCACTGGGTTATGTATCAGCCTTTATGGAAATAATGGAAGACTGTAAAAGAATGGGTATTGAATTCGATTACATTGTTCATGCAACCGGCTCTGCCGGGACGCAAGCAGGACTGCTCGTAGGCAGGGAGATGACAGGGTGGAAAGGGGATATAATCGGAATGGCTGTAGCGAAGAGCAAAGAGCAGTTAACGGAAGAAATTTACGGGCTGGCGAATGAGACAGGAAAACAGTTAGGCGTTAGCATAAATAAGGATGATGTTATTGTGGATGATTCGTTTATAGGTGAAAAGTATGGAGCGATAACTCCCGAAGGTGCGAAAGCTGTAAGTCTTTTTGCAAGGAAAGAGGGAATACTGCTCGATTATGTTTACACAGGAAAAGCCGCCGCAGGATTGATAAATTATTCCAGGCGCAGTATCTTCACCGAAAGAAATAATGTTTTGTTTATACACACAGGGGGAAACATACAGTTGTTCAGTTAATGTGTATTCTAATAAACTGCCTGCGGCTGTGAATACTAAAACAGAAAACAGTAAATGACTCATAAATTAAATCATGCAATAGAAATAGCTGTCGAATGCCACTCGGGGCAGAAGGATAAAGCGGGGGAACCCTACATACTTCATCCTTTGCGTATGATGATGAAGATGGAGACCGAAGCAGAAAAGATAACGGCTGTACTGCACGATGTTATAGAAGATTCGGATATAACTATTGATGATTTGAGAAAGGAGGGCTTC
>CAYYJH010000003.1:4378-66591 GCA_964472195.1 uncultured Ignavibacteriaceae bacterium | reverse complement strand
TCACGGATAGAAATGTAACTTAATCCAATAGGAAATGGTATTCCCATTAGAAAAGATGCGGGTACTAAAATAAACAGGGCAAATAAAATTTTAACACCATATGGATATGTAATCGTCCATTTAAGAGCAGGTGTCAGCATCAAAGAATAAATTATCAGAACAATTGTAACAATTGTAAGAACACTCAAAAATGCTTTCCTTGTTGTTCCTATCTTCGAAGAAAAATAACTGCCTATCCCAGAAAAAATTAACATAACGCTTATCACAAATGCAGCTGAATATATAGGACTGCCAAAGTATAAAATGAAACGTTGAATAAAAACAATCTCAACAAACATGTATCCGAAACCGATACCCGAAAAATAAATCAACGTCCAGAATTTATTTCCACCCTTCCAACCAATTTTAAACAAAGGCACTATTATTAAAACAATTGCTACAACCGTTATTTGTACAAATGTGAGTATTACGATTATATAACCTACTTCAAAAAACGGAATTGCTCGATCCCCGAATTGCTCTTTCAGATTCGATATACTATTCCATCGAATAAATTGTGAGAAGTAAGGGCGGTCATCTGTTGCAGGCTTAATATTAAAATCGTAGTTAGAATAAAATATACTTCTTTGAGAAGATAATACTTTCTCTAGGTAATCAAAGAAATGATTATCCTGAAGCTTATTATACTTTTCTCTTTCCGGCATTGTAATATCCGGTAAAATAACAGGATCAAAAAGCATACGGTCACAGAATTTTCTAACTTTATCTGTTTCTTCACTATTCAAGGGTGTCTTTTTGACCGTAAAAGTAACCGTTCCCCAACTTCTTACAGCTGCTATATAATTAACCGGATGTTCCACAACCTGTTCAACTAACATCTCAGAAATTGTAGAAAGAACTTTTAACGCATTTCTAACCGGGTAATCCACCCAGCATGTTATGCTTATAACGCCTTTCGGATTAAGCTTTGCCCATATTTCATTAAATGCTTCCTTTGTTAACACGAATTGTTCTTTAAGAGCGAATAAGCCCGCTGTTCCTCCAAAAGCCCCTGCATCCGGAAGTACGATTAAATCATACTTTGATGTATCTGTCAAAACAAAGGTTCTGGGTTCAATATTCTCTATTCTGACTGATGGATTATCAAATAGCGAGCTTGATTCTTCGGCAAGTTCTTTCTTTAAAATTAATGGAACAACCGGGTTTTGCTCAACAGCGATAATTTTCTCTGCTTTATTATCCAGGGACAATGTAATATCTTTCCCTGTACCTGCATCTAAAATTAATATTTTTTTTCTTTTACCAAACGAATATGGAAGCGCATTTGTTGTATAATCCATCACTGATGTTGAATCAGAACTTCCCCATGATATAATTGGACCGAACCAATTCCCATTAACAAAGAGTGCATTATTTACAGGAACTGTTTTTTTAAAAGATAAACTCAATCCCGGTGCATACCGCAATGATGGAGCATAAACGACATCTACTAATCCGAATGGACTGCATTTTTTAAAAGTAATTTTAGAACCTGAAAGATTAAGTGTCTTCTCTAAACTTTTAAATTCTGATAAAACCAAACGCGGTGGATTAAAAATAACAGAAAAGATAACAACGGCAGAAACAGATGCAGAAGCAATCAGAAGTTTCTTCGATTGTTGCTGAATTATGAGAGCTCCGGAAACTACCGGCAGTAAAGCAATTATAGCGGGAAGCTCATTTGGAAAAACTATCCAGAACAAACCTATTGTTAGTATTCCGCCAGCACCCGAACCTATCAAATTGGAAAAGTATAACTTTCCAATACTGTTAACATATTTCGTGAATATTAAACCAATTGGAAGTGCTCCTAAAAAAAACGGAATAAAGAACAATAGGTATGTAAAAAGAAGCTTATATATGTAAGAGTACTCTGAAAATAATAAAAGAGAATCGAACCTAAAAAAAGAAAGCTGCGAGATTATGACAACTACCGCCATCGCTATACCTGATAAAATCATCAGGAGTGGTAACAATACATCAAACTTTTTATACACCCATTTCTTAAAAATAGATATAAGTGTACCTGCGGCACCAAAACCTAACAGGGCAACTGAGATAACCATATATGCAAAATGATACCATTGAACAATAGAAAGTATTTGCATTAAAATTAACTGGAAGGCAATAATGGAAGCAGATAAACACCCTAAAGAAAATAAAATCCTCTTTTGAAAAGTAACCGACAATGTTAATTACTCCTTCTAAAGGGAACAAAACGAACGGGCAGCATACTTTCTGTCGTTACTTCATCTCCATTTTTTTCAACTAACATTAACATTTGAACCATGAAAGGAGAGCCTATTGGAATTATCATCCTCCCACCATCCTTTAACTGGTCTAATAATGGTGGGGGAATAAACTCCGTTGCAGCAGTAACAATAATAGCGTCGAATGGTGCACTTTCTTCCATTCCGTAGTACCCGTCTCCGATTTTAGTTTTTATATTTTCATAGCCCAGCTTCTTAAGTCTTTTGGAAGCTAATTTTCCTAACTCGGGAATGATCTCAATTGTGAAAACACTATCTATAATCTCTGCTAAAACAGCAGCCTGATAACCTGAGCCCGTACCTATTTCAAGAACTTTGTAATTTTGTCTCGGTTGTATTAATTCCGTCATATATCCAACAATATACGGTTGTGAAATTGTTTGACCATAACCAATCGGAAGAGGTCTGTCATCATACGCTTCATTCTCCAAATCCTTAGAAACAAATAAATGTCTTTTAACCATCCTCATGGAATTAAGGGTTGCACTATTTGTTACTCCCCGGTCTTCTATCTGCCTGCTTACCATATTATTTCTACTTGTCTCAAATGAATTGGTCTGTTCTTTAATAGTCTCTTTTTCACAAGAACAAATAACAACAAGTATAAAAATTGAAATTATTAGGTTTGTTATTTTCATTTCTGATAAAAATATATAAAATTTACCTAATCCTTCTTTCCAATCAAATCCTAAAATTTCAATAAAATAATTGAAAGTTATCTCTGAAAATGCTATGTTTTAAAATATTTTATAATTATACTTCCAGTACATGAAACTATACGAGTTTTTAGTAATTATTTTTGTGTCCAGTGTTTTAATAACTTCTTATTCCTGTGATGATGTTGGTGTTAAAAAAGAAGCTGATGACACAGTAAACTGCCCAAAAAGATGGCTTGTTACAAATAATCAATCTGTCAGTTATGTCATTGGTGATAGCTCTTTACGAATATTTGCAAACAGTCTTAATAATGGTGTTGGAGTCATGTTCACTAACCTGGATACTCTTAAAGGAGACTTCGAGATCAGTATCGATTTTCATAATTACTTTGTTGAGGGCGGAAGCCTGGGTTTCTTTGTACAGCTTTATGCCACCGCAATTGGTGGTGCAACTAATAATTCACTAAAGGCAACAATAGGAAATGTTTTCCCGGGACTTTTTGGAACGAGGGTTGGTGCGGGCATTGACTCTGCTGGGACAGATCCAATCATTGTTGCATTTGGTAACTATGCTGGTGCTTCTGATACATCCGGTCTTTTCACTATCCAAAGAACCGGTTCAACCGTAGTGGTTACTGCGTCAACTGGTGATTCCACTGCAACAATAACCGGTGGTTTTTATAGTTTACCTATGGTTATAGGTGTTCAGTATGGTTCTAATTTCAATCCCCTTGCAAGTACATCTGTAACATTAAGAAGGTTTAGGATTACCGGAGGTGGAGGTTCTGTACTCGATGATTATTTCGATTGTAACTCTATTCGGTAATAAAAGTTAAAAATACTTTTTATTTCCCTAGCTCTTTTATTCGCGCCAATCTTTCCTTCTCGTTGGAAACAAACCACTCATCTTTCGATAACAATTCAAAAGCCTTTCTAAAATATTTTTTTGAATCCTCATTCTTATCAAGAGTCAATAAACATTCTCCAATCTCTTCATAAACGAAACCATCCTGGTCAATGTTTTTTTCTTCCATTTCCTTCAGTAAATCCATCTGAATTGTTAGAGCATCTTCAATTTTATTCAATGAGCGGTATGTGCGTGCTACACACCATTTAGCAATAAACAATTCCTGTTTTGAATTTCTTCCTTCATGCCATTTTACATTCCGCTCAAAGTAATCCAATGCACGTTCGTATTCTTTCATGTCGAGCAATGACCACCCGGTGTTATTGTACAAAGAGCCAAGCCAGCTCTTTGCTCTTTTATCTTGCGACTCTTCTGCAATCTTGATCGCTATCTCATTCCATTTCAAAGAATCTTCACCCTTATCAACTATTCCAAGCATGTGTATAGCATCAATTATAAAAAATTCTTCATTGTTTTCCTTTCCCAATTCATACGCCTTAACAAAATACGGTCGTGCTTTATCAGGACAATTAGATGAATTGAATGCCCTTCCTCTCTCAAGAAAATATCTCATCCTGGCAATTACTAAATTGTCTGTCAGCAATTTTTCCACATCATCAAGAATTTTATGTGCTTCATCGAATTTTCGCTGCAAACCTTTTGCGCGGGCAATCTGGGTAAGTAGCTGGATATAATAAGATATATCGTCAGAAGATTTTGCTTTGCCTAACAAGCTTAGAAATTTTACTTCTGTTCCTTCTGGATCTCCATAATTCCAAAGAGAATCAAAATCAGTCGGTTCTTCCTTAATTTTGTTCATATGATGGTTTATTTTACTTTTAAGAATTTATATTACAGCTTCTAAAATGGTTTTGTTTTTAGGTTGGCTAACAGGCACACCCCGCCTGAAAAATGATATAAACTGTCTAAAATATCCGCCGGGATATCCATGATACGGTAAACCGTATATATCAATTTTCTTATTTTTTGGTCTATATGCAGTCCCAAAAATCCAATCCCATATAGCAAATTTAGTTGCGAGATTACATCTTGCGTATCCGGGTGCGTGATGCCATCTATGCATTTCCGGTCCATTAATAATATATTGCAACCAGCCAGTATAAACATTAACATTAGAATGAATCCATACTCCCCAGGCTCCATCAACAATCCCTTTTAGCAATGCGACTTGTGGAGCTGCTCCAAGCAAAACAATTGGTGCGAACTCTACTGTTTGCATTATTAATATCTCAAATGGGTGTGAGCGTGATCCAGCGACCCAGTCTACATCTCTGACCGAGTGATGTGCTTCATGTATCCTCCAAAGAAATTTGTTTCTGTGCATCAACCAATGAAAAGCGTATATAAATAAATCATGTGTTATGAGAAAAAACAAAAATTGTAGATAGACAGGCCATGCTGTTACTAAATGCAACGTTGACAATCGAGTACTGTTATCGATAAATATAATGAGTTGGGCAATAATCCATCCCATAACAACACCCTGAAAGATTGTATAAAAGACAAGGTCATCCCAAAACCATTTTCTAAATAGCTTTTGCTTTCGGAAAGGAAGTTTCCTTTCGAAAATAACTATAATTAAAACAAAAACAATAAGTGCTAATGTAGTATAAATCCTAAAAGTACTAAATTCCAAAGTGTGTTATCTCCGATAGTGAATTTAAAATGTTATCATTTGTTATTCAATAATTCTAGCATTTTACTTATCTCTGTGGTCGGAATGCTGCAGGAGTAATCTATGCATACATAAACAGTTGCTTTATTATCAATGCTTTTCTGGTCTTTTGTATATGCTGCAATATTCACAATCTCAGGTGAGACATCTTTATCAGATCGAAAAATGACAACTTTGCTGGGGATGTACTCCTTGCGTAGAGCCGCAAGCATTTCTTTTGTATCTTTAGTCTCTAAATTTCCGGATATAACTATTTCGTAAGATGGACCAATCCCGAAGATCAAAGAGTTCATTAAATTTGTATGACTTGAAGGACTTTCAATAATATTTTTCGAAAATGATTTTACAAGTTGTGATGCCATATTCTCAAACTTTGAGTTTGCAGTAATCCTGCCAATTCTTAATAAGTTTAACATTGCAACTGAATTGCCTGATGGCACAGCCCCATCATAAAATTCCTTTTTTCTAACAAGTAACTTTTCACCATCTTTAGCAGTAAAATAAAAGCCTCCATTATCACTATCCCAATAATTATCAATTGCCTGTTCGTTTAACTCCAGTGCAATTTTTAGATACTTAATATCAAAGTTTGTTTCATAAAGGTCAAGTAATGCGCCTATAAAAAAAGCATAATCATCCAGGTTTGCCAGCAGTCCTGCCTGTCCATCTCTATAGCGGTGAAGTAGTCTTCCATCCGGTGTTCTCATTTCATTTAAAATAAAATCCACTGCATTCCTTGCGGCTACTTCATACCTTGGCTCGTTAAACACCTGGGAGCCTTTCGCAAGAGCAGAAATCATCAACCCATTCCAGTCCGTTAATATTTTGTCGTCTTTATATGGGTGTATTCTTTTTTCCCTGTGTTTGAATAATTTTTCTCGTGATGAGTTGATAAATATTTCAACCTTCTCCAACGGAATTTTTAATTCAGCAGAAATTTCACCTGTCGTTTTTTTAAGATACAAGATATTTGTTCCTGTTTTGTCACCCATCGATTGGTCAACAAAATTACCCGTTGCTTCAACATTAAATATCTTAATAAATCTATCTGCATCTTTCGCTCCAAGTACATTCCTTAACTCTGCATCGCTCCAAAGATAAAACTTGCCTTCTTCTCCTTCACTGTCAGCGTCCTCTGCTGAATAAAAACCACCCTTGGGAGAAGTCATGTCTCTAAGAACATACGTGAAGATTTCTTCTGCTGTATTTCTGTACTCCCTTTTACCTGTCGCCTGATAACCCTCTGTGTACGCTATAGCTAGTAGAGCCTGATCATACAACATCTTTTCAAAGTGAGGTAAATGCCACTGGAAATCTGTCGAGTATCTATGAAAACCAAACCCAACTTGATCATATATCCCTCCTCTACGCATCGACCTCAGAGTGTTTTCTACCATCTCAAGTGCTTTTTCATTACCCGTTCGTTTCCAGTAACGCAGTAAATATAAAAGATGATGGGGGGTGGGAAATTTAGGGGCAGTTCCAAATCCTCCAAATTGTTTGTCGTACCGTTCCAGAAGCTGATTATAAGTTAAGTTAAGTGTGGATTCATCTAATTCCGTGCCAGCTGCATCACCGGTATAGCTCTCAAGAAGCTGTGTAACCTCCCCCGCAGATTTTAAAATTTTATCCCGCTGGTTTTTCCATGCATCTTTTAACTGCGGTATTAATTCCATCAAACCCTGTCTTCCAAAACGACTTTCTTTAGGGAAATAAGTTCCGGCAAAGAATGGTTTTTTATCAGGTGTCATGATTATCGTCAGGGGCCAACCACCACCACCTGTTAAAAGCTGACAAACGGTCATATATATGTTGTCAATATCAGGTCTTTCTTCCCTGTCAACTTTAATACAAACGAAAGCATCATTCATTAAATTTGCTACAGCGGTATCTTCGAATGATTCCTCCTCCATTACATGGCACCAGTGGCAAGTAGAATAACCAATAGAAAGAAAGATGGGTTTGTCTTCTTCCTTAGCTTTTGTAAATGCTTCTTCTCCCCAGGGATACCAATCGACCGGATTGTCCGCATGCTGTAACAAATAAGGGCTTTTCTCGTTTGCCAGGTGGTTTTTATCATCATTAGAATTATTTGTTATCATTTGTGGGTAGACAGTAAAAATAACAAAAATAAAAGCCAGAATATTGATTACTATTAATACTCTTACAAGGTTTTTCTTTTTGCTTTGTGTCATAACATAAGTGGTTATTCAGGTGCAAATTATAGTAACTCTAACAAAAAATCGCAATGCCTTTACAACTTTAATGAAAAAGTAAATAAGGAATGAAAATCTCTTTAGTTCTTAAAAATTTGAAACTGTAACTAATTTATATAGGTTCCATGTTTACCATTCCCGTTTGAAGACTTCCTTTTTGTAAATACATTTTTAAAAACAAAAAAGAAAAATATTTATATCTTTTTTAAAAAGTAATTCACTCTTATCTTTATAAAACAGCCATTATGAATTCATTTATTTTGCGTTAATTAACAAATATAGATTTGATTTTAGAGTTAGAAAACGGTAAGATAATAAAAGAGCCAAAACAAGGAGATTTTCCCAAGGCTTTCAAAGAACTCGAGAGTGATACCAGTTTATATGCAATACTTGAGTCAAACAATGGTTACTTTATACAAACCACAGGTAATAAAAAGGATGGTTACAAGATCGAGTATCAGGAAGGGAGTTTAGAAAAGCATTATCAATTGGGCAAACGTTTCACCATCGAACAAGTTATAAGTGTTTTTCAGAATTATGCAAGGGGAGATAACTCCTGGAAAGAAAATTTTGAAATACCATCAAATAAATTGAGTAGTGCCTTCGGATTTAGTGCAGAGGATCTTAACAGCAACAAAATGAATCAACTTACTCAAAGACAAAAGAAAATTGTTCAAAGATATATTAAGGGAAGAAATTTGGGATTACAGCTTGCTACGTTTGTAATGGTGGGAAGCATTATCTTCTTTGTTATGGTGGCATACCTGACTAATGACATGGATTCCCCGGGATTTGAATCTGCTATACCTTACCTATTGTTGGTGATATTTCTTTTCATTGGAATTTTTATATTTTTTATAATGCTGGGAATAATAAAAAGCCGTGATTTAAAAACAGGACAGATAAGCAGTGTAGAAGGATATATAAATAAATCAGATAAAAGTTTGAAGAAAAGAAAGTATGCTGGTTATGTTTTAAAAATTGGTGACACTGGTTTCCCGTTATATACGCCCGCTCAATATAACGCATTCGAAAACAGTAAAAGATACCGCATATTCTATATTAAAAATCCTAATGCAAATATAGTTCTATCAGTCGAAGAATTTTCTTAGTTTTTTTCAATTTCCACCATTTCTATTTTCAGTGACGGATGTCTTTGCGGCACAGCAATCCGGAACCATATAAATGGCAAAAGAGGATTCGGGATGAAATACAACCACGCCAACATTTTATCTATATTTCCATCCTTCAAATCATAATGAAGCCATACATAGAAGAACTTATATGGACATAAGCCTGGAATATAACTTAGCTTGAATGATCTTGTTTTAATATATTTTTTGCGAATATAATAATTTCCTTCAAATGATGTAATGCCCCACCCTGACGGACCTTCTGCGATCAATTCTCCTGTTAATCGATGATATATCCTTATTATTCTATGCTTCTTCAACATTATAACTAAAACGAGAATTTGTTTTTACTCAATTCTTATTTTGACACAATTAGTTTTACTTATAATGTTGAACAATCATATAAGAATAATAATTTCAAAAAGAAAAAAGGACTTATTTCATTTATAAATAAGCCCTATTAAACTTTATATCCCGTATTTCAAGCAATCAATTTCCTGACTGCTGGATTTCACCTTCCATTTCCCGCTGTTTTCTCATTTGTGTTCTTTTAGATTTAGTATTAAACTGTTCGCCAAAATTATAAGTCAAAGCAATAAAGACTATCCTCGAATCTGTTTTCTGATAAATGTTTTGAGTGAAATCATTTCCTCCATTTGACATTCTGAATTTCTGCTGGTTTAATAGATCGTTAATCCTTAATGCAAGCATAAGCTTCTTATCAAGAAAACTTTTTTGAATAGCTAAATTCAGCATTTGGAAGGGCTCAAATGAACCCTGGGCATTCTGCTGCTCACCAAAGTATAAATAGGACAACTGAATATCCGCAATATCTGGAATTGCAAGATTTGAAGATAACCTTGCATTCCACGCACTGTATGTTTTGTCAAAGTCACTGTCAAGAAAATTACCATATAAGTTCGTTTGAAAATAATCAAAGCTACTGTTCAGAGACCACCATTTCACAATGTTTCCCTGAATAATGAACTCTAAACCAAAAGTATTAGAATTTCCTGCGTTCTCAGGTCTCAGATAAGTGGTCCCGCTTGTGTCAACCGTACTTGTAAAATTAATAACGTCTCTTACGTTTCTAAAGTAACCGTTTAAAGTAAGGGTACCAAAAGATAAGAACCTGGTGTAACCTAACTCTCCCGAATGAATGTATTCGGGATTCAAATATGGATTTCCAGAACGTTGTGTGAAATCATCAAAATAATCGATAAACGGATTAAGGAAGAAAAGATTCGGTCTGTTGATTCTACGACTATAGCTTAACTGTAATTGGTTCTCCTGTCCTATTTTCTGTGATAAACTGACACTCGGAAAAACGTCAAAGTAGTTTCTGTTATATTTTTCTGCTCCTTTAAGAATCGAAAAATCTAAATATGTGTGTTCTCCTCTTACCCCTGCTTGATAACTAAAATCTTTATACTGTCCTGAATAATTCACGTACGAAGCCGAAATTAAATCAACATAATCAGCATCATTTTCTCTGGAGGGATCATTTACCCACGTACCCGTATTATTATCCAGCTCCCTGAAGTAATAATCCCCGACAATAAACCTTGAGTTAACTTTTAATCCTGTTTCAATTTTTGATCCTTCGTTTAAAGGATGTATATAATCAGCCTGCCCGTTGATGAAATTGAAATCGTATTTTGATTCTCTTTCCTGATAGGTTATTGGATTAATAAAATCGTCAATTTCGTATTTCACCAAGCTATTCTCATTCCTAAACGAATAATTAACAAAACTTGTGAGGTCATGTCCTTTTTCTTCAAAAGTCTTTATGTATGTCAATGTACCATCAAAGTTTATTCCATTCTTTCCGTCGTCATTGTGATTTAAAAAATTTGACGTACTAACATTTAAGGCATTATAAAAATTAAGTGTGTTGTTCACGTTCAAACCTCTATCATAGTGGAAAAGATTGGACACAAACGATAGTGTGTTTTTTTTATCAAACTCATAATCAGCATTTAAAGAACCATAATGAGAAATACCTTTATACCTCCATACAAGTTCCTGGTCGACATTAGTTGAGCTTGTAAAATTCGATCTATCAAGTTCAGAGCGGCCAGGAAGAGAATATTTCCAGTAACTGTAATTTACTCCGAGCATAAGTTTACCAAATTTATTTGAGCCTCCGAGAGAGATATTATATTTATCCTCTGTTCCTCCATTTACTTTTACATTACCATTATAACCGGAGGTTTTATCTTGCTTCATTATTATATTGATTATTCCAGATACACCTTCTGCTTCATACTTTGCCGATGGATTATTAATGATTTCAACTTTATCAACAAGGCTAGCAGGGATGTTCTCAAGCACTTGTGTACCATTGCTTAATAAGGCAGACGGTTTTCCATCAATTAGTATCTTTACGTTTCCTGCTCCTCTTAAACTCACATTGCCATCATTATCAACATCTACCGAAGGGATATTTCTCAAGAGTTCAAGTGTATTACCGCTTTGTGATGTAAGATCTTTTTTCGCGTCATATATTTTTTTTCCAGCCTCAAATGTCATCAGTGGAGTCTCTGATGTAACTTCAATTTCCTGTGTAACTTCTGTTTTATCTTCGAGTTTTATCGTTCCCATATTAACCTCTTTTTTATCTTTTCCAATTTCAATATTACTTGCAACGGCGGTTTTATATCCTATATAACTAATCTTAACAATATATAAACCTGCGGGAATATCAGAAATTAAGAAGCTTCCCTCTTTATTTGTCGATGCACCATCAACAACAGCCGTGTCTGCCGAACTTAAAACTTGAACTACTGCAGACTCAAGGGGTTTACCCGAAGAATTTTCGACAACAATCCCGGTTATTGAACCGTTTATCTTAACTTGTGTGAACCCATTATTAAAAAGAGTAATTAACAAAAGAATTAATAGAGATGATGTTTTTATGGACATTTTCATTACTGCTTGTGTTTTAATTTGCAGACATTTTCTAATGAAAGGTTTACGGCTAAAAGACATCATTGTTTCAGACAGCTTTTTTCAAAACACAAAAACATATTAACACTAAAGTTCTTAATTTAAACACATGGTGTAGTAAATTTTGTTTAATTAAAATTTTTTTATTATTGCTTCCCCGCCCCGAAATCAGATGAGTATATCGCTATACAAAAAGATAAGTCCCTGTTTTATTGTTTAAAACGACTCAATATTCTTTATCCAAATCAACAACGTTTATGAAATTGTTTTCTCCTCTTGCATAGCGTTTTATGTTTTCTATAACTTCGTCCCAGCGTTTAAGATCATCAAGGGGAGAAGCGGCACGATGAGGAGATAAAACCATATTATCTAAATTTTGAAAGGGGAAACCAAACGGATACTTCCTGCCAACTGAATCAGCTTCGGGTTTGTAATTAAACCATACATCTATCGCTGCACCACAAATTGTCTTGTGCTTGAGTGCGTTATACAAGCATTCTTCTATAATGACATCACCTCTTCCAACATTCACCACCAATCCCTCACTTCCCAAAAGCTCAAACTCCCTTTTACCAAATAATCCTCGCGTTTTTGTGGTTGATGGAAGAGCAATAATAATTATATCAACATTTTTTAAGAAGGTGGGCATCTCTTGATAATTATATTTTTTTACGATTGTTGGGAATGTGTACTCTTGTTTGTTCCAATCCCTTCTGAAAATTGAAAATTCTAAGTCGAATCCCGAAAGGAAGCGATGAACTTTTTGATTAATGGCACCATAACCACATAAACCTATTTTTCTATTTCTAAGAGGAATAGACTTTGCTTCCTCGTCACCTGTCCGCCATTTCCCCTCTGATAACCAGATGTGGTGTGGTATTACTCTATTCATCAGTGCAAGCAGCATTGCAACTGCGTGTTGGGCACAAAAATAAGAGTTTCCATGTCCGTTAATTAAAACGATACCTTTTTCTTTTTTTAATCGGCGAAACTTTTCTGTCAGGTGTTGAACTCCCGTTCCAGGGTTTATAAATAATTTTAATTTTTTTGCCCCTCCTATAAGTTTATCTGTAGGTCGCCAGCCAACTATAATTTCTGCATCTGCTGCACATTTCAATAACAATTCATTGGAAGTGTCAACCGGAAAAATTAATTTAACATTCTTATGTGTATCTAATTCTTTTAGTAGATACCTTTTTAAATTAACTCTCGGCTGAAAAGCAAATAATATCTTTGTTACATTGTTCATTAAAGAAAAATAATAATTTGTTGTCGTTTTAATATCTTTTTTTTCGCTTGAAGAATAACACACCCAAAGCCATAACTAAAAACAACATGGCAATTACTGGAATATGTAAAAATTCCATTCTGTCTTCCTTTGGAACAAATTGAAAATAAGCAAAGAATCCTACGAGTCCTAATACCAAAAAGAACAGGGCAAACCAAATTCTTCTGTGTTTCGAAGACAGCATTGCCTTGGCAAGGAATAAACCAAAATAAACAGTTATTACAATAACAAGAATTGATACTGTTTGCAGGAGTGTAAAAAGTAACAGGTCTTCTTTTGATGATAATCCCCAGCTATCTGTAATCCATTCCCTGTACTCGTCACTTGATATATTTACAATCAGAAAAAATATGTAAATTGAAAAGATAAAGATTGGAAGCTTTAGTCCAAATCTACTTTTGTATACGTTATTGTTTTTTGCATCCATTTTCGAAATCAATCAACCACTTCTTTCTCCATAGTCCACCACCATAGCCAACTAATTTTCCATCGCTTCCAATTACACGATGACACGGAATAATAATTGAAATATTATTTTTATTGTTAGCATTACCTACAGCCCGTACAGCTTTATGGTTTCTAATTCCAATTGCAATATCCTTATAAGTGACCGTTTTCCCGAAGGGAATTTTTAGTAATTCATTCCAAACCCTCTTTTGAAACTCGGTTCCTACTAAATACAATTTTAAAGAAAAATTTTTTCTGTTACAATTAAAGTACTCATCCAGTTGCTTAATACAGGCATTTAAATGTTTTGATTTTCTTTGACTTCTTTTCTTACCGTTAGCAAACCTCAAAGATGTAATTCCTTCTTCACTCGCAGTAATTTCGATTAGACCAACAGGTGATTCAAAATATGTTATGTAGGTTTCTTTAATTTTATAAATCTTTATACATATCGTTTGTACTACACGATATTCTTATTAGACGACTTTTATTGGTAAACAACTTCTTTTATGTTCCTGGAATTTTTCTATTCGGCCGCTTATCAAATTTTGGTCTTTCTACGGGGTGTTCCTTAAGCAAGTTTAACGCCGTCTTTATAGCTGTATCTAACTGGGGATCTTTTTCTTTCATATAATCTTGTGGAGTTATTTCTACCTCGATGTCCGGGTCAGTACCATAATTTTCTACGCCCCATTTTACGTCTTTCATCCAGTTTGCATATTCGGGTTGTGTTGTAAGACTTCCATCCACAAGGGCATGTATGGGATTTATGCCGATAACCCCACCCCATGTTCTTTTGCCGACAAGCGGTCCTATTTTCATTTGCTTAAAATTATGACTGAATATATCACCATCAGAACCTGAATATTCATCCGTCAACCCGATTATCGGTCCCGCTACGCTGTGAAGAGGATAAGCACCCGGTTTTCCATACCGGGGGACGCTGTATCCGATATGTTTTCTTGCCAGTTTCTCGAGTATTAATTGTGATACATGACCTCCTCTGTTACTTCTTACATCCACTATCAAACCATCTTTTTCAGATTCGTGAATATAATACCTGTGGAACTCTGAATACCCATAAGGACCCATATCAGGAATATGAACGTATCCTAATTTTCCACGTGATTTTTTAAATACATACGCTCTGTTTTTATTTACCCATTCCCTGTAACGTGCTTCTCTATCATCAGAAAGAGTTTTTACGTCAATATAACGAATTTTTCCTGATTTAGCAGATCTAACGGTAAGGCTTACAACATTTCCTGCCTGGTTAACCAATAAAGAATTAGGGGGCGTGAAAGCATCAAGCGCAAAGCCATTAATTGCTATCAAATAATCTCCTATGTTAATATTAATACCGACAGTATTAAGGGGTGAATCACCTTTCTGCTGCCACGAATCTCCTTTTACAATATGAGTAATTTTATAAGCTTTCTTTCTTTCATCATATAATAAATCAACCCCCAAAATTCCCATCGAGTATACCGGGGTTTGACGATAATCACCGCCAAATTCATAAGCATGAGAAGTGCCGAGCTCTCCCTGCATTTCCCAAATAAGATCTGAGAACTCTGAACGAGTAGCAATCTTTTCCAGTAATGGAAAATAGCGGTTATAAACTAAATTCCAATTTACACCAGACATGTCAGATGTCCAAAAATGCTCTTTTTGCAACCGCCATGCTTCATCATACATTTGTTGCCACTCTTTCACTGGTTCTACACATACTTTGATTCGATCAAGATCTACCCAACCTTCTTCTCCCTTTGCCGAATCAGTTGGTGGTTTTTCTTCATAAATATCTTCGTTTATGTTTAATCGTTTCCCCGCTAAATACATCATCGTCTTTCCGTTGTTCGCTATTTTGAAGTTTGTAATGTTCTTTGATACCTTTTCCATTTTCTGATTATTATAATCAAACTTCTCTAGCATCGCTTCTGAGGGTGTTTCCATAGATAAAAAGTTGTGGTTAAGTGAACCCTTTATCGGTTCATGAGTAATTAATACTCCATCTTTAATACCTACAATTTGCTTGTATCCTGCTTCCGGTAAAGGAAACGAAACTATTCTATCTTCAATGTTATCAAAATCAATTTTTATGTTTTGTTTTTTCTCCTTCACATGTTTTGCTTTAGTATTACTTTTCTCCTGATCGAACAGAACTTTATAATTTTTTGTAAAAGGCGAGGGTACTCCCTTTTGCAGGGAAACTAAATAGGCGCGGTTACCAAGTGGAAAACCAAGGTTAAAATAATTATCGTCGTATACGGGATTAAAATCTCTGTATGAAAGAAAATAAACATACCTGCCCTGGGGATCGAAGGTAGGGTGAATATCCATAAAACCCCTACGCGTTAACCTATGCACTCTATTCTTTTCTATGTCATACAGAAAAAGGGAAAAAAGGAACTCTGTCTCCGGTTTACTATAAACCAACCATTTACCATCGGGTGAAAAAGAGAAATCATAAATCCTGTCAAATTCACTGACAGCAATTTTTGACATATTATTACTTTTCAAATCCAAAATTAGCAATTCGTTCCTGTGGTTTGAAAGAACGACTTTTTCTTCGGATGGTGATGCTTTCATTGTAACGGCTCTGCCGATATCAAACTTAGAATAATTCTTTGGAGTGTTCTTACCCTTTTTGTAAACTTCAATCGTTTCTTTTCCTCCATCATCAGACACCGTAACAACACTCTCTTTATCGTGCAGCCATTGCATAAATCGATAGCGTACCCCCTGCTGTTTTCCAACCTGTCGCACAGATCCCTCCCAGTTTGGCATTGTAAAACCTTTTCCCCTTGTATTAATTGCAATCTGTTTGCCATCAGGGCGAATATTGTAACTTTCCAGATATTCATTTGCCTTTACAAATTTTCTTTGTCTTTGAATGTAAGGGCTATGGTAATCAATTTTAACATGATTTAATTTCTTTGAATTAGTATCAAAGTAATATATCTCACCTGCAGAATGGAATACTATATTCTTACCATCGGTTGTCGCATTGCGATTATAATATACTTTATTGTCTGTATGACATTGTAAGTTTTTTCCTCCTGGTGTACAAGAATACAGTCTTCCTATTCCTTCATGATCAGAAATAAAATATATTCTTTTATCTATCCATAAAGGGCTCGTGATGTTTCCATTTAATTTAATAAGAATTTTGAACTCATTGTTTCCTTTGTTATCAATCCATAACACTCCAGCAGTTCCACCTTTATAGCGTTTCCAGATTGCAGGGTCATGTGTATTTCTTCCCAACAAAATGCGTTTCCCGGGACCGAATGAAATACTGTTAGCGTTTCCATAAGGATACTTTTCGGGCAGACCTCCATCTATTGACACTTTATAAATCGCATTAATAAATAACGATTGAAAAGCGTATGAGGCAAAAAGCACATTTTTGCTGTCAGGAGTCCAACCTATCACCCTGGTGTTCTTTCCCATATATGTCAGACGTTCATTCGTGCCGCCAGCCGATGGTATTATATAAACATCAGCCTGACCTTCTTCCCTACCCGTAAAAGCGATGTGCTTTCCATCCGGTGAAAAATGAGGGTGCAACACCTGACCTTCGTTAGCGGTTAATCGAACAGCCTTTCCTCCGGAAGCGGGTACTTCCCAGAGATCATCTTCGCTGATGAAAACAATTCGTTTGTTGTTTATAGTTGGAAATCTTTTGTATCCAGCTTGTTTCATATAAGTAAAATTGATGTGATTTAATAAAAAGTAAAGTTAGTTAAAAAGAAAGATTTTTTCAGGATAAATTGAGTTTTAGATAAATACAATTTTTATTGACGTTATCAATAAAATAATGTGTATCTATCTCCATAATACGTACACAGCGGCAATAAGTTGAAAGATGTCGGTCGTAAGAATTCTATTGAGGAAGTATCTTACGGTTTATAATGCTTGGGAATAAATGTACTACGAACTATCTCCATTTGATTTTCTTCCCCTCAACATACAAATTTAAAACATTTGTATCTTCGTTAATGTCTAAAACGAAGTGCTTACTTGCAAAAACTTTGTTTTTATAATTTGTTTCATCCTTGTTCATAATATATGCCTGAATATTGTGCTCACCTGGTAATAGGTTTAGATTTTGTTCATCTTTTATGCCATCCCTTGCACTGTAATAGGTAAAATCATCATCTATTGTAATATTTGTTATCTTATCCAGGTTTATAATACTCGTGTCTATCTTTAAAGTAAAGTTGATTTTCAATTCATTTGTTTTCAAAGTTACAAGTTTCCTAATTGCCGAAACAACAACGCCGTATTCCTCCTGCCATTCTTTTTCGATGAATGAAATACCAGAGTTTGATTTAGACAATCTCTCATCTTTCCATGAAATCGAAACCGTATTTCCCCCTCTATCATAGACCATCTCTTCAAAAGTTTTAATCTTACCAAAATCGTTTTCATAAAATACCTTATAGAGCTTATCCAATTCTTCCGGGCTTACATGAAAATATACTTTGTTTTTGGCATCGTATATATAATAGTTGGCAAAACTACTATCCGCTGAAACAAAGTAATTTTTCCCAACAGGTAACATCCCACCACTCTCACTATAAGTAAACATTACATCAACCGGTCTTTTCTTGGGAAGAATTTGAGAAAATGTTGAGCAGGAATAGAAATTCAATGCGGTTAGGAATAAAACAAAAAGGACTCCTGATTTTTTAAAATTCATTTTTCTATATTTTAGTTGACAAATTAAAATTTAGTGGACAATTAATCTATCCTAAAGTGTTCTTTAAGTTTTTTTATAACGTTTCTACTCACTACTTTCTCAATTTGTTCAATATCTGTTTTTAGTTTTTCCTGAATTACCTCTACTGAGTCAAACTTGATTAATAACTTCCTCGCCGTTTTTTCCCCAATCCCAACAATTTCTTCCAATTCTGTTATTAGGGTTCTTTTATCTCTTAAGCTTCTATGAAATGTTATTGCAAACCTGTGAGCTTCGTCACGGATTCTTTGCAGAAATTTCAACCCGCTAGAGGTTTTAGGTATAGTTTGCGGGTCAGAATCCCCTGGTAAATATACTTCCTCGAGTTTTTTAGCAAGTCCTACAATATTTTGTCCGCCGTTACCGATTTTAATTCCTATGTCCTCGAGAACTTTCACTGCTGAAGACAATTGTCCTTTTCCTCCGTCAATAACTATAAGGTCGGGCAGAGCTTTCTTTTCTTCTATAATTCTTTTGTATCTCCTGTGAATCACTTCTCTTATAGCAAGAAAATCATCCGGTTGTCCTACATCATTCATAACTCTTTGTAGTTTGTACTTTCTGTATTCGGATTTTCTTGGTTTTCCGTCATAAAACGAAACAAGCGATGCAACGGTGTCAGTACCCTGAATATGAGATATATCAAAGCATTCAATTTTCCTCGGTAGCTTGCTCAATCTTAAATCTCTTTTCAACGCATCTACCGATGGGGCAATGAATTCCCTTTTTAGTTTTGTCAATTTCAATTCACCAAGCATCAGCTTAGCATTTTTCTTTACCATGTTAATAAGCTTTGCCTTCTCGCCAATCCTGGGAACTATAAAATTTACTTTCTTTCCTCTCCTTCCGCTTAACCACTTCTTTAAAGCAGAAAGACTTTCAACTTCACTTTCAAGATGGATTTGCTCGGGTATAAATTCTGTCTTTGTGTAATAATTTGTAATTAACTTATCTAATAGTTCTTCGTTTGGTTTTTCGCGGGCATTACCAAAATAATAATGTGTTTTTCCTATTACTTTACCATCCCTTATTTTTAAAATCATACCACAGCCATCGTTATCCTCCTTTTCAATAGCAAAAACATCTTTATCTATCATTTCTTCATCAACCATTTTCTGTCTCGAAGAATATACGCTTAAAGCCGATATTTTATCGCGAAGTTTCCCGGCTTTTTCAAACAGCATTTTCGAAGAAAAATGATCCATTTTCCCGCTCAATTCTCTGATCAAAGTTGCCGTCTTTCCGTTCAAAAGTTTTGCTACCTCGTTAATCATTTCATTATAATCTTTTTGACTGACAAGTCCCTCGCAAGGTCCCTCACATTTTTCTATTTGATAATCAAGGCACAGCTTATATTTTTTCTTCTTGATGCTTTCGGCTGTAATATTATAATCACAAGAACGAATCATAAAAATATCACGTATAGTTTTTAAGGCAAATTTCATTGTCTTAACGTCTGTGTATGGACCAAAATAACGCGATCCATCCGAAAACTTATTTCGTGTTGGAAATACACGGGGATATGGTTCGTTTGTAATTACAATATACGGATATGATTTGTCATCTTTTAAATTTACGTTATAACGCGGCTTAAGCTCTTTTATCAGGTTTAATTCCAAAAGTAATGCTTCAACTTCCGTATCTGTAGTGATAAGCTCTACATCATCAATCTTTGAAATCATTACGTCAAGTCTTCTATATCCCGGTTTTGAATGAAAATATTGCCTGACCCTGTTCTTCAAGTTCTTTGCTTTGCCAACATAAATAACCTTATCTTTGGAATCTTTGAATTGATAAACGCCCGGGGCTGAGGGGATGTTCTTTATTATCTCTAAAAGATTTTTTTTGCTCCTAATTTTTACTGTTCCAGAATGCTCAATATTTTCGTTTTGGTCGTCCAATATTTAAATATATTAAAAGGGATATATAATTAATACTAAAAATATGTCCTTTGGTTTATTGTTATCTAAATTCGTTTTTGTAAACTCCGTTACTTTCTCCTTTAAATATTGTTTACCAAATCACTTTAACCTTAACGTTTTAAGTCATCGGTACCAACGGTAAGAGTCTACCCGAGAACTCTACAGATTAGTTAGTCGCAGGCAGCATGCCTGCATTTAATCAACAAAAATGCGACCTAAGGAACGCAGAATGCTTCAAGTGTTAAAGCGTATATCAAGAATACTGTTCTTTGGAATGACATAATCGCGGTCGACGAGTTTGGTTAACTTCCTGGATCGCGCATCCTGCATGTTGTAGGCTGTCATCATATCCTCACAACTCATAAGTTCCGCCTTGATAAATCCCCTGGATAGATCCGAATGAATCTTTCCAGCACAAGTTACCGCATCTGTATCTTTTTCGACCAGCCAAGCGTGAACCTCCTGTTTGCCCACTGTGTAGAAAAACATCATACCTGCTTTATCCATTCCTTCAAGGCACACAAAATTAGCATCAGGCGATGTGTTCTTGTAAATTAGCGTCGG
This sequence comes from uncultured Ignavibacteriaceae bacterium, assembly GCA_964472195.1. Taxonomy (GTDB): domain Bacteria; phylum Bacteroidota; class Ignavibacteria; order Tepidaquicellales; family Tepidaquicellaceae; genus BS750m-G4. The sequence goes on along the minus strand of CAYYJH010000003.1, from coordinate 45,757 downwards.
TGTGAAACTCAAAAGTCTAAGCACCTTGACAATAGCCCGTTCTGTATTGTCCAGAGATAGATCACAGATTAGTTTTTCATCCTCAAGTTGTGCCTGGCATTTTTCAAGTACACCCCTTTCAAACGGTGTATCTGTTCTTGACAGTCTTTTTTCTATTTTCTCCATGTCAATAATGAGAAAATCCAGAACATATTCGTTCGCTATCGCTATTACATCAGCCGACTCGTAGTCTTCTTGTAAAAACTCGAAGTAGTAAGGTGAAACCTTTACTGGCTGAAACTTCTCGACAAGATCCATGAAAATCCCATCATTATACTTTATCTTACCCTCTGGTAGATTTAATCCTTTATATGCTATTTTCATTTAATAAAAATATTTTTTCTTTATTTAACATTATCAAAAACCTTCCTTTTCTCCAGGCTACCAACGACTTATTTACCTGCGAATTTATTTTTGTTAAGTGAGTTATTATAGTTTTTAAAAATACATGCAAGATAGAAGTTTTATTAATGATTATCAATAATCTTACTGAATTGTTAAGGTGTAGGGTCTTCCTCCAAAGAGAAACATTAATTATGGTGAATACGGAGATTTCTAACTCTCCTCCCTCTTTAACTGAGTCAACTCCATCAACACTCCTGCGGTTGCCTTCGGGTGAAGAAAAGCTATAAGCATTTCATCTGCGCCGATGCGTGGTGTTTCATCAATCAGTTTTACTCCTTCTTTTTTAAGTTTATTTAAGGATTCTACTATATCTGAAACCTCAAATGAGCAGTGGTGTATCCCCTCTCCTTTTTTCTCAACGAACTTTGTTATAGGTGAGTCCGGGCTTGTTCCTTCGAGCAGTTCTATGTCACAGTTTTCTATGCTAATCTTTCTCACGTTTACTTTCTGCTCGGAAACATACTCTGCTTTTCCAGCTTTTACTCCAAAAATCTTCTCAAAAATGGGAACAGAATTTTCTAAAGACCTAACTGCTATTCCCATGTGGTTAATTCTCATGTTTGTTCATTAATTTCTTACGAATGTGACGTCATACATTTTTCTAATTACAGATATTGATCTAATCTTTTTCTTTTAAGATAATCAACGACTTCTTTCACGTTTTGTGATTCACCCTTTTTACAAATCAAAAGGCCGTTATCGGTATCGATTATGAGAAGGTCTTCAACTCCGACTGTTGCTGTTATTCTCTGGTCATTTATTATAAGGCAGTTTTTTGTATCAACAAGGACCGTTTTCCCCTCCGAAACATTTCCGTGTACGTCTTTCTCTTTCAAGTTATAAATTTCATCCCACGAACCAACATCACTCCATCCAAAATTGCTTTTAATCGTAGAAACATGGGGTGTCTTCTCCATAATGCCATAGTCAATTGATATTCCTTTTATTTGAGAATAAGCAAGTTCAAGTAATTTTGGAAACTCATTCGAAAGCAATTTGTCCTGTAATTTTTCTAAGGGCGTATAAAGATCCGGCAGTAAATTTTTTATTTCTTCCATCATTGTGTCTACCCTAAAAATAAACATACCGCTATTCCATAGAAAATCTCCACTGTTAATAAATGCCTTTGCTAATTCCAAATTAGGTTTTTCTGCGAATGTTTTAACTTTAAATACTTTTTCATGTAACTCTTTTCCGTTAAGCAATTGCAGGTTTACATCTTTCATGTGTTCAAGGTCGTATTGTATATATCCGTATCCTGTTTCGGGCTTGGTCGGATTAATCCCCAGGGTTACTATTCCACCGTTATCACTTACATATTTTAAACCACAGTTTACAACTCTTTGAAACTCTGCCAAATCATTAATAATGTGGTCTGAGGGAACGACTAAAACATTTCCCTTAGAATCAAATTGCTTTATGAATAAACAAGCCAAGCCTATACACGGAGCAGTATTTCTGCCAAATGGTTCACATATAATATTTTCGTCGGGAATCTTTGGAATCTGCTTTTTAACCATGCTTTTATAGTCTGTACTTGTTACCACATAAATTTTAGTTACGTCAATAAATCCCTCGAATCTTTTAAACGTCTGTTGAATCATTGAGTCTGACTCGTGAACAATCTTCATAAATTGTTTTGGGAGTTTGGATGTCCCCTTGGGCCAGAATCGTGTACCCACTCCCCCTGCCATTATTACAACATAGTTACTCATATTATGTTTTTGGTTTTTTAGTTTGTTCAAATATTTTTACTGGATCGTTAAGATATGAAATGAATAAATCAAGATCCCTGGTTGGTTTATCCAGGAATATTAATTTAAAATTATAAACCATATATTTTAGTATTTCTTTTATTTCTTTATCAAAAGGATTGAGGCGATAATTTTGAAGAAATTTAATAAAGATGTAATTTGCTTCTGATAATTTCGCCATTTGTTCAAGCTTTAAAATATTCGATATATTAACTATCTCTTTCAGGTGTGAAAATGTACCTGACAGTCTTCTCAAAGCTTCATAAGTCTGGTAATCTCCTTCAATTTCTTTAAGTGAATTAAAAGTTTTCTCCACTTCTAATATGTTATGTTTAAGCTTAATTAATTGTTCACGTGATGGTGCATCCTGATATTTTATACTCATTCTTTTTTCAAGCTCTGTTTTTTCCTCCTTAATTTTTCTAAGTTTTTCTTTTTCCTTTCTGTTTTCTATAATATTCTTGCGAACCTTTTCAAAACCAGTTATTATTTTTTCATAATCTTCGTAATCATATCCCTGTATTAAGCTTTCTACCAGTTTCATTGCTTCCCTGAAAAGAAAAACAGAGTCTTTAGTAATCTCAAATTCTTTTCTCCCAGCACTTCTAAATGAAAACATAATTGTTTCATACAAACTGGCTATAACATCAAACGTCATCTTTCTGGAATAATCCACCATTGGTGAAATGTTTTCGGAGATGTTTACTAACAAGTTCTCAAATTGCTCGTTGTCGTCTCTGTTTTCTTCAAGATATTTCAGGACTTCTTCTAAATCCTTATTTATTAAACTGTTTTTTAAAACTAATTCTGATTCGTATTTTATGTATGTATCATTTGGTATTTGTTTTTCTTCTTCGCTGTGTTTATCAATTTCTTTTTGTTGTATTTCAAGCTTTTCTTCCGTCGTTTTCCCTTCTATCGTTTCTTTAGAACATTCCTCGGTTTCCGTTAGTTCTTCGGGTTCATCAATTTTTTCCGTCTCTTTGTTTTCTTCTTCGAAATCTGTTTTATAATCTTCAAATACCGGCTCTATTTCTGTTTCATCTTTAATTTCCTCTATGTTTTTTGTTACTGCTTCGACATTAATTATCTTTTGCTTTTCCCGATCTATTTTATCTTCTTCCTCCTGTAATAATTCGGAAATATCTTTAATGTCGTCTGGAAGATTAAAAACTATCTCCTCCTTATTTTCGTCATCAATTTTTGCAAATTCCAAGTAATCTTTTTTATCTTCGGTTCTATCGGGTCCAACTAACTCTATAAAATCAGATTCATTAAATTCTTCGGTTACTAACTCGTTGTCTAGTTCACCCACTTTGAATTGATTCTCTTCTATGAGCCCTCTTATGTTTTTTCTTATAATAGTTGCTTCCTCTTGTTTCTGGTCAATCTGTTCTTCTTTGTTTTCCGTAATTTTTTCTTCTGTGAGTTTTGCGATTTTCCTATCTGTCTTAAAATATTTTTTCAATTCTTTTTCAATAAACACTACGTCAATTTGAAGATTCTGGGTTAGGTTGTCGAAATCCACTCTTCCTGATTCAACCTTTTTAAAAACATATAATAGATAGGAGCTAAGAGATTCTAAGCCTTCCACGCGGGATATAAGATATATATCTTTTAAAAGATTTTTTGAACCCATCAGTTTATCTATAAAACTATTTACCTCTGGCAGGACTTCTGTTCTCCCGTTCTTAAACAATCTGAGTTTTACTTTTGATAACAACAATGAAAAATACTCAATGTTTTTTGTTTCTTTTATCTCCATTTTATTTAATAAATAAATTTCAGTAAATCTTATAAATTAAGTTTATCCTTTAACGTATACCCTTTGCACTCTTTGAGATATGTTACAGGTTATTTCATATGGTATCGTCTTCATAATATTTGCAAGCTTATAAGCCGGGTACTTTGGTCCCATTAATATTACTTCGTCATTTACCTTCACTTCTCTTGGGGAACCTTTAAGGTCTATCATTATCCAGTCCATACAAACCGAGCCAACAATATCATACAGTTTATGATTTATCATCGCTTTTGCTTTATTGCTAAGTATTCTTGAATAGCCGTCTCCATAACCTATTGGAACCGAGGCAATGTACGTTTTTTGTTTTGTAAAATATTTTCTGCCATAAGATATGCTTTTATTTTTTTCAACCTCTTTAATAAAACTCACTTTTGATTTGAGGGTCATAACAGGCAACAATTCTACACTTTTATTAATTGCTTTTTCGTCGGGAAAGTAACCATACAAAGATATTCCCGGCCTTATCATATTAAAATATTCATCCCTGTAATTTATAATACCCCCGGTATTTTCCATATGCTTCAACTCAAACCTTATAAGATTACTTTCTATTTCTGAAATAACATTCTTAAAATTTCTTAGTTGTAACAGGGCAAATGAGTCCTGTGGTATTTCGCTTGTTGCATAGTGGGAGTATATACCCTTTATCTTAACATGATCTAACTTTTTTAATCTTCGAACAGCTTCATAAATTTCCTTATCGTTGAATCCTATTTTATTCATTCCGGTATCAACGTGAATATGTGCGTTCACTATTTTATTTTCACTTCGTGCAAAATTATTTAACATTGATGCAATCCTTACATTGGATATTGTTACTTCAATTTTTTTAGATATAATATCTTCAAAGTATTTTTTGTTTTCGGAAAGGTTTCCGAGGCAAAGTATCGAAACTCTTCTTAATTTTCTTTTTTTTAAATGATCTCTTAATTTAAAAGATTCTGTATAGTCTGCTGTTCCCAGGTAATCTGTTCCAAGCTTTACAAGTTCTTCGGAAATTCTTAGCATACCGTGACCGTAACCATCCGCTTTCACTATAGAGCATACATTGACTGAACATTCTTTGTTTTTCCCAATTTTTTCTGCTTTCTTTTTTATTGCAATAAAATTTTTTTTAAGGGAAGCAATATTGATTTCTGCAAAAGTGTCGTTTATAATATGATCATTTTTATTCTTCATTTATCAAACTTAACAATTGCATAATTGAAATTATATTAAATTATTTTGCCATTATATTTTTAATGTTTTTTATTTTTTTCATAATTCAATCTTGACTATTTAGATGAGTTTGATTAATATTATAAAGAAGTTTAAGTATAAAATTTTCGGTTAGTAAATTGTTAATAACTTCTAAAATTAGTTTAATTGTCTGATACAATTTTACACTACAAAAATAATTATTAACGATAAAAGTTAACAATATTTTATTCTGCTTCTAACTTCCCAAATTAATAATTACTTATAGAAAGCTTACATTGTCAATATTTACAATATTTTCTCTTTTTCGTAGTAATAAAATAAGTAAATCACTTAAAGTAAATTTTTAACTAACTTTCATTTGTTAATAAATATTTAATTCTTTTAACGTGCCTGATACCTCTACTAAGTCTGATAATACCAATGATCATTCTTTATTTACTCAAAGTGTAAAACAAGAACAAGGTCATAACGATGATACCCATATCAAAGCAGAAGAGATATGGAAAAAGTTCTTGGAATTACTCACTGACAACCTGAAAGAAAGCGAAATAAAAACATGGTTCTCTGTCATTTCCCCAAAGAGCTTTGTCGATAACATTCTTACAATTCTTGTACCCAGCGAAGACTTCTACGGAATGATAGAAAGAAGATACAACAAACTAATCGTGAAAATATTAGATAGCGGTCTTTTAGGTGATAGCGGAAAGCTCAAATATGAAATTGCCCAGACAAGTCTTTTTGATAGTTCCAAAAATGAAGATTCAAAGACCGAGGATCAAAAAAAAATAATTACTTTAGACAACCCATATCGAATCTTTGAAAATAAAATCTCGGAATCACCGGATGCTTTACATAAGATTAGGCTTACAGGAGTAACAGAACGAGAACAATTCTCCTCCAAACTATATTCAAAATATACATTTGATAACTTTGTAAAAGGTGACAGCAACGAATTAGCTGTTGCCGCTGCTTATGCAATTACAAACAATCCTGGTAAAACTTACAATCCATTTTTTGTTTATGGTGGTGTTGGCTTAGGTAAAACACATTTGGTGCAGGCAATTGGAAACGAAATTCTTAGAAAGTATCCAGAAAAAAAAATTTATTATACTACAGCTCCTGATTTCACCACCCAGTTCACTACAAACATCGCAAAGGACAAAATAGGTTTTTCATCAAATAAAGTTGGTACTAAAAAGTTAGACAGCTTTTATAAATCGCTTGATGTTCTGATATTAGACGACATTCAAAACTTTGAGGGTAAGCCCGGTACACAGGATTTTATGTACCAAATATTTAACACACTGTTTAACAATAAAAAACACATTATATTTTCCTGTGATAAACCATTAAACAAAATTAAAGACATTGAGGAAAGGCTAATCTCCCGTTTCCAGTGGGGTATAACTGTAGATATTCAACCACCAAGCTGGGAAATGCGCGTTGCAATAATACAAAAGAAGTTTTATGAATCTAACATAGAAGTATCAGAAGATGTCATTCATTACATTGCAACAAATGTAAAAGATAGTATACGAACAATCGAGGGTTGTATTATTGGAATGATTGCTGAGAGCACATTCATTTATAATGGGGATATCAACTTTGAGGTTGCTGAAAAGGTCATTAACCGTGTTATTGGTCAAGTAAAAAAATCAAAGATTGTTTCTATTGAAAACATAATTTATACTGTTGCTAACTATTATAACCTTTCTGAAAACCAAATTCTTTCCCGTAAGAGGACAAAAGATATAGCTTTTGCCAGGCAAGTAGCAATGTATCTCGCTAAAGAGTTGACAAACTTTACACTCGAATCAATAGGTCTTAATTTTGGAGGTAAAGACCATGCAACAGTTTTATATTCTCACAAAACCATAAGCAATCAAATTAAAAAGGATAATTCCTTGTATACTGAAATTTATGAGATAAAAGAAAAAATAAAGAACCTTTAAAATAATTTAAACTTTTATAATAAAAAACTTTTTTTCTCTGACTATATAAAATAGTTGGAGATTTTTATTATATAATGTTTATATGTTTTTAATATTATATTAATAATCAGGGATGACTAACAAATAATAATAAATTATTTGTACTTTAATTTAGGAGTGTTTAATACTATCAATTATTATTAATATTTATTAACAAATTATTACAAATTATTTTATATTAATCTGAAGATTAAATAACAATTTTAAATTATCTCATTAATTATTAACATAACTAACAATACTATTTCTAATCCTGATTTACTATATTATATATTAATAAAGAACATTGTTTAAAAATTTATTGTGTTAGAGAAACTTTCAATAAAGAATTACCTGATTATAAAAGAAGCTGAATTAGAATTTTCAAAAGGACTAAATATAATGACGGGTGAAACGGGAGCAGGGAAAACGATAATTCTTGATGCTCTATCTTTAATATTAGGTGAAAGAGCAGATTATTCTATTATAAAAAATAATAATGAAAAACTTATTATAGAAGGACAGTTTCGATTTGAGAATAATAATAATGTTATAGCATTTTTAGAAAAACATGATATTCTATCGGAAAGTTTTTCTTTACAGAACATAGTTATTCTAAGAAGAGAACTATCAAAAAAGGGAATCAGCAGGAATTTCATAAATGATATACCGGTAACAATTTCACGATTGAAAAGTTTTGGTAATCTAATAATAGATATACATTCTCAGAATGAACATCAATCTCTTCTTATAAAAGAATCACACATAAAACTTCTTGATAATTTTGTTGGTAATGAAAACTTATTTAAAGATTATAAAAATAATTTTAAAGAATATAAAAATTTAATAGATATTTATGAAAAATTGGAAAAGAAGAAAGATAATATTATTGAGAAAAAAAATTTTATTGAATTTCAACTAAAAGAAATTAATAACATTAATCCTCAGGAGGGAGAGGAGGAAAAACTAAAAAAGGAACTTAACAAAATAGAAAACACTGAAGATATTACTTTGTGTCTTAATAAATCTTTGGAAATACTTTATGAAAAGGATAACAATATTATAGTTGCTCTCTCAACTGTTGTAAAAGAATTAAAAAAAATTATTAAATATGATTCTGATATAAGCAATATAGTTGAAGACCTCGAATCATCTTATGTTTCGATAAAAGAAATGACAGATACATTAAATAACTATAACAATTCAATAAATTTTGATTACGTAAGAATTGAGAAAATCAGAGATAGACTCGGAAGTATTAATTTTATTAAAAAAAAATATAGTTTATCTGAATCCGAGCTGATAGATAAAGCAAAAGAATTACAAACAGAATTAGATTATGCAGAAAATTATGATTATGAAATTGAACAACTCAAAAATAAAATAAAAGCGAGTAAAGATGAACTTTATAAAAAAGCATCACGTATATCATCACTCAGATATAGTTTTTCTAAACAACTTGAAAAAAATGTAAATTCGTATTTTAAAGAAATAGGTTTGGAAACAGCTGCTTTTAAAATTGAAAACAAATTATGTGAATCTGATAAGGATAATATGTATACAATTAAAAAAAAGAATGTATTCATTCAATTACATGAAGACGGAATAGATGATGTAGAATTTATGGTCAAAATTAATAAAGGGGCTGAATTTACCCCATTACGAAAAACTGCTTCAGGAGGTGAGGTTTCAAGAATAATGCTTGCTATCAAAGCAGCAGTTACAGGAAAGGATGAAGTCCCGGTTTTAGTGTTCGATGAAATAGATTCCGGAATAAGTGGAAGAATTGCGGACAAGGTAGGTAAGGTTCTAAAACAATTATCAAAATCACATCAAATAATTTCAATAACACACCTCCCTCAAATTGCCGCAATGAGCGATAAACATTTTCGAGTTAGTAAAGAAGAGGACAAAAAGGAAACAATAGCAAAAATAAAAGATTTGACAGAACAGGAAAAAGTAACAGAGATTGCAAAATTATTAAGTGGTGAAAAAATAACGGAAGCATCCACTAAGAGTGCAAAAGAATTAATTAGTAAAAATAAATAAATTTAAATTATTTACAATGGAATATTTCGATGCATTGTTTGATAAGTGGTTAAAAGACTGGTTGATTAATATAGGTATTTCCGAAGAAATTAGTTTATATGTCTCTTTACTAATAAATGTAATCTTATTGTTCATAATTTGCTATGTCGTTTATCTGATCACAAAAAGAATTATTATTAAAATAGTTTCTACGTTTGTAAAAAAAACGAAATCAAATTGGGACGATATTCTTTTAAAAGAAAAGGTGTTTGGTTCAATTTCTCACCTGGCTCCGGTAATAATACTTCGGTTATTTATACCGCTTGTATTTAGTGACTTCCCTACAATAATTTCTGTTTTAATAAAGGCAACAGATATTTATTTCATTTTTATAATTGTTAGGACAATAAATTTAATCTTTAATTCGTTAGAAATAGTTTTAAAAAGAACTCCTGCATTAAGTGATAAACCAATGCACAGCTATTTTCAGCTTCTAAAAATAATTGTATATTTGTTAGGAATAATACTTGTACTTTCTGTTTTCATAAATAAATCACCAATATACTTAATAAGTGCATTCGGTGCGATGTCTGCTGTTTTACTTTTAGTTTTTAAAGATATAATACTGGGCTTTGTTGCAAGTATACAGCTTTCTGCAAATGATATGTTAAGAGTTGGTGATTGGATTACAATGAGTAAATATGGTGCAGACGGTGATGTTCTAAAAATCACGTTAAACAGCGTGAAAATTCAAAACTTTGACAAAACGATTGTTACAGTTCCAACATATGCGCTTATCTCGGACTCTTTCCAAAATTGGAGAGGAATGTCTGAATCGGGTGGCAGAAGAATTAAAAGATATCTAAATATAAAAATAAAGGACATCAAATTTTGTTCAAAGGAAATGCTTGATAAATACAAAAAGAATGAATTAGTTAAAGATTATATTATCAAAAAGACGACAGAGATCGAAGAAGACAGTAAGAATATAAAAGCAAATAAAACACATATAATTAACGAAGGGAAGCTCACAAATGTTGGAGTCTTTAGGAAGTATATCGAAGCATATCTAAAAAAAAATGAGAATATAAAAAAAGATTTTACTTTAATGGTAAGGCAACTTCAGCCGACCGAAACGGGTTTACCACTTGAGATTTACACTTTTACAAAAACAGTTGATTGGCTTGAATATGAAAATGTTCAAGCAGATATATTTGATCATATTCTTGCAGCAGCAAAGTGGTTTGACTTAGAAGTATTTGAATACAGTACCGATATAAACGTAATAAAGGGAAAGCAATAATCACACCCACTGAAAAGCAGGAGTTGTTAATGGAACCGAAAACGGAAATTATTCACCAGTCGTTTACCCTCATCTGTAAGAATAAAAATACCTTTGCTCTTGCCAGCCTTTAGTTTTAGCCAGCCGCACTCGCGAAGACATTTAATATCTCTTTGAGCGGTCGGACGGGATATACTATATTTTTCCCGGATTTCCAGAGTAGTGAAAGAACCGTTTCTAGCAATTAAGCTCAATTCCTTTGTTAGTCTTTTAGGTATATCGTTTGATGAGAAAGACAGACCAATTTTATTCTTAACTTCTTTGATTATAATGTTCATTAGATCAGCATTTATATCTTGCAATGCTGGAACTCTATTTTTGTACTTGCCTTTTGGCTTTAATGTAATTTGTTCTGATTTTAAAATATTATATTTATCTAATAGAGAACTGTACTCTGCTTTTAAATTATCATAGTCTTTTTTAAGCGGTTTATAACCAGAGTTTTCGAGTTCATATTTTTGTTTGTAAGCCTCGCGTCCCCGGCTTAACGCTTCCACCTTAAGATTTAAAGCCTCATTCTCGATCTCTATAGAGTTACTTCTCAATTTTAGAGCTTCTAACATTTTTTTCAAAGCTTTAACCTCACGCTTAAGTGATTTATTCTTTTCTACTTTACGTTGTTCTTTCATTTTTTAAATCTAAAAAGTTTATTTAAAATACGTATTGAAAAACGCAACACAGGGAATTTATAAAAAACTAATATTATAATTTATTTATTTTAAAATTGAGATAACAAAAGCAAATTTTCAAGAGATTAATTTCCCTTTTTAATTAAATATAAATTTTAGATTTTAACGACTTAAATAATTAAAAGATGTTTTATGATTAAAGAGTTATCTAAATTAAATGATAAAGAAACCAAACTATTGATAGAAGCACCTGCATTAATTGCCATTCTTGTTGCGGGGGCAGATGGTGTCATAGACGAAAAAGAAATGACCTGGGCAGAGAAGGTGAAAATATTCAGAAGTTCAAAAGAAGGATTCATATTGAAAAATTATTATTCAATAGTTGTAAGAGAGTTCAGAAAAACAGTTGAAGAATTAATTGAGAAACTACCTGCTAATTTGTCCAAAAGAAACAATGAAATTACAAAAAGATTAAAAGAGCTAAACAAAATATTACCAAAAGTAAACAAAAGGTTCTCAATTGAATTTTACAAAAGCCTTTTAAGCTATGCAGAACAGGTAGCAAAAGCATCGGGTGGAATAATGGGATTTGCTTCGATTAGCCCGGAAGAAAAGAAGTGGCTTAGTCTTGATATGATTAACAACCCATCGGGGAAAGATTAATACAATAACCTAACCTGCCCATATAAGACCATCAACAAGGTCTCGGAAAGTTTCAAGTCTTGCCCAACCCTCGATTCCATCATTAGTTCTGATTAAATACCAATCACAATTGAAATCATCAATATACCCCATGTTATTATAGCAACTGGGTGATATATCAGCTCCAATTAATTTAATTTTTGTTCCAGGCTCCAGACTCTTTATCACAACTGCCCCATCAATTCGCTCAGAAAGGATTTCGAAAGATTTGTTAACGGTTAGGTCAACATCTAAAGAATAAACATCTTTTGGTATAGGAAGTAAAGCCATTAATTCATTGTCTAACTTGTATAATTGATCTCTCGTCCAAAAACCCATCCATGCATCTGCTTTTAGTATGCCATCACCGTCAGTTTCAATTCCGAAAAAACCAAACACATCGGCGATTTTAACAATCTTCCCTCCTCTAAATCTAAATATTTTGTAATCCGACATATCGCTGGGACCCAGCGCCATTATGACAACCTCTTTGTAACCATCGGATTGGTCTATGTCTATCAAGCTAACCATAGCGTCATCCATTATTTCGAATACACCCTTTGTAGTATCATTATCAATTATTAAGACGTAATCATATATTCCACCGTCTTTTATCCTCGGGAAAGACACCGAAATAGTTTCCATTTTTCTATCTGGATTTATATCGGCATAGATTGATGTGTCACCCTTAGTAATTGGAATATTAGAATTCGCGACAAAAGAGAAACACTGGGTAAAAACTGCTAAGAAAATTAGAACAAATGAAATAAAACCAGGTTTATTCATAAAAGGATAAAATATTATTAATTATAAAATACAGTTATAAAACTAACAAAAAAGCAAAAAGTTTCGTAAAATATATGAAACATAACATTAATAAAGAAGTTTAAAAAACATAAAGAAAATTACCTTATCATGATTAAACGATACAATGGCAAAATTATTATTCTAACGATTTTATCTCTCTTATTTATCAACTGCTCACACACTAATGAACTTGCTAAATTTAATCTTTTAAGCAAAACTGTTTTATTTAAATATTATTCTAACTCTGATTTGACAAGAGTTCATGTGTCAATTGACGACGAACACTTTTATAAAGATGATCCATTTACAGTTATCTTAACTGACATTGGTGAAAGTTATGCTGAAAGCGAAATAAGAGAAAAACTCCAGCGGGCGTTAAACCCGGATAGCATTTCTTTTTCGATATCTAAGGGAATTGAAGAAGGACTAATTACATACTACGAAATGAAAACCGCTGATACTTTAAGCGATAAACCGGACTATATTGTTGAAACAAGGTTCGAAAGATTTCGTTTGAGCTCAAACAACATCGGTGTGTTTGCAAACATTGATTCAAGGGTAATGATAATAGACAGGAAAACGGCAAAAACAGTATGGGAGAATCACGAATCATCGCATGTGCCAATATATGATGTGGTAATTAGTTACACTGGATCAAGAACTATGAGGACGACTAAAAGTATAATAAATGCTATCAGGTTAATGCAAATGACAGAAGAGGAAATTGCAATCGCTGTAAATATTTCCGCAGCAGAAGTGGGTAAACAACAAAGTGATCAGCTTAGGGAAGATATAGCAGATTCAAGAAAATAATTAAGTGTTAAAATCCGCAGTAAGACATTTTAAGATTTCAAAAATCTGTCAAATAAGCATTAGTATTAGTCACCCATAACTCCGACAACGGAGGTTTTATTATAGAACTCTAAATAATCTTTGCCGCTGTTTGCTATTTCTCCTATTGTAAGTGCTCCAATTAACGGGATCGTTGAGTCGTATACGGCATTCAGTTCATTTTTAAAATTATCCCCAAGGAACAGAACCCTTGAGATACAATCCATAAACAATATAGTTTTAACCGCCGCCTTTTCGTAAAACGCTTCTTTGCCAAGCGCAAGGGCTTTGCCAGAGGCTTTTACCAGAGAAGAAGCATCCCCTGTTAAGATATGAACGAAGGCTTCCTCCGGAACCTCCCCCACGCAAACCAAAGAATTACCTTTACCGACAATGAAAGGATCTCTTACTATTTTTTCTGTACAAAGCCTGCTTATACCGAAGGGATAGCACTTTGCAATATCAAAGAAATTATCTTTACAAATCGTTTTCTTGGAATGTCTTTCAACGACATCACGGTATACTTCAAAAGCCGGTTTCCAGTCAAGCGATCTTATTTCTGTTCTGTCTGATTCGGTTACTTTAAAAGGACCACTTATTTCTTTCCAGCCATGGCAAACACCAATCCCACTTTCTATATTCAAGAGTGCTAAAACAGCCACATCCATCAACAAACCGTTGTTTGTAATTATACAAGGTTTTTGACGCATATTTAAAGAGCCAGCACCACCCCCAATATAGTTGAACTCTAAACCAAATACATTAAACAAACTATCAATAAGTGAACTTATTCTTTTCGAGAATCCATCAACGAAAACGAACATAGTTTTTGGTTTGTCAATATCGGGTATTTGTTCGTCCAGGATTTTCTCGTACTCTATAGCGGCGTCACTCAGATTTTGGATAATATGAACGTGAGGAATTTGAGATAATCCCGCAACGATAGTACCTCGCTCAAGTTTCTCGTTTCCAGAGATGATTTGTGGAAAGATACCCCCAAAAATAGGAACGTTGATGTTTCTTAAATGCTTATCTATATTGGCAGAAGTAAATTCATTAGAATCGCAAGCCAAGATTAATAAACCTTTAACGGCTTCATTTTTTAAAACATCAACTACCGCTTTATTGAATTCATCGACGGTCCCTGTTTTGTCGCTAACGATTACCATTTTAGTAAATTACAAATTATTATGCTCGTTTCTAAAGGCGCCAATTTTTAAACTAAGGTAACGACTTTAAGAGGAATAGAAAAACCTTTAACTAAAACATGGAATATGTGAAGCTATAATTACTCTCATACAGATGTAAACAAATCTTTATTAGAATTTTTATATTAACAGTGTATCCGGAATAATTGAATCTTAACAAACAAAGAGACACAAAACAAGACAACAATATTTATTATCCGCCCTGTTTCTCTTTAAAATTACCGAATAAACGAAAACAAATTGTTAATAAAAGGAAACTGTTTGCCACATGAAAATAATTTATTACCTTATAAGGTAAAAATTCCGGATTAAAGAATAAGTCTATTGCAGCCAACAGAATTATTACAACAGCAATTATGATTGAAATCCAGGAAAGCGCTTTCATGTTTACTCCTTTCTTTTATAAATAAATTTAGATGTTTATAGTTGTTTAAAGAAAATAATTTAAAAAGGAACAATATTAAATTACTGGCGAGCTATTGTGTTGTTACCTCTTGTAATAAGGTAGTAAAAAAGAGGTGTATAAACAAATCAAAATTTTAGCTGTGAAAGAAAAAAAGTAGGTACTCTATTCATTAAACAGTTCTTTTTAACACTGTGTAGATTTGTAAACTTGTCACCATTTAAGAGTTGATTATTTAAGAAAATCTTCTGATTTTAGAACTTAATGTATTTTTTGATAACCGATATAATTTGTAACCTTATAAGATAAACTATATGGAAAAACTAATATACTTAGATAATGCTGCTACAACTTTTCCAAAACCAAAGGAAGTGTATGATTATATGCATGAATTCTATCAGAAACATGGTGTTAATCCTGGTCGCTCCGGGTACGATATGTGTATGGCAACAGAGGAAATAATACACTCTACCAGAAAGATGCTTACAGAGCTTTTCAATGGTACCGACCCAAACCACCTCACTTTTAGCTATAATGCAAGCGACACATTAAATATGGTTGTTGATGGATTGCTATTAAAAGGAGACCATGTTATCACGAGCAATGTTGAGCATAACTCCGTTTTGAGACCACTTTATCACAAGAAACACAATGGTGTTATTGAGTTGACTTATATACCATTTGACGAAAAGGGTTTTATTGATCCCGCAGATGTGAAAAAAGCATTCAAAAAAAACACGAAGATGGTGGTAATAAATCATGGCTCAAATGTAATGGGTACTATACAACCAATTGCCGAAATTGGCAGACTCTGTAAAGAAGCAGGAATATTGTTTGTCATTGACGCAAGCCAGACAGCCGGAGTTGTTGACATAGATGTTAAGAAAATGAACACCGACATAGTTGCATTTACGGGACATAAATCTTTGATGGGACCAACAGGCATTGGTGGATCATACATTTGTGAAGATGTTCCCATTAAGGGCACAAGGTTCGGTGGAACAGGGGTTAGGTCAGCATATCCGTTCCATCTTGAAGAATTTCCTTATAGAATGGAATGTGGAACATTGAACATTGTTGGTGTTGCAGGACTTAATGCAGGACAAAAATGGCTCAAGAAAAAGGGAATTAAGGATATACACGACAACGAAATGAGACTGTGGAATAAACTTCGAACAGGGCTTCAAAACATTGAAGGCGTAATTACGTATTGTGCAGATAGCCCAAATAATCATATAGCTGTATTAAGCTTCAATGTTAAAGGCTGGGACGCGGTAGATGTTGGAACAATGCTTGATGTTGATTATAATATTGCATCAAGAACTGGATTACAGTGTGCACCACTGGTCCATGTACAATTAGGAACGGATAAGATTCATGGAACTATAAGATTAAGTATTGGACCCTTTAATACGGACGATCATATTAATAGGGCAATTGGAGCAATTGATGAAATTGCTTCACTGAAAAAATAATTCCCAATGTTAAAAACAATAATCTTAGGTTGTGTACTTTTTTAAATGTGTTTTATTGTTTCAAACAAAAATTGTTTTCTATAGAACCATAGAGTTTCCTATTTGCCTTACAACATATTTTGTACTTTGAAACTCATAAACGAAAAAATTGGATTAATGAATTATAACAAGCGAATTAGGGGATTGGCATGCTTGATAGGTAACACTCCTCTTTTAGAGATAAACCTAAAATATAAGTATAAGAAGCACACTATTTACGCAAAGGCTGAGAACCTAAACATGACCGGCAGCATTAAAGACAGAATGGCATTTCACATTATTGAGCAAGGATACTCAAGAAAATCACTAAACCCGGGTAGTTTAATTGTAGAAGCTACTAGTGGAAATACGGGAATTTCCTTTTCTGCAATTGGAAGAGCGCTTGGACACCCGGTTACGATTTTTATGCCCGACTGGATGAGTCAGGAAAGAATTAATCTAATAAAAGTTCTTGGAGCACAAATTAATCTTGTGAGCAAAGACGATGGAGGTTTTACGGGAAGTATCAGCCTTGCAGAAAACCTTGCTAAGAATACTGAGGGAGCATTTCTCCCGCGTCAGTTTTCAAATAAAGATAATATAGAGGCGCATTACAAAACAACGGGTCCTGAAGTATGGTGGCAATTGAAGTTTCATTCGCTTATCCCGGACGCATTGGTTGCGGGAGTTGGAACCGGTGGTACAATCATGGGGGCAGGTAAATTTCTGAAAGAGCGAAACCCTGAGATAAAAATTTTTCCTTTGGAACCGGAGAACTCCCCAACACTATCCACAGGGCATAAAGTTGGAAAACACAGAATACAGGGAATATCTGATGAATTTATACCGCCAATCCTTGATCTGCGCTCACTGGATGATATTATCAGTGTTGATGATGGGGATGCAATTATGATGGCTCAAAAACTTGCGATAGATTTAGGAATAGGGGTTGGAATTTCTTCAGGGGCAAATTTTATAGGAGCTTTAAAGGTTCAAAATATGTTAGGGGATGGCTCTGTTGTGGTAACCGTTTTTCCAGATGACAACAAGAAATATCTTAGCACAGATCTACTTAAAAAAGAACCTCCAAAAGAAACCTTTTTATCGCCAGAAATAGAACTCATAAATTTTCGTGCTTTTAAGCGAGTCTGCTATACATGTTGCGACCCAATTGAGTGTTTTGAAAAGGATTTAGTTGGAGAAGAAGAAGATCAACTTCCTTACTGTCCAAGGAGGCTTACCGATATTCCATAACGAATATTTTTATTTATTATTCAATATCTGAAATAACAAGGGCATCAGCGACAATCTCCCCGATAGTTTTAACTTTTACACCAAGTTTATATTCATTGTTAAGTTCTGATAGTTGATCTATGCAATTGTGACAAGGGGTTGCAACGATATCAGCACCAGTTTTTCTAATTTGTTCTGCTTTAATTTTGCCTGCTTGTATACGCCGGTTTTTATATTCACCCATAGATAATTGCCCCCCACCGCCACCGCAGCAATAATTATTTACACGGTTGGGAATCATTTCTACAAAATTAACAACTGCATTTTTTATAATGAATCGCTGTTCTTCAATAATACCGCCCGAACGAACTAAATTACAGGGATCGTGCAACGTAACAACATCTGTGTTTTTTGCTGGATCGAGTTTTATACGTCCCGATCGAATGTATTCTGCAATTAATTCGATGACAGTTATAACCCCGAAAGGATAGGGCTTTCCAATCCAACCTGGTCCTTCCCACCTAATTGCGCGTGAACCATGACCACATTCAGCAAGTATGAGTTTTTTTGCTTTAAGTTTAATCATTTCATTGTAAAGCCTTTGTGTTAATTCCTGAGCACCTTTATCATCACCGGAAAAGTATGAATAATTAGTAACATCATAGCAATTTGTAGCGATAGTCCAACTTTCCTTTGCTGCATAAAAAATTTTTGCCATAGCAATAATAGATAGGGGAAAAAACTTAGGTTCTCGCGGGTTAAGAGTATAGAGAATATTCTTACCAACTTCATCCATAGGGATAGCAGCTGTCTCATCGCTTACATCTATGCGGAGGTCTTCTTCAAGCCACTCAATAGTGTCAACAAACTCTTCTCGTGGAATTGCCATGTTGTTGCCAGTAATCAGTGCAGCATTAATCGTTGATTGTAAACCCTCGGGAACGAGTTTAAGCTCAACAAGCATAGAGCGAGCGGTTCGTACGAGAAGGGGAATATCGATTCCAATTGAGCAGTGGAGAGAACAGCGACCACACATAGTACACGAACCAAAGAAAACATCTACCATTTTATTAATTGTTTTATCATCTAAATTCTTAGCACTGATAAATCCCGGAATTATTCTTCCAAGAATTGTATTATAACGACTATAAATTTGAGAAATAAGTTCGACCTTTTGAGCAGGAATATATTCTTTATTTGCCAAGTAGTAATGACAGGATTCAGCACAAAGACCGCAATGGACGCAACTATTAAGGTATGTTATCAACCTGCTGTCCAGCTTATTTTTTAAAAGATTAAGCGCTTGATGTTTTGGTATTGACATCTCTTAGTGAGTCTAATTTATTAACTGTGTTTATATTTGTTTGGCCAAACCCCCCGACGTCCGTAAAATATCCCTAATTGAATTCGAGCAGGAAAAAAATAAATTGAGTGTCGAAGTTTACTTAGGGGAATGTATAGGAACAACAAACCAGAATAAATATACAGATAAGGAACATAGGAATTTTGCAATAGAGTAAAAGCTGCGAAGGCATGAATCCCGGTTACAATTACATTGCTGATGAAATCATCAAGATTAGATATGCTTCTTAATTTTCGATTTAAAAACCTCTTTATTAAGATAGATAATCCACAAGCAAAAGACATGAGCAAAAAAATAAAGAGTGTATATCGGAGTAGGTGGTTAACGTTAATATTGAAGAACTGTACAATAACCCAAAGGAAAACCATAAATGTTCCTATGTGAAAAATGATTCCCGCAATATATGTTGGTAAATGAAGATAAGCAGATTCTTTCTTTCTGGGCGACATTGCCCCGGTAAAAGAGTAAAGTATAGCAGGACCTATTTTTCCGATAGGTTGAGATGGATCACTACTTGTGTTAGCTGAGATAATCCGGTAGATTTGGACAATGCTTGAAAACAGAAAGACAAGAAATCCAGCTGCAAGAAAATATCTGTAAATGGTCATAATGACTCAATAATTATACGCAGCCGTCTGGTTTCGGTAGACCAGCTATTTTGCAGGCTCCCCTTGCGGGTCCCATAGGAAAAAGATCGTATATTTCTCTCAACGACATTCCTGTATGTTTACAAATCTTTCTTACCATGGGCGCCATGTCGTTTTCTTCCCAATGTTTTCTAATAAACTTTATTACCGCCCAATGTTTTCCTGTCAACACACCGGTGCCGTCGCTTTTTGCAAAAAGAGAGGCTACTTCTTCAGTCCAGAGTTCTGGTTGTTTGAGAAAGCCATCTCCATCTATATCGAACTCTTTGCCTTCAATTTCAAGTTTTGCCAAATTAATAATTGATTTACTGTTGTTGTTTATTAAAGAAACTTTAAAGATATATTATTAAAAATATTTTAAACACTTAATATTTTCAATTCATTAATCATTATAATTTCTAAAGATTTTGCATTAGGGTTTTGTCTTACATATTAATTTTCCAGTAAAAATTAAATAGTTGCATGTAATCTTTTTTGATTGAATACTATTTATAATTATTTTACTTTTATTAATTAAATCAATTTAGTTACAATCTATTAGATTTTGGTTCAATATGTAGTAAATGAATTTTAGCATCAACCCACCATATAGTTTAGATGGAAGTATATCAAGAACAAAATAATTGTCAACACGTTAAATCATTTTGATGAAATATAAACTTGGCATAGATGTGGGAGGAACATTTACGGACTTTATACTTATTTCCGAAATTGGAGAAACTATTGTTCATAAGACGCTTTCAACTCCAGAGGATCCATCCGTGGGAGTTTTAAGCGGTATTCGAGATCTTTCTGATGTAATCAAAATAGACTTAGAAGAATTTGTTGGTAGTGTTGAAACTATTGTTCATGGCACAACCGTTGCAACGAATGCCCTGTTGACACTTAAAGGAGCAAAGACGGCTCTTGTAACAACCAAGGGATTTCGTGATGCCCTCGAGATGAGAAGGGGAATAAGGGAGGAGCAATACAATAACCATTATCATAATGTAATTCCACTGGTTCCCAGGTATTTAAGATTAACAGTTGATGAACGTATCGATGCACAGGGTAATGAAATCACACCCCTAAACGAACAGGAATTAACTTCAATAGTCAAACTCTTGAAAGAAGAGCACGTAGAAGCTGTTTCCGTTTGTTTTGTGAATGCTTTCAAGAATAGCATTCATGAAGAAAAAACAGTGCAGTTTTTAAAGAGTAATCTTGACAACTGTTTCATCACTTCTTCCACAGAAGTACTTCCTTCCATCAGGCTTTATGAACGAGTAAGTACAACCGCAGTTAATGCATACATCGGTCCCGTTGTTGCTAATTATCTCGGCAACCTAATGGAAAAATTAGAAGAAATAAGGTTTATAGGAGCTTTATTGATTATGCAATCCAATGGTGGGGTGGTTACACCGGACATTGTGAAAAGATCTCCTGCCACAACAGTCTTATCGGGTCCCGCAGCCGCGCCCACAGCAGGTGCATTTTATTCTGATTTGATGGGTTACAAAAACTGTATAACCGTTGATATGGGGGGAACAAGTTTTGATGCGAGTCTTATTATAGATGGTCAGTGCGTTACAAGCACAGAGGGTTCTATAAACAGATATAAGATTGCATTACCAACACTGGATATTGCAACAATAGGTGCGGGCGGAGGAAGCATTGGATGGATAGATAACGGCGGATTGTTGCATATGGGTCCCCAAAGCGCAGGAGCATTACCTGGACCAATTTGCTATAACAAAGGGGGTACGTTACCAACTTGTACTGATGCAAATTTGATTTTAGGGTATTTAAATCCGGAATATTTTGCGGGAGGAAAGATAAAACTTGATTTAGATAAAACAAAGAAATTATTAAAAGAAGACCTATCGGCAAAGTTAGGGTTGTCACTTGTTGAGACAGCTGCAGGAATGTTTAAAATTATAAACATGAACATGGCACAAGGAGTAAGGCAAATTTCCATTGAAAGGGGATATGACCCCAGGGAGTTCTTAATAATTGTTGCAGGTGGAGCTGGCCCAATACATGCAGGTGAGATATGTAAAGAACTTGAAATACCAATGTTCATAGTACCGGATGTATCTTCAATATTTTGTGCCGCGGGAATGCTTTTGGGTGATTTAAAACATGATTATGTTCGGTCATATTTGTTTTCTATTTCACAAATTGAAAAGAGTAGTTTCATGGAAATTTATGAGCAAATGAAAAACGCAGGAGTTGATACGCTGAATAAAGAAGGAGTTAAAAAAGAAAACATAGAATTTTACCCAGTTCTTGATTTAAGATACATTGGTCAATATCACGAGGTTCAGCTTTCTGTCCCATGGAAAGACGTAGAATCTTTTGACTTTGAAAATATTAAGGAAACTTTTCATAGTGAGCACAATCGTTTATTCGGGTATTCATTAAAAGAAGAAGGTACAGAAATAGAAATCATAAACGTTCGCTTGAGAGTAATCGGGAAAACAAAAAAACCTATGTTCATAAGCGAAGTGAAAACCCAGGTCCTTTTACAATCAGCATTCAAAGAAAAAAGAAAGATTTATATTCCAGAAACAAACGAAATAAAAGAAGTAAATGTTTACAACGGGGACATTCCATTAAACGGTAACATAATAAATGGTCCCGCAATGATTGAAAAGGTTAACACATCAATTTTTGTAAGCGAGAACTACGATTGCCGGATTGATATGTTTGGGTCTTTTATAATTTATAACAAGGAAATATTTCCGAACGGTTTTAAGAAAGAAAATGCTTCCATGGTTTTACAACAGTCTGCATAAATTAGATAAGGGAATATGGTTTAAGTTATTTTGTAAGCCAGAATCAAATATAGAGAGTAACTGTAATTAAAAGATGTCTAAAATAGATAAAATATTGTTGTCGATTTTTCAGAGAACATTCAAAGCAATAACGGATGAAATGAGCATTTCTCTTACAAAAACAACAAGATCGCCGATTCTTTGCGAAGCTAAAGATTTTGTAACAGGTTTATATGATGCCCATGGACAGATGCTTGAGCAAACTGAAAATTTACCAATACTTTCATTTTCTCTTGGTCCGGTTTGCAAAAAAATAATTGAATTCTTCAGAGATGAAATATATCCGGGTGATGTAATTATTCACAATGATGTTTTCTCTATGGGGAACCAAAACAACGATGTTGCGATATTTAAACCGATATTCTTTAGAGAAAATTTGGTCGGATGGTCTGCAGCGAAGGGACATCAGGCAGATATCGGCGGAGCAGTGCAGGGTGGTTATAATCCGAATGCAACAGAAGTCTGGCAGGAGGCACTTCGAATACCAGCGGTTAAACTGTACGAAAAAGGGAAGTTCAGGAAAGATGTGTGGAATCTGATTTTTGCTAACATTCGATTGCAAATTGTAGAAGAAGATATAAAAGCACAGATTGGTGCCTGTACGCTTGGAGAACGACGTTTACAGACATTGATTGAGAAATATGGAATTGACTGCTTCGAAGTTCACAAGCAGGAGCTCTTCAACTCGACAGAGCAAATGATGAAAAAAGAAATAGGGGGTATTCCAAACGGTGTATATGAAGGTAAAAGCAGAGTGTATTATGATGGAAAGCACATAGGCTCCGAATTTCCTATCCATGTGAAAATTACAGTAGGGGATGATTTAATTGAATTTGATTTTTCAAAAACATCTTCCCAGACAAATGGTTTTGTAAATGGAACTTTTACATCAACCTGTTCTGCAATAACGTTAACGTTCTTACAAATGGTTAATCCGAACATTCCTCATAACGAAGGAATGATTAAGCCTTTAAAATATATTGTACCCGAAGGAACCATTTTGAACGCATCTTACCCAAAGGCTACGACTTTTGGTAATCATCTTTGTCCTCAGGTTGCTGACTCAATTTTTAAAGCATTATCAAATGCAATCCCGGAAAGAGTTACTGCTGGTTGGAATCATCTTCTTTGTTCGTTGTTTACAGGCATTCACCCGCAAACAAAAAGAAAGTATGTCGATATATGCTTTTTAGGAATGAAGGGCGGTGCAGGCGCACTTGAAGGTGATGATGGTTACGATCATATCGGAATGATTGACGCCTCTGGTGGAGTTTTAGATCAGGATTACGAAATGTACGAACAGCAAACCCCGCATATGGTTTTAAAACATGAATACCTAAAAGATTCTGCGGGGGCTGGTAGATGGAGAGGTGGTCTTGGAGTTGAAACAAAAATAAGATTAGGAGGAGAGGGAACAAAGATGGTAGTGTTTGGAGATGGGCATGAAGTACCTCCATATGGTTTATTCGGCGGAAAAGAAAGTGTACTTAACAAGATATCCTTGATTTTTCCTGATGGAAAAGAATTTATTCCGCTAAGTAAGGATATTGTTAACAATATTCCTGGAGGGACAATATACTATCAAATAGCGAGCGGCGGAGGGGGATATGGTAATCCAAAGGAAAGAGATGCTGAAAAAGTAGCGGAAGATGTACGAAACGAAGTTTGTTCTGTTGAAAAAGCAAAAATAGATTATGGAGTTGTGATTAAAAATAAAACACACGATGTGGATGAGGAAAAAACGGCAAAAATAAGGAGAAAAAATTAATAAATATTTAGAGGTTACTATTGAATGCTTAAATTGTTGCATTGAAAACGAGGACAGAATTAAGAAAATTTAATTTATACAATAAGTAAGCATGATTTACTATGGACTTTGAATTGAACGAAACACAAAAATCTATTCAGCAAACATTTAGAGATTTTGTTGATAAGAAGGTAAAACCACTTGCAGCAGAAATTGACGAGAAAAAAGAGTTTCCACTTGATTTATTTAAAGGGGTGGGAAATCTTGGATTTTTTGGAATGAGATACCCGGAGAGCGCAGGAGGAAGTGGACTGGACATTGTTTCTTATTGTTTAGCCGTAATTGAATTGGCAAGGGGTTCACTGTCTCTCGCAGCTGTTTGCTCTATGCAATCACTGATGGCAACTTATTTTCTGTATCGTTTTGGAGATAAAGAGATTGTAAAAAATTATTTCAATGCTGCTTTGAGTGGTGATAAAATTGGTGGGATATGCATGACCGAACCCGATGCAGGGAGTGACTTGCATGGCATTAAAACAATTGCAAAGCACAAAGACGAATATTATATATTAAGCGGTTTAAAGACATGGGTAACCTCGGCCCCGGTTGCTGATTTTTTTACTGTTCTTTCCAGAACAGATAATCATGATCAACTTTCAATATTTTTTGTCCCGGTAAAGTTTGAAGGAGTGCAAATAGGGAAGAATATTGATAAGTTAGGTGTTTGTGGTTCTGTAACCAGCGAGGTTTCTTTTGAGGAAGTGAAACTGCCTGCAAATTATTTGCTGGGTGGTGTTGGAGAAGGAACGAAATGCCTTGGTGAAATATTATCAGAAATCCGAATCATGACAGCAGCTCTTTCGATTGGTGTTGCTACAGCAGCCTATGAAGATTCTATAGAATATGCTAAAACAAGAATTCAGTTTGGAAAGCCAATAGGAAAATTTCAGGCGATAAAAATGAAGGCTGCAGATATAGTGGTTCAATTAGAAACCGCGAAACAGATGCTTTTTTATACGGCGTGGTTATGCGACAGGGGATTGCCCCGTCAGAAAGAAGCTTCAATTGTGAAGCTTTATGCTTCGGAGTGCGCTAATTCAATTTGCGACCAGGCTTCACGAATTATGGCTTCATATGGTTACGCAAAAGAATATCCGATACAAAGGTATTTAAGGGATGCACGATTTACACTTATTGGGGGAGGGACTTCGGAAATTTTGAAATTACATATTGCTAAAGAGTTAGGTTTATAATGATTTTACTAATAGGAGATAACAAGGTTTGTAACTTAACGAAATGAGCGAAAAGAAATTTAAAATACTTCTTGCAAAGCCCGGATTAGATGGTCATGATGTCGGGGTCAAGGTTCTGGGACACGCTCTAGTTGGTGCAGGATTTGAAGTTGTTTACACTGGATTGAGAAAATCTATAGAAGAAATTGTAAATATGGCTATTAAGAACAAAGTTGATGTAATAGGTTTGTCTATATTGTCGGGGACACATATAGTATTATGTGAACAAATGGATAAAGAAATGAAGAAAACTAAACTTTCAATACCCTGGGTGGTCGGTGGTAATATTCCCGATAAAGATATTAAGGTGATTAAAGAAACAGGTGCTGCTGAAGCTTTTCCAACAGGATCAACTATAGATACGGTAATACATTATTTCAAAACGCAGTCAGAAGAGAGAAAATAAAAATCTATGCTACATAAAAAGAGCAACATTAAAAAAATATTATTAGAATCTGGCATAGAGGTGGATCCACTCTATACACAGGGAAATTTAGAGAATAACGGCTCTGTTTCAGAAATTAGTAACCCCGGGCAGTATCCGTTTACGAGGGGTATTCACCCATTGATGTATCGCAAACGACCCTTTACAATTAGACAATATGCTGGTTTTGGTACACCAGCTGAAACACATGAGCGATTTTTATACTTGATAAAAAATGGACAGACAGGCCTTAATGTTGCTTTCGATTTACCTACACAAACGGGTTTGGATTCTGACGACCCGAGAGCTGCCGGTGAGGTTGGTAGAGTAGGAATGTCTGTTGATACGCTTGCGGACTTTGAAGAGGTCTTCAGGGATATTGACCTTGATAAGATAACAGTATCTCTAACGATTAATGGGTCGGCAATAATTTTAGTTGCTATGTATTTAGCGGTTGCGCAAGAGTATGGTTTTGATATTAAGAACTTGCGTGGGACAGCACAAAACGATATTTTGAAAGAATTCATCGGAAGGGGTACCTGGATTTTTCCGGTTGAAGCATCAGTTAAATTAGTCGTTGATGTTATAGAGTATTGTGCAAATGAAATCCCAAAATACAGCCCGGTTAGTGTTTGTGGATATCATATTCGTGAGTCGGGCGCTAATCCAGTTCAAGAAATAGCTTATGCTTTCTGTATTGCAAAAGCATATATAAACGAAACTTTAAAGAGAGGTTTAAACATTGATGACTTTGCTTCTCGCCTATCATTTAATTTTGACATACATGGAAATTTCTTTGAACAAATTGCAAAGTTTAGAGGAGCAAGGCAATTATGGGCTAAGATTATAAAAGAGCAGTATCACGCAAAAGATGACAGTTCTTGTTGGATGAGGATGATAGCTGGCGGCGGTGGTGGTGGACTCACCAAGGAACAGCCCGAAAACAACATAGTAAGAAGTGCATATTATGCATTAATAAGTGCTCTTTCAGGTACGCAAACCATGGCGTTGTGTTCATACGATGAGGCTTACACAATTCCTACGGAAAAAGCCGCTGAGATATCTTTACGAACTATGCAGATTCTAATTGATGAGATGGGTATTTGCGATACTGTTGATCCATTAGGAGGATCTTATTATGTTGAAACACTTACTAACCAAATGGAAGAAGCAATTAAGAAGCAGATGGATGATGTTGACAAAAAAGGGGGAATAACAAAGGAAATTTCAACAGGCGAAATCCAGAAGACTGTATCTAAACAAGCTTTTGAAAAAGAAAAGGCAATTCAGGAAGGCAAAATTTTAAAAGTTGGAGTTAACCGGTATTGTAAAGTCGAGGAAACAAGAAATATAGAATTTCATCCGTATGATATAGACAATGCTGTACAGCAAGTTGAGAAATTGAAGAAGATTAAAAAAGAAAGAGATTCAAACAAAGTGGTTAATAGTTTAGAGAATATAAAAAAACATGCTAAAGAAAATTTAAATCTTATGCCATTCGTTATTGAAGCAGTTAAGGCTTATGCAACAGTTGGAGAAATTACAAAGACACTGAAAGACTATTACGGAGAATATAAAGAACCAATTTATTTCTAAAAAATTATAACCGAGAAAGGTATAAATAGATGTTACCAGGCGAAAAGAAATACCCGCATATTTTTAGTCCCATACAGATTGGAAAACATTGGGCAAAAAACAGGATTAAGTACGCATCGACGGAAACAAACTATAACTACAGTGATGGTTTTGTTTCAGAGAAAGAACTGGCTTATATAGAAGCACATGCTAGAGGTGGTTCGGGTATTGTTACAACACAAGGAGCTTATACTGACCCAAGAGGAGAGGGACAGGGTTATGTAGGTATGATGGGTATTTGGGATGATAAGTTTATTCCAGGATTAAAAAGAATGGCTGATATAATACACCATGGAGATGCACTTGCATGTATCCAATTGATGCATTGCGGCAGAGTTGGTGGAATTAACCTTGATTATACAATAGGACCATCTGCAATTCCTCAAAGATTACGAAGATTTCGACCGCAAAAAAAAATGAGTGTTCTGGAAGTTGAGGAATGTATTCGGGATCATATAGATGGTGCAAGAAGAGCAGTAGAAGCTGGATATGAAATAATAGAGATATCGGGTATTGTTGGCTATCTTATATCGAATTTTGTTTCAAAGTATACGAATTGGCGAAGTGATGATTACGGCGGAGATATTAAAGGAAGGTGTGAGTTTATGAGAAAGATTGTTTCCGGGATTAGGAAAGAAGTTGGGTCGGGAGTTGCTGTCGGTATCCGTTTATGTGGCTGGGAAATGCTTGATGATGTTGGTGGAAATACTGAGGCAGAAAGTTTGGAATCGTTAAAAATTGCTGAAGCTGCTGGCTGTGATTTTTTAAGCGTTACTGTTGGCTGGCAAGAATCATTAGGTTCTGTAATTTCGCGGGATATACCCATGGGAAAATGGCTTTATGTTGCGGAACGGACTAAAAATGCTGTTAAAATCCCGGTGAGTATGGCATACAGACTATTTTTACCAGAAACTCCCGAGAAAGCAATTGCTGAGGGAAAACTTGATATATGGGAAATGTGTCGTCCGCAGATAGCTGATCCATCATTACCGAATAAAATTATGTGGGATCGTCAGGAAGATATCATACCCTGCATAGCTTGTCAGGTTTGTCTTGCAAGACTATTCAGGGATGCACCTGTGACATGTACGGTTCGTCCATCATGCAGCCATGAAGGAGAACGTGAGTGGGGGTACTATGGTTTTCCAAAAGCAGAAGTTACGAGAAAGGTTTTCGTTGCGGGTGCGGGGATTGCTGGATTACAAGCTGCCCGTGTTGCAGCAGAGAAAGGACACGATGTGACGGTTTATGAGAAAACAGGAAACATAGGGGGACAATGGTATTATGCTTCCCGTAATCCATGGGGTGAAAGTTCCGGTAAATATTGGGACGATGAGGAATTTATGAGGTTTGTGAATCACATGAAAACACAGTGTGAGAAATATGGGGTGAAGTTTATTTTGAACACACCTATAACCAAGGAGCTCTTGGAAAAGGAAAATCCAGACTCTGTGGTTTTAGCTATAGGAGCCGTCCCAGAAGTCCCGGACATACCTGGAGCGGATAAACCACACGTTATAAGTATGTTTGATGTATTCACCGGTAAAGTTCAACCAGGAAAGAACGTAGTTATTCTTGGGGGTTCAGGGGCAGCAATTTCTCTGACCCTTTTTATTATTGACAAACTTGAGGACGTGAAGGATTCAAAAATATCAATGATTGATCCTGCGCCACGTTTTGGATTGGATGTAAACCCTTCATATATATGGAGGTATAGACGAAGACTTAAAAATGCTAAAGTTCAGCAATTGACTTTTGGAAAAGCTAAGGAAATTACAAATGACAGTGTAATAGCTGACTGGACAATGGTTGATAGAAAAACGAAAGAGAAGCACCATTTCAGAGATCAGGTAATTCCAGCAGATACTGTAATTTTGGCAAGACTTGTTCCGAACAAAGAACTTAATCATAATTCATATAAAGGTGATACCTCAATGATAGGAGATTGTTTGTGGGTAAGAAGAGGTATTGACGCTATTCAGGACGGTTATCGTCTTGGTATGAGATTCTAAAAATAAAGAAATTTAAAAACACATAAAGAAAAAAATCATGATTCTATCAGAAATATCGAGCGCAAGACCAAACATACCCGGGACAAAAATGAGTGTTTATCCTCATTCCGGTTCGAGTAATTTGGGATTATATCCCTGGATTGATGCCTATCGATGCAACGGATGCAGGGATTGTGCAAAAGCCTGTCCGTCTGATATAATAGGGGTTCATAAAGGAAAAGCTGTTATTATACTTGATCTTTGTTTGCAGTGTGGGGAATGTTTTGATGCATGTAAGGTAGAAGGAGCAATACACTTTAAGTTGCCGCCGGGTTCACCAGAAACTAATAACATTCCGTTCATATCTAGAATATAGATTTTAGGTATTTATATTGTTAAAGTAATTAATAAATAAAAAAAGAAAACAAATGACAGAAAAACTAAAAGCAAATTTTGTTGACCATATCTGTATAGCAGTCAATGATGTAAAAAGAGCCGAAAAGGATTATGTAGATTCTTTTGGGTGGGAAGTAGCTTATCGGTATGTTGATGAGCCGGAAAAGATAAGGGTTACAGGTTTTATGGTTGGTCCAACAGCTATTGAGATTATGGAGGACCTTGATGGTGCTGGAGAGGTTGCTAAATTTATCAAAAGGTCAGGGGAAGGTGTCATGTTAATTAGTTATAATGTTGATAACTGTGAAGAATCTCTTGGGTTATTGAAGAGGAATAAAGTTAAGTTGATTGATCAGAAACCCAGGTGGTTTGCGAAGTATAAGAGAAACTTTGCGTTTATTCATCCAATGTCTACTCATGGAATACTGACAGAAATCATTGACGGTAAGTATTAATAGTAATAAATATCTATTTACAGATAAAGAACAGTAAAAGATCGCAACATTTTACGAAATAACACATAAAGATGGTAAAGAAAACAGTACTATCACTGGAGCAAGCACTTACCCTTCCTTATGCTACACAAAGGTTTGTACAATTAGGTTGGCGTGTTATTCGTATAGAAACTACGAAGGGCAAAGGAAATGTTAAAGGGGGAGATCCCAATAGGTATATAGGTAAGGATATTGGTATAGAGGATTTGCATTCATATTATATAGCTCCAAATATTGGTAAAGAGGGGATTACTATAAACCTTAAAAAGAAAGAAGGTCAGGAATTATTAAAGACACTTATAAAAAATCTTAGTGTAGACGTCTTTCTTTGTAACACATTACCTTTTCGATATAAACAACTCGGAATTGATTACGAGTCGCTTGAGGAAGCTAATCCAGATCTAATCTGGTGTGGTATATCAGCGCTCGGTCCAGATTATCCGGATAGGGCGGGGTACGATCCTGCACTGCAAGCATTTTCGGGGTATATGTATTTAACCGGCGATCCAGACAGCAACCCAATGCTTTGCGGCGTTCCTATTATTGATTTAAAAGCGGGAGACGAAGCTTTTTCCCAGGTAGTTCTTGCATTGTTAGAACAGGAAAACAACTTGAATGAAGCAGGTGAAAAAGGTGGCGGAAAACAAATTAACATTTCAATGGTACAATGTGCTGTATCGTGGTTAATAACTGCCCTTCCACAGATTCAATTCGTAAAAGATGAATCGGAATTGGATACCAGGAGCGGTAATGAACACAGAAGTTTTATTCCTTGCAATTGTTATCCCACCAAAGATGGATTTGTATATTTAGCCATTGGTAATGATTTGCAGTGGGATAAGTTGATACACATTAAAGGATTTGAACATCTTGATAAAATAGAAAGAAAAACTAATCAGGGACGTAAAAAGGATAAGGAGAATATATATGCAGGCATTAGGAAAGGACTTGAACAATATACTACAGTAGAGTTTATAAAAATTTGTTTAGAAAAAAATTTAGTAGTAGCCCCGATTAATTCCACACAGGAAATCGCAAAGTCTGATTTCATCAAGAACAATATGCAGAAGACAATTTTACCTACCGGTAAGGAGGTTGAATTATTTCCGTATCCGGTTAGTACAGAGTATTTATCAAAGAATAATAATACACTAAGTTGCGCACCCAGGCTTGGAGAGCATAACGATTCGGTTTTGCAAGAAGCTGGTTTTAACAAGAAAGAGATTGAGAAAATGAAGCTCAACGAGATTATATAGTAATTAATAGCAAGCAAAATGGCAAAATTTAAGGAAATAGTAAACGCGCAGGCAGGCAGCAAATTTATCTTACAGGGTAATACCGCGTTTGCACTTGGTGTTGTACATGCGGGAATTCATGCAGCGACGGGTTACCCCGGAACCCCGAGCACGGAAGTAATAGATAAAGCATTAGCTTTTGTTCAGGACAGAATAAAAGTGGGCTGGTCGGTTAACGAAGCAGTAGCTGTTTCGGTTGGAGTTGGCCATGCTACCGCAGGATATGATGCTGTAGTTACTATGAAAATACCTGGTGTTTTTCAAGCTGCCGATGCAATCTCAACCTCAGCTTTTTTTACTGGCAAAGCAGGTGCATTGGTTATTTTTGCGGTAACCGACTATGTACCTTCGAGTACTCAGCACGTAATCGACTCAAGGTACTTTTTTGCTTCATCACGATTACCAGTATTAGAACCACGTAATCACCAGGAATTATATGATATTCCACACATTGCGGCAGATATGAGCAGGAAGTTTAATACACCGGTTATTGTTTTAGCCTCAGGGATTCTTGCTCACTCTGAAGCCTTGATTGTAACCAAGCCTCAAAGAGAAGTAAGCCCTGTAGAGCTTCCGGATAACCTGAAAGAATGGATGCTCTTGCCTGTCATTGCAAGAACTAACTATAATAAGGTAACACAGCAAAGAATTCCTGCAATTAAAGAATGGTGTGAGGATTCAGAATTAATAAATGAAACCTATGGTATTGATGATTGGGGAATAATTGTTAGCGGGGAAAGTGAAATAATTGTTCGTGAGGCTTTAAAATTTGTGAATGCAGATCCATCAATACTTTCACTTGCAATTTCGTATCCAATACCAAGTAAAAGAATAACAGAATTTGCAAGAAAAATAAAAGGTAAGTTATTAGTTATTGAAGATGGATACAGATTTTTAGAAGAGAGAATTAGATTGTTGAATATTAAAATAGTTGGAAAAGATGAAGACAGTATTATAACAAATTGGTCACCGGATGAAGTTTTAGAATTTTTGTCTGCCCATATCGATATTAATTACAACTCGCAAAAAAGACACATAAATATAAAACCAATCTTAAGACCACCCTCTATTTGCCCGGGCTGTTCCTATAAACCCCTTGCTTTAGCTGTTGGTAGATTAAAGAGAAAGAAAAAAATCTATGCATCATTTGGGGATATAGGATGTTCGACATTATTGTATTTTTTTGACGCCCTTGATACTGTTTCCTGTATGGGAGCCTCAGATTCAATTCGGCAGGGATTTGTAATGTCAAGACCAGAAATGGTTAATAAGGTAATTAGTATAATAGGTGATTCGACCGAGTGTCATTCGGGCTTGGATTCAACAAGGAATGCTGTATTCAGAAACGTACCAGGTGTTAAGATAATATTAGATAATCGAATTACTGCAATGACTGGCGGACAACCAGCGCCCAGCTCAGATGTAAATTTAGAAGGTAAACACAATAAATTTAATTTAAAAAGAGCAATTGAAGCAGAGGGAGGAAGAACCCTAAATATAGATGCTTATAACACAGAGGAAATTGAAAAAGAACTTGAAGAATCTCTCAAACTTGCAGAGGAAAGTATTTATACTACTTTAATTCTTGAGGGAACGTGTATTCATGAAGTGGAAAGTGAAGGATTATTGAGAAAAATCGAAATTGATTACGATAAATGCAAAAATTGTGACCTTTGTAATATATGTCCGGGAATTGTGCTGGATGAAGACAGAACTCCTCAATTTACAAGTTTATGTACGAATTGTGGTTCGGGTATCCCGGTTTGTTTACAACGCTGCCCTTTTGATGCGATTGTATATACAAATGAGAAAGAAGAAAAGGAAACTTTACTTCCTAAGATACCTGATGCCAAACCTATTAAAGTTGTTACTGTTAACAAGGATGTGCTTCCGGAATCTTTAGGTGTTGCAATAAGAGGGATTGGTGGACAGGGAAATTTATTTTTTGGCAAAGTGCTTTCTGAAGTAGCATTGGGAACTCCATATTCGGACACACACATTGTAAAAGGTGATACACATGGAATGGCTCAGCTTGGTGGACCGGTGATATCGACCTTCAATTGTGGTAAGGTATATTCTCCAGTCCCTGCACCAAATTCTATTGATGTATTGGTTGTAATGGAAATAGGTGAAGTTTTAAGACCGGGCTTTATTGAATTATTAAAACCAGAGGGTACAATAATCTTCAATAATTTTAAAGCCTTGCCTGTAAATGCCAAACAAGAAGATTATCCGGATGTTAAAGAAATAGAAAAGGCTTTAGCTGATTACAATATTGTTAAAATTGATGCCTACAAAGTATCTTTGGGCTTGGGAGACACGATGGGCAGAAGTGCAAACGTTGTCGTTCTGGGATTGCTATCAACTATAAAACCTTTTAGTTTAATTCCAGAAGAAATATGGTTAGAAGCTTTAATGTTATTATCGGGTAATCAAATAACAAGGGCAGTAAACTGTTTAGCTTTTAACGAGGGAAGAAAATCATTAATAGAACAAACTTAGAAACCCAATTCAAAAATAATGTGGAAGTGATAAATATATTGTAGGATTTTGTTATAAAGCCTCAAAAAAGAAATTGTCATGAATAATAACAGAAAAATTATTTTCAGAATTAACGGTAAGCAAATAGAGAAGGTGATAAACTCATCGTTATTATTGATTGATTTTATTCGTGATGTGTTATTATTAAAAGGAACAAAACCAGGTTGTCTTGAGGGAGAATGCGGCGCATGTACGGTTTTAGTAAATGGACGCGCTGTTAATTCCTGTTTATATCTCGCTATCAATATTGACGGTAAAGAAGTTACAACGATTGAAGGTCTGCCATTAGATGATAAAGAGGGTTTGTTAGACCCTGTTCAGGAGGCTATGATAAAACATGGTGCAATTCAATGCGGTTTTTGTACACCGGGAATGGTAATGTCAATAAAAGACTTTCAAAGACAATGTGAAGAAAAAAAAATTATACCAGGCAAGGATGAAATAAAAAAGAGTCTTGAGGGAAACCTATGCCGGTGTACAGGATATACCAAAATAATTGAAGCAGTGGAGTCTTTATTTTAAATCCTGAGCATTATATAAATATGGTATTATGAGTAATTCAAAAAAGAAATTATTAAGCGTTATAGGTAAACCAACCCCAAAATTAGATGCGAAAGTCAGAGTAACAGGTGAAGCTGTCTATGGTCAGGATATTAAATTACCTAATATGCTTTATGGAGCTATACTTAGAACTAAATACCCTGTTGCAGAAATCATTTCCATAAATACAAAAAAAGCAAAGGAGCTATCAGGAGTAATCAGTGTTTTAACAGCTGATGATGTAGACGTGAACAACATAAGCTACAAAAGAGACCACCCGATATTGAAAAAAGGTAAGGTTAATTGTATTCGTGATGAGATTGCGGCGGTTGCGGCTGAATCAAAAGAGATTGCCTATAAGGCTTTGAGTTTGATAGAGGTAAAATATAAAGTTGAAGAGGGAATCTTTGATCCTTTCGAAGCCATAAAAAAGGATGCTCCTCAAATAAATAAGTATGCCCCACCGGACAATGATAAAAACATTGCGGAGTCATTTCATTATGAACATGGTAATCTACGGGAACAAAAAGATAAAAGTGTTTGCATTGTAAAAAGAAGATACAAGCTACCGCGTGTAGCACATTGTTGCCTGGCGACGTGTGCAATAACTGCGGATTATTCAAAGACAGAGGGCAGGTTAACTTTATATAGTGTAACACAGGTGCCATTTCTTTATCAAAGAGATATAGCACATGCTCTCAAAATGGATCCTTCCGATATTAGGATAGTACAACCAATTATCGGTGGTGGTTTCGGAAGTAAGCTGGATATGTATCCCTATGAACCAATATGTGCATTACTTTCTATAAAAACAGGTCAACCGGTTCAAATAGTATATAGCCGAAAAGAGGAATTTATAGCCTCACCCACAAGACAGACTATGGTAATGGATGTAACTACTGGGGCAGATGGGAATGGGAAGTTTACATTCAGAGAAGTGAAAATTATTAAGGATAACGGGGCTTATACTTCCTGGGGGGCAACTACGCCCTTTGTTATGATGCAAACATTTTCGTCTCTGTACCAGGTTCCCGCTTGTGTTTTTGATTCTTACGCCGTTTATACTAATAATCCTAATGCGGGTTCGTTCAGGGGATATGGAAATCCGCAGGCAACATTTGCTCTTGAAAGAAATATAGACCTTATGGCTGAGGAGATTGGAATTAGCAAAGCAGAGATACGCTTGATCAATGCAAATTATAAAGGAGAAACATCAGGGCAAGGTCTTAAGTATGCAACTTGTGGTCATAAGGACGCGCTTAAAAGGGTGATTGACGAAAGTAAAAAAGATATAAAAGAAAATAGTTCTCAGAGATATAAAAGGGGAATTGGTTATGCTTCAATGCTTCATGTCGGCGGTGGAGCTAAGATTTATAGATCAGACGGATGTGGTACAACCGTTAAGTTTGATAATTTTGGCTATCTTACTATTATTACCGGTTCGAGTGAAATAGGTCAGGGATCTGAAACAGTTCTTGCGATGATTGCATCGGAAGAATTAGGAATTGGTATGGATAAAATTAAAGTAGTAAACACAGACACCGATGTTAAACCGTGGGACGTTGGTGTACATGCATCCCGCACAAGTTTTGTTGCTGGCAACTCACTTCTTGGGGCAATTGATAAGCTAAAGACTAAATTATCGTTAAAAGCTTCAGAGTTTTTGAAAACAAGTTCTGGAGACTTGAAATACGAGAAGGGATTAATTAAGTCAATTAATACAGAAGCATCGATTGAAATAGGGAAAGTAATCAGGGCAATACATTTTAAAGACCCCCATGAGTTGTGTGTGGAAACATATTATTACGAGCCAAGCAGCGAGTTTCAGGATAATAAGTATATGGGAAATGTTTCGGGAACGTATGCTTTCGCTTCACAAGCAATTGAGGTTGAAGTAGATACGATCACAGGCAATGTAGAAGTTTTGGATGTTCATGTTGCTCAGGATGTTGGCAAGGTACTTAATCCGCTTGGTCTGGCAGGTCAAATAGAAGGTGGTGTTGTTATGGGAATGGGTTATGCTTTAACAGAAGAATTGGTTGTTGAAAAAGGTGAAGTGCTTAATCCAAGTTTTCATGATTACAAACTTCCGACTGCTTGCGATATTCCAAACATACATTTTTACCCGATAGAAACATACGATGAGGCGGGTCCGTATGGATCTAAAGGTGTAGGGGAAGCCCCACTTATTCCCACGCCGGCAGCTATTGCTAATGCTGTATCCGATGCTCTGGATATTAAAATTAATGAGTTACCAATTACACCTGAAAGGATTCTACGAGCCTTAACGAAATCTGATAAGAACGATTCATAGTGAAGAATATTTCAAAATATGAGATTTTAATAATTGTAAAATCTAAGAATCAAGCACAAATATGAATAACATGGTAGCGAACGTAATAAGCCCGGAAACATTCGACGATTTATTAAGAACCATCGACGAGTATAAGAATACAGAATACAGGTTTGGTGCAGGATACACGGATTTGTTGGTGGAGTTAAAAAAACAACCGAACGAAAAGCTCCTTGTTATTAATTTAGCTCAATTAAACAATAAACAATTCACTACCATTAAAGAAAGAGATAATAGAATCAGGATAGGCGCACTCGTAACAGCAAGTGAAATTATTTCAAACGAGACAATAAAGAAACAATTCCCTGTCTTAAACGAGGCAGCAATAAAACATGCTTCGAGACAAATTAGACAAGTAGCAACAGTTGGGGGAAATATTTGTACGGCATCCCCCGCAGGAGATATTGCTTGTGCTTTGGTTGCCCTGAAGTCAGAATGTGAGATTGTTTCATCGAGCGGGGGAAGCAGAGTTATTCCAATAGATAAAATTTTTGTCGGTGTTAGAAAAACGGATTTGAAAAACAACGAGGTATTACGCTGTATAACAATCCCTATTAATAAAGAATGTGAAAATGCTCACTCCGGATTCACAAAGGTAGGTACAAGGCATTCAATGGAATGTGCTATTGTTTCCCTGGCATACCACATTCAATCGGATAAGAACAATAAAATCACACATGCAGGAATAGCAATAGGTTCAGCTGCGCCAACAATAAAATTTGTAAAAACCGCATGTGATTTCTTAACAGGCAAAGAATTTACGGCTATTAGTAAATCAGAGGCAGAGGAGTTTGCTGGGAAAGTGTTGGAGTATGCAAATCCAATTTCTGATATCCGGGCATCAGCATGGTATCGCAAGGAGGTTCTTTTCAATATAAGCAAGAGCATATTCGATGTAAAGTAATAAATAATATTAAGCCGCGGAAACCTTAAATGAAATATGAAAACAGAAAGAGAAAAAATTGTCAAGCTATCACAAAACGAAAATCCTTTTGGGGCTTCACCCTTTGCCCTCAGGGCTATAGAGAAAAACTATCATCTTGTATTTAGATACCCCGATGTATTTCATGAAGATTTAAAAGACAAGATAGCAAAAAAATACGATGTAACACAAGATAATGTTGTGATTGCAGCGGGTTCAGTAGAGGTTATGGATATGGCGGTAAAGGCATTTGTCGGTTTTGCGGAAAATGTAGTGACCTCGGAAAAAACTTTTGTTGCATATAAATTATTAGCCGGGATTCACAGGAAAGAGTGTAAGTTTGCTAAACTTGTTAATAATACTGTAAGTGTAGATAACATAATTTCTTTAGTTACAGATAAGACAAAATTAATATTTATTGCTAACCCTAACAATCCAACCGGGACGATTATTTCGCACGATTCTCTACGAGAATTATTAAATACCTTACCCCCCGAGATATATGTTGTTAACGATGAAGCTT
This sequence comes from uncultured Ignavibacteriaceae bacterium, assembly GCA_964472195.1. GTDB lineage: Bacteria > Bacteroidota > Ignavibacteria > Tepidaquicellales > Tepidaquicellaceae > BS750m-G4. The sequence goes on along the minus strand of CAYYJH010000003.1, from coordinate 6,951 downwards.
ATGTTGAATATGTAAGCGATACAAGTTATCCTAACTCATTACAGTTACAAAAGTCATACCCGAATTTGATTGTATTAAGAACTTTTTCAAAGATTTATGGGCTTGCAGGTCTTAGGATAGGATATGCAATTACGCACCCCCAAACCAAAAATTTGTTAATACAAAACAAAACACCTTTCTCGATAAATAGTCTTGCACATGTAGCGGCGTTAGCAGCTCTTGACGACCATGAATTTGTGAAGAAGAGCGTATCAATAAATGATAAAGAAAGAACATTTCTTTGTGGAGCATTTGAAGATTTTGGGTTTAATGTGACTCCCACACAAAGCAATTTCATTTGCATAGAATTTAATAGTCTATCCGAAAAAGAAGAATTAAAACAGTATCTTCTGGATAATGGAATTATAGTAAGAGACCTGGGACCTTTTGGAATAGAAAAAGGACTGCGTGTAAGCGTTGGTCGGCCGGGGGAAAACAAACAGCTTGTAAAGAAGTTAAGTGAGTATTTAAAAATTGAACTTCCGAGTTGATTCAAAATAAAGTATTTACTAACCAGTAAAATAAATTAAGTCAAATTATCATTTTTCTGCAATTCATAAGTATATGCCCCCTCTATTTTTTCCCGTGATTTATTATATGTAGTAATGAATTGTCCACAATTACTCCCAATATAATTTTCTTCGAATTCACCTACGCTAACTTTAACTTCATATCCCGCAGCTTGAAATGACTTAACTAATTCACCCCCTTCTTGTTGGGGATTTATTGAGGCGATATTGTTTTTTGTTGCATTATAAGTAGGATTTACCGGGGTTAACTTTATCAAGAAAATTTCCGGATTGAAATATCTTAAAAGAATAAACGGATCTATTAAGTTGTGACTCGATAAAGCAAAATTAAGGGATATTTTCAATCCATCTTTGTTATAAAACTTCTTCCCGTACTCCGCCATTTTTTTGAAATCCCATTTTTTCATAGGAATTAACCAATCTCTTTTGCTTTCATCGGTAGTATGGATTGAAAACTGGAACTGAAATCTTTGAGGATATATTAAATTTTTTATTCTTAATAATCTTTCGAAAAATCTGTCTGTTCCATAAGGTGCAACGGTAGAAAGTGATGGCAAAAGACCTGGTGCTTCATAAAGACCAGGTAATCTCTCAAGAACGCTGAGAACGTTTTGATTGAAGGATGGTTCTCCCAGTCTTGCGAACTGAATCTTGAATTTTTCGACAGGTATAATTCCGTTTGGGAACCTTTGCCTGACGAGGAAATCTATTTGGGAGATTATTTCATCTTCACAAAGTTTTCCCTCATAAAAACTACCCGCATCACAGAAGCGGCATTCAACTGGACACCCGAACAATGTTGAAACTATTAAAATCCATTTCTTTTCTCTTGGTATTGGGGGCTGAAGGGACTCTACAAATTCTATCTGATTTCCATTATTTGTTTCGGCTACATATACAATTGCTAAATCTTCTTTTCCTGTTTTGGCAATTATTTTCATGAATTTTTTCCGTTAAGTTTTCTATGTATTTCCATAGCGGCTTTAATACCATCCCCTGTAGCAATAGCTGTTTGTCTGTAAATATCATTTTTTGCGTCTCCAATTATAAAAAGAGATTTTGATTTTTGCAATTTGCCCAGATTTTTTCTAAGGTTAGTGCTTATTAAATCCAAATTTGGATTTCTTCCGATTGCAACAACGAGATAGGAAAAAATCATCACGTGTTCACCTTTTCCATCGCAGTAAGATATTGCCAATTCACCGTTGTCTTGTTTGATACTTGTTACCGCAGTATTTTTATTATAAAAGATGTTTTCATTCTTAATTGCTCTTTCCCATAAGAGAGAGAGACAACTTGTCTCATTTCCCCTGTTCAAAATTGTTACTTTGTTGAACCGTGCAAGGTTTAATGCGTAATCGAACGCAGCATCACCAGCACCAATAATAGCAATGTTTTTGTTTTGTACTTTTAAAATTGGATAAATTTCATAAAAAATAAGTTTGCAAATCTCTTCAGTAATTTTGAGTCCTGGTATTTTTTGGGGTTTAGTACCCGTTGCTATAACAACAATTTTACAGGCAGTGTTCTCATTATTTGTTTTAACAAAAAATTTTTCTTTACTGTAGTCAATCTCCTTCACTTCTTCGTAATTAACTTTTAAACCTGTTTTATCTAGATGTCTTGAGAATTGTTCAACAAGCTCTATTCCGCTAATGCCATCACCAAACCCCGGATAGTTTTCCACCAGGTTTGCATTTCGTAAAAGTCCTCCAACAAGATTTTTTTCGAATAGTAAAATATCAGTGTTGTAACGTTTCAATTGAACTGCCGCTGATAATCCCGCGGGTCCCGCTCCGATGATAGCAACATCATTCATTTCTATTTACCAATAATATATTTTACGATATCTTTACAAAGAACCGGGGTTGCAAAGCCATACGATAAATTAAGTAAGGTTGCCCTGTGAAATTCTTCACTGTATGTGGCAGTTCCATCGATTGTGAAAAAAACAGAGAAGCCCCTGACAAAAGCAGAGCGAGCAGTTGTCTCACAGCAAAGATT
>CAYYJH010000003.1:0-4278 GCA_964472195.1 uncultured Ignavibacteriaceae bacterium | reverse complement strand
TTATCAAAAAAATATTTCTGTGCATCGATTACTAAAAGTGCTGATTCTTTTGGTTTGAAGATAATGTTTCTTCTGTCACTTTGAAGTCTCAATTCGTTTAACATCTCGGAAGATTTATCGTCAATTGATTCTACTGTAAAATAATTTTCTTTCATAGAATAATATTGGTTGAGGTTCTTGAGTTTTCTTTTCGCGCATTAATGAAAAGATTTTAACGAATATATAAAATCTCGTTTGCATAGTAAATTTAATAAAAAGAGATTTATAAAAGAAATTTGTAAAGGATTATGAATGGATACGCCTAAAAATTTAAAAACCTTGAATATCTTAAAACTTGATTTAGGTGTATAGGAAAATGCTTGCAGGGATTGAATTGTTAAAATTACTACTGAGTGAGGTAATAGTTACTTGAGCAACATTTTGGAGAAACAAAGTAACAGAAGCGACCAGACACGAAGGGTGACTTTTGTGTTTGAAATTTACAATTTTATAATTTGTTTCTCGCAGGCTATTTGGAATCCCGATTGTATAACTTTTCTGTGTTCTTTGCTATTTAGCTTTATAACGGAATTTGTGTGGTTGAAGTGAATAAAGTGTATTTTAACTTTATGGTGGTATTGAAAGAACAACTTTAAGCTTTCGGTAATAAATGGGTGTCTGACTTCATTTAAATTTCTTTTGGATAAATCATTCTTGTCAAAGAAAGTACCATCAATAAGAGCAATATCGGCAGCAATGACTCTTTTTGAAATTTTTTCATTCCATTTATCAACATCCGGGATAAAGGCAACTGTCTTGTTGGGACCAGTCACTTCGTAGCCTATCGTTTCTGTTAGTTCATCTCGGTGAGGTACAAGAAAAGGAACAATGTTGATTATTTTGTTTAGGGTTACAGAAGTGTTGTTTTTTAATGGTTTTAACTTAATATTATTTTGTTTAATCAATTGATTCCAGGGTACATTTGCTTTGAGACACTTAAGCATCATTGGCATAGAAAAAACATCAACCTCATGAGTGTTCATAACCTCTCGACCTAAGTTAATCAACCCGGTATAATGACCGATATGTCCGTGCGTTAGAAAAATTCCTGATAGGAAGTTTTTGTGTGGGCTTGGTGAAAGCTCTTCTAAAATATGGAACTGTTCTTTGAAATCGGGTGTGATATCGATGAGCCATCTTTCTTTTGTCGCGGGGTCTATTATGGCTAATGAAGTAACCAGCCTTCTTAACGTTGGATTATTCCATGCCTCTTTACAGCAGTCATTTTTACAACCTGCCTGTGGGTAACCACCATCTTGGGCGGTTCCAAGTATGACAATGTACGGAGTTAACGGGGTTGCTTTTGTATCATAATTCTTAGTAGTCATTTATTACCTTTGATTGCTATTTATCATTTTTACCTTTAACTTTTAGTAAGTATCCAAATTCCTTAAAGAATTTTTGAAGTTTGGAAGCTATCACCATTGAGCAGTAAGGTTGATTAGGGTTGTTATCATAATAATTTTGATGATAGTCTTCGGCTAAATAAAATTCTCCAAGGGGACTTATTTCTGTTATGATTGGATCAGCCCACAGTCCAGATGAATCGGTTCGCTGCTTGCTTTCCTCAGCGGTCTTTCTTTGTTCATCATTGTGATAGAAAATTACAGAGCGGTATTGTGTACCAACATCTGCTCCTTGTCTATTGAGCGTTGTAGGATCATGTGTGTGCCAGAAGACTTTAAGTAATTGCGCAAAGGTGATTATCTCGGGATAAAAAATAATTCGTGCAACCTCTGCATGTCCAGTTGTACCAGTACAAACTTCCTCATAAGTAGGATTTTTCACGTGTCCACCTGTATAACCGGATTCAACTTTTTGAACACCTTTTAAATTTTGGAATACAGCTTCCACACACCAGAAGCAACCCGCTCCAAGTATTGCAGTATCTAAATTTCTATTCATTGGATTGTATTCATTTTTTGATTGAAGTTTTTGTTGAACCTTTTGTGTTGAACAACTAAGCAAAGAAAAAAGAGATACAGAAAGAAAAATTGTTAAGTATTTCTTTGTTAATCTGAAAGAGATATTTGATTTTAAATCTAAATCCATAGTTAACCCCTCATATAAATCATAATTGCTGAAATATCAGTAGGTCTAACACCTGCAATGCGGGCTGCCTGACCGATTGATTGTGGTTTTATTGTTTTAAGTTTGTAAAGAGCTTCTGAAGATATAGATTTAATTTTTTCATAATTAAAATCTTTCGGAATTCTTACGCCTTCGTTTTTATTGAAGGTCTCGACTTGCTTGTTTTGTCTTTGTATGTATCCATTATATTTAATTTCTATTTCTATTTGATTGATTGCTTCTGGATTATTAGATATTCTCTTTAGTAACGAATTGTCTTTGAATACCTCTAATCTTAATAACTCACATAGCTTTACCTGATTTCTTTTTATTAGATTTGAGATGAATTCGTTTTGATTGATAGGATTAGTTTTTTTTGATAGCATATAATCATTAACAATTTTAGGACTAATAGTGTTCATCGTGAAATAATTAATACCCTCTTTTATTAAATCCTTTTTTTCTTTAAGTGTTTTGATAGACTCACTATTAATCAATCCATAAGAGTAACCTTTTTCCATGAGACGCAAGTCAGCATTGTCCTGTCTTAAGATGAGTCGATACTCTGCACTTGAGGTAAACATACGGTAAGGTTCATCGGGACACTTATTAATGAGGTCGTCTATTAGTACACCGATGTAAGCCTCGCTTCTTTTAAGAATTAGCGGTTCCTTGTTTTTGAGTTTTTGAACAGCATTTATACCGGCAACGATCCCCTGACCTGCGGCTTCCTCGTATCCGGATGTTCCATTAATCTGTCCGGCTGTAAATAATCCGGAAACCAATTTAGTTTCAAGAGACAATTTTATCTGGTGTGTTGGGAGAAAATCATATTCGACGGCATAGCCCTCTTTAACAAGCACGACATTTTCTAAACCCCTAACAGTACGGGCAGCTTTTTTTTGTACTTCGAGCGGAAGACTTGTTGAGAAGCCGTTCATATATATTGTATTACCATTCAGTGTTTCCGGTTCGAGAAATATTTGGTGGCGAGGCTTGTCGGAAAACCTTGATATTTTATCTTCAATTGAGGGACAGTATCTGGGACCTGCGCCCTTTATTCTCCCGGAAAAAAGAGGTGAATCTTCAAAACCGGTTCTTAAGATTTCGTGTGTTCTCTCGTTTGTATGTGTTAAATAACAATCCACCTGTTGTTGTATGGGGAACTTACCATTGATGTTATGTGAAAATGGTTGTGGGTTCTTGTCGCCTGACTGAACTTCTGTTTTTGAAAAATCAATAGTGTTAATATCAAGTCGGGGTGGTGTTCCTGTTTTCAGCCGTCCTGTTTTAAAACCAATGTTAGTAAGACTTTCGGTCAATCCGATTGCAGAATCTTCCCCCATTCTTCCACCGACAGTTGTTGTTTTACCGGTATGCATTATAGCGTTCAGGAATGTTCCGGATGTAATTATTATACAATTGCATTCAACTTCACGTCCCAGTACAGTTCTAATCCCTTTAACATAGTATGGTGAACCGGTGTTACCTTTTTCAACTATTATATAATTCACCATGTCCTGTATAAGATCAATGTCATCTTGTTCTGTTATCAATTTTGCTGCTTCAATGGAATAAAGTTTTTTATCTGATTGACAGCGGGGCGACCAGACGGCAGGACCTTTTGATTTATTAAGCATTTTAAATTGAATACCTGTCATATCAGCAATCTTACCCATCACACCGCCCAACGCATCAATTTCCCGGACGAGATGTCCCTTCGCTGTTCCACCAATTGCGGGATTGCAGCTCATTCTTCCAACGGCATTAACGTCCATTGTAAATAAACCAACGGTGCACCCCATTTTTGCTGCGGCTAGCGATGCTTCTATGCCAGCATGACCTGCGCCTATCACTACTATGTCATAATACTTTTTCATAGAAAATTCGTAATGTGCAAAGTAAATTTTTTAAATAATATTTTCTATGCAATGAAATTTCTATAGAAAGTAAATGTGTATTGCTACAAGGGCACTAAGGCATTTAAGAATAGGAGTTCATATATTGGAGTAAATAGTAATATTGAGGAGTAAACACTTTGCAGAGTATCATAAGAACTAAATTAAAAATGTTTATAGAGGTACACTTATTTGGAATGACAATGTAACACAAGAAACAAAGATAAACAACTGTTTTAACAACGCTTGTGCGATGTTTCACGTGAAACAA
>CAYYJH010000002.1:66338-72017 GCA_964472195.1 uncultured Ignavibacteriaceae bacterium | reverse complement strand
ATATTTACACAAATTGATGAGTATGGCACAGCATTAGAGCTGAATAAGGTTTTTGTTACTGCCCATGGACATTCTGGCATAGCTCATAATCCTATACAGCCCCACACAGTTTCACGAAGTCCTCGTACTTGTGAAAATTGTCATAACAATACTAAAGCGTTGGGTTTAGGATCAGGTTTTTATATAAGTAAACTGAATGGACTTGATATCCCATTCGAATTGGAACGAATTGTCGATGAAGAAGGAAAACAGATTCAGGGAACCAGTCATGTTGGGGCTAGACCATTTAACAAAGAAGAATTAGATAAAATAAATCGTACTTTTTTATGTTTCGGTTGCCATCAAGAAACCCCTACCAAATTCTGGGAAAAAGTAAAGAAGAAATGGGGAGTTGCAAAGAACACTAAAACACACCAGGATATTTTGAATAAGATATTGATAAAAGCGACTAAAAAATAATTAAATTTTCAGTGAGATTTAGTAATGTTAAATCCTAATTGAAAAGCTAACAATGAAGAAAATGATTTACAAAACTGTTATAAAAATAATTGATAATTCTTAGATTAAATTTTGTAGTAAGACATTTTTCGTTTAGGCATTTTGTTTCCTTAATTAAAATAACTGGAAGGAGGTAATTAATGGAAAAATTTTACTAAATCTATCTAATTCGAATATATGCAATTTATTTTTATTGGGTAGGAATTTTTTTAATTGATTTTTACATTTTAAAAACTTTTAATAATTATAATCTAGTTAGAAAGGAGATTTTTAATGAAACGTATTTTTTGGATTTTTTTGAGTACAATTATGTTATGTACAAGTCTTGGTTTAGCTCAAAAAAAAGGAGTAAAAATAAGCGGTTATATGTTCGGTGACTTTTACTGGGTTGCTGCAAATCATCACAGTGATCTAGTTGATAGGACGGGCTTTTGGTTTAGACGAATTTATTTGACCTTTGATTATGGAATCAGTGATGATTTCTCAACGAGATTGCGGTTTGAAATGTCTAGTCCCGGTGATTTTACGACAAGTGCTAAAATGAGCCCTTCTGTTAAAGATGCATACCTAAAGTGGAAGATTTCCAGTCACGCAATTGTATTTGGACTTTCAGGCACTCCTACCTGGGGTATTATAGAAAAACTCTGGGGCTATCGTTCAGTAGAAAAAACACCACTGGATTTACAAAAAGGCTTCGGCAGTTCGAGAGACCTTGGTATTGCTCTCAAAGGTACATTTGATGAAGATAAGAGTGTATATTATCATTTCATGTTAGGTAACGGACATGGTACAAAGTCAGAGGTTAATAAACAAAAGAAAATTTTTCTTTCCTTAGGATATAATCGTAAACCTCTCGTTGTGGAAGGGTATGCAGATTGGGGTGATAGTCCTGGTGAAAATAATAGTATATATACTTTGCAGGGATTTGCTGCTTACAAAACAGATTTATGGAGGGCAGGAATTCAGTTTGCTCAACAAACACGACAGATGGGTACTGGTAGTGCTGATCTAAATTTAAAAATTGCATCGATATTTGCAGCATACAAAATCTCAGAAAAAGTAAGTATTTTCGGCCGTTTTGACCATATGTTTGAACCGAATCCTAAGGGTGAAAGCATATCTTATATTCCCTTTTCCGATACAGCAAAATCCAATTTCATTGTTGGCGGGGTAGATATTACTCCGGTTAAAAATGTTCATATAATACCAAATGTCGAAGCTGTGTTATACAGCGGTGGAGGGGATCCTGATGCTGATATAATTCCACGTTTAACCGTTTTTTACGAAATTAAATAATTCAAGGAGGAAATAATGGATAGTTTATTAAAAAAGAAAAGCAGGAGAGAGTTTATTAAAGATAGTACTATTGCAGCTGGGACTGCTGTTGTGATAGCTGGGACTCCTCTTGCATCTGTCAAAGCTGGTAACATCAATGGAAAAGCCAGACGCTGGGGATTTTTAATAGACCTTGACCGCTGTATAGGATGCAAAGCTTGTGCCGTAGCATGTAAGACAGAATATGATGTTCCATTAGGGGTGTTTCGATCCAGCGTAAAGCAATTAGATTACGATACATATCCAAATTCCAAACGAAGTTTTCTGCCATGGTTATGCAACCATTGTAAGAATCCAAAATGTATAAAGCATTGTCCTGCGGAAGAAATTGAAGCCGAATTTATTCAATCTGACGGTACACGTGTAAAATATAAAAAAAGAGCTACTTATCAGCGTCCCGATGGCATAGTGCTGGTCGATCAAGATCGTTGTTTAGGTTGTGGCAATTGTGTTGACGATTGTCCTTATAAGGTTCGTTTTCTTAATCCAGCAAAGAAAACTGTTTCACCCGATGCAGTTGGTGATGAACCAGCTGAAAAATGTGATCTTTGCGTCCACCGAATAGATGCAGGTATAGTTCCTGCTTGTGTGAATACATGTGAAGCTGGAGCACGAATTAGTGGTGATTTGAACGATCCAAATAGTAAGATATCCAAGATCATTAAGTCCAAGAAAGTAAGTGTCCTGCTTCCTAAAAAAGGTACAGGTCCACAATGTAAGTATATTTCGTTAAATCCTAAAACTTATACAGAAGGGAGGGACACAAGATGAAACTAGGAAGAAAAAACTTTCTAAAGTTAATGGGGCTAACTGGTGCTGCAGCTTCAGCAACTGGTTTATTCTCAATTGGGAAAGTGTACGGTTCAAACCTGAAAGGTAAAGTATTAATAAAAGGCGGTCGGGATTTTTCACCCGATTCAGGTAAAGAACGTTTACGTAAACCATCTGCCTGCTGGCAATGCGTTGCCAGGGATGGAATTGTTGGATATGTTGAAGATGGGAGGGTAGTCCATATTGAAGGGAATCCAGAGCTGCCCAGAACCAATGGAAAACTTTGTGCTCGCGGTCAGGGTGGTATAGGGCAGGTATATAATCCCGACCGTATACTCTTTCCAATGAAAAGAGTAGGAAAAAGAGGTGAGGGCAAATGGAAACGCGTTAGCTGGGACGAAGCTTTGAATGAAGTAACAAGTAAGCTGAAATCTCTCAAGGATAGAGGTGTTCCTGAAAAGTTCATGTTTCATTATGGTCGTATGAAGGGTTCTTCATCCACAATAATGAAGAAATATTTTTTGCCTGCATATGGTACGAAAACGATAGACGGACATACTGCTATTTGTGAAAGTGCAAAGTGGACTGGTCAGGAGTTTACCTGGGGTAAGCATTACGATGTAAACGACGTAGCAAGAACAAATTATATTTTAAATTTCGGCTGTAATTTTTTTGAAGCTCATACATCGCATGTTCCTCTGGCTCAGAGAGCAATAGCTGCTAAAGTTGAACGTGGTGTTAAGATTGTAACTTTTGATGTGAGATTATCAAATACAGCTGCAAAATCAGACGAGTGGCATCCTATTAAACCAGGAACCGATGGTGCTGTTATTTTGGCAATGTGTAATGTCGTTATGACGAATAACCTTTATGACAGTGAATTCATAGAAACATGGACGAATACTACTGTTGAGGTATTGAAAAATCACTTGAAATCTATGACTCCAAAATGGGCTGAAAAAATATCGGGAGTTTCAGCTGCTGACATCGAAAGGATAGCTCTCGAATATGCTGCCGCAAAACCTGGGACGTTAGTATCATACCGCGGTATTGCGACTCATTACAATGGTGTTCAAAATGAACGCATTTGTAAAATGCTCGATGCAATTTGCGGTTATATTGATGTTCCTGGTGGAACTTGTCCTGCTGTTGGTGCTAAATGGAAGAACTCGTTTAAGAAACCGGGAGGTAAGCAGAAAAAACTTAGTAACGTGTTTGCACCTAAAGGGGCTTATTCCTTTGCTACTCACCACAGCTGTCACCAGGTATTAAGCAGTATAAAAAACTCTAAACCTGATGAACGGCCGGAAATATATATGGTTTTTTGTTACAATCCGGTATACGTGAACGGGAATTGTCAGGAGAATAAGGATATTCTCAAAGATGAGTCTATAATTCCTTATGTTGTTGTTGTAGATGTAGCTTATTCGGAAACTTCTCATCTTGCCGATCTTATTCTTCCGGATGCTACATACCTCGAGAGATGGGACTGGGAAAATATGGCTTCGTATGATATGATCCATGAGTATTATATTCGTCAACCACTAGTAGAACCTTTAGCCGAATGCAGGAATTTCATTGATGTTACATGTGATATTGCTCAAAGGTTAGGCGGTGAGGTTGCCAAGGCATTACCATTCAAATCTGCGGAGGAATTTGTACGTGATGCTTGTGAACATACCTCTGGAGTGAAAGAAGCTGGTGGTTTCGAATATATGAAAGAACATGGTGCATGGTACGATAAAGAAGAGAAACCGCATTATCGTAAATACATGAAGAAAATGGACAAGGCTGAAGTTGAAACGAACTTAGCTTCTGGTAAATGGAAAAAGAATACATTAGGAATTGTGTTTGATCCAAAACATACCAAGAATGGAAAATATGGTGCAGACGGAGGTTCTTGGAAAGAATATAAAGCATATATTTGCCAGGAAGTTGATGGAAATTATTTTGTTGGATTTAAACCCGATAAGATTGCGAAATCAGGTCTGCTTGAATTGAAATCCCAATTCTTAGAAGACGCTGGATTTTCTGCATTACCGTCTTATATGCCAATTCCGGAGCATAAGAATCTTGGGAATGATAAACTAATATTGACTACATATAAAGTGAATGTTCAATCACACTCGCGTACACAAGGATGTAAGTATCTTAGTGAGATTTATCACAATAACCCGGCTCTGATTAATACTACTACAGCTGGTAATCTGAATGTTAATGATGGTGATAAAGTAGAGATTAAATCGTCGGTTGGTAAGATAGTTAAAACAGTACATGTTACCGAAGGCGTTATTCCGGGAGTAGTAGCCATAAGTAATCATTGCGGACACTGGCAATGGGGGCGCTTTGCTACTGCTAATCAGATTGCTAATCCACTAGCAGATGCTGAATCAGATGCACTTGATTCAGATATAAATCGAATCTGGTGGAAAGAAAAAGGGATTCACCCCAATTGGATAATTCCTAATTTAGGAGATCCAATTGGCGGTATGATGCGCTATATGGATACGGTAGTAACGGTCAGGAGGGTGTGATGGATTTGAGGAGTGAACTCTTATACAAACATATTACAAATGTAAATTTTCACAATAAATTAAATAATGTATCGACGCGTGCAAATCTTTACGGTATTCTCGGTTGTCTATATGGCAAAGAGTTAACTTTGGAATTTGCAAAGGAATTGTATAAGAAAGGATTCTTTGAAGTTCTGTCAAATATAGAGCCGGGATTTGCTGTGCATGAAGATCTCAATACACTTGATCTTGAATCACTCGAGATAGAATATGCAAGACTCTTTATTGGACCTGTACCGCAATCTCCTCCATATGCTTCGGTATATAGGGAAGATGATAGAAGCGCAGGACAATTATGGGGAGAGTCAACCGGGGAAGTAAAAAGATTTATGGCTCATTATGGTCTAGAAATTAATGAGTCAGGTTTAATCCCGGATCATATATCTATCTTATTCGAATTTATGGAAAAACTCCTTAGAAGAAAAATAGAGGCAATAAAAAAGAATGACATAAGAGCTAGTGTTGTAGCTGAAAGGATTCAGCGTCAATTTTTCATGGATTA
>CAYYJH010000002.1:0-66238 GCA_964472195.1 uncultured Ignavibacteriaceae bacterium | reverse complement strand
ACATAAGAGCTAGTGTTGTAGCTGAAAGGATTCAGCGTCAATTTTTCATGGATTACATCGAACTCTGGATTGAGCGGTTCTTGAATAGAGCTCAGCGGGCAAAGCCTCTGCCATTTTATGCTGCTGTAATAAAATTTACATCTCATTTCATTGTTAAGGAGAAATTGTCTATCTAGAGTTAAATATTTTTTCAAAGGAATAATATAGAATTAATGTAGCGGCTTGATTAGTCAATCCGCTACATTCCCAATAAGTGAAATTTGTCTCATTTATTCTTCTATCCATAAAGGTATTCTCAAAGTAAATGTCTACAGGGGTGGATATTTTAATATGTTTAGAGTAGATGATTTATTATCAAATTACTTTCGGTTATATTAATAATTTTTCATTTCCTGTTTTTTTTAGCAGTATTGATTATGAACATTTAATTACATAATTTTATTTTACATTTTTTAATTATTCCATAATAATATTGGAGGTTGTATATGTCTCATATACCTAAACGTTTTTTAAAATTTACAGAAGACCACACAGAAGTAGCAAAAGCATATGAAGAATTAGGAAACTCTGTTCATAGCGCAGGTCCGTTAGATAAAAAAACAAGAGCCTTAATAAAAATTGCAATTTCAACCGGAGCACGGCTTGAAGGAGCTGTTCATTCGCATACACGAAAAGCTATTAAAGCTGGAGTTAGCAAAGAAGAGATGCAACATGCTGTGCTCTTAGCATTACCCACAATTGGATTACCATCTATGATGGCTGCTCTCGGATGGATTGATGATATTATTGAAGCTCAAGATAAGTGAAAATATATCCATGGTTAACGATTTATTAAATCTATTCTGGTCTTTTTTAAAAGTAGGATCATTTTCTTTTGGAGGAGCATACTCCCTAATTCCTCTAATTGAAACTGAAGTTGTTCAGCATCATCATTGGTTATCTCAGGATGAGTTTCTGAAAGTACTTGGAATGGTAGAAGTATTCCCCGGCGCTATTTCTATAAAGTTTGCAACATATACAGGATATAAAGTTGCCGGGGTAACCGGTGCTATTGTTGCTAATATTGGTAATATGTTAGTACCGGCTGGAATAATTACATTGGCTGCATATTTTTATTCACATTTTGAGAAGAATGCTTATGTCGTTAAAGGTTTTGAAGGTGTCAAGTTTATTATTATCGGAATGATCGTTGCCATAATGTTGAAGTATTTTAACCAAAGCTTTAATAATTGGAAGGGATTAATTTTTCTTATATTGGGATTTGGTTTAACATATTGGTTGAATATACATCCGGTTATATTGGTAATAGGAGCGGCGCTCCTGGCTTTATTTATATTGTAAATTATTTAATGTATGGCAAAGCTAATTGACAAGTTTGGAAGGATTCATGATTACATAAGAATATCTTTGACAGATAAGTGTAACTTGAACTGTACTTACTGTAATCCAGATACTCACAACTATAAAAAGCTGGGGAAAAATGATATTCTAAACTATGATGAATTAATTAGATTGATAAAGATCTTCCTTGTTGATTTCGAAGTTAGGAAAATAAGATTTACCGGTGGTGAGCCTTTGGTTAGAAAAGATATTATTACGTTTTTTGAAAAGCTGTATGATATCAAACGCAGTTATAATTTCGAATTTTGCCTTACAACTAATGGAACGCTGCTTGAGAACAAGATTTCCCGGCTGAGGGAATTGGGATTGGATAAATTGAATATTAGTATTGATTCACTTAATGCTGAAAAGTATAAACAAATAACTGGAAAAGATGTTATTAAAAGTGTAAAACATTCAATTGATATGGCAGAGGAGCTTAAGTTTGATGGATTGAAAATAAATGTTGTTTTGATTAAGGGAATCAATGACGGAGAGATATTGGATTTTGTTGATTTTGTAAGAGACAGAAAAATCACACTCAGATTCATTGAATATATGCCTTTCGGTTGTAATGGATGGAGTAAGGATAAGTTTATTAGTAGTGGAGAATTGAAACGCATGATTGAAAAAAAATATAAACTTATTAAAATTAACGACAGTAAACTTCGTGTTGCGTCTAATTATAATATAGAAGGTTATACAGGCAGAATAGGTTTTATCAGCTCTATATCGAATAACTTTTGTGGGAGTTGTAATAGAATTAGAATTAAATCAGATGGTAACATGAAATCTTGTTTGTTTTCAGACGAATCAGGCGAAATAAATCTGAAGAAGTATATTCGGGATCCGCTTTGTAGTGATTCCTATATCGCCCGTTTAATTTATGAGAGGGTGCAATTGAAAGAAAAAGGACATTTGGGTGTTGATGATATAATTAAACTAGATAAAAATAAAATGATTGATGTGGGAGGTTAATTGTATGAAGGAATTCACACATGTTGACGAAACAAATAAAGCGAAAATGGTAGATGTAACATCTAAAGATGAAACTCGAAGAGAAGCTACAGCACAAGCAGAGGTGTTGGTATCGAACATTGTTTTTGAGAAACTGAAAGACAATGTGATAGAAAAAGGTGATGTTTTATCGGTTGCGAAAATAGCGGGGATACAGGGAGCTAAGAGAACAAGCGAGCTGATACCATTATGTCATAACATATTTATTTCGAATTTAGATTTGAAAATTATGTTAGATTCGGAAAGAAAAGTTGTTATTGTAAGAGCGACCGCAAAGACATTTTCGAAGACCGGTGTTGAAATGGAAGCCTTAACAGGAGCAACTATTGCTGCCTTAACTGTGTACGATATGTGTAAAGCATTAGACAAGTCGATAGTTATCTCGAATATTAAGTTAATATCTAAAACAGGTGGTAAAAGCGGTAGTTATAAAATTTCGGAAGAATAAAATTGAATAGTATAGACAAAAATAATCGGAGTAATGGAAAAGTAACGGCTATTTCAGTTAGTCGAAAAAAAGGTATTCCTAAAACAAATATAAAAGAGGCAAGTCTTGTAAAAGAGCTTGGTATAGACGGAGATGCACATTCCGGAAATTGGCACAGGCAAATTAGTCTATTAGCTTTCGAAAGTATTGAGAAAATGAGAAAAGCAGGGCTACCCAACATTAGACCGGGAGCGTTTGCAGAAAATATAACAACACAATTCATTGACATTCCAAACCTAAGCGTAGGAACAAAACTTAAAATAGGTAATGACGTAGAATTAGAAGTTACACAAATTGGTAAAGAATGTCATTCAAAATGTTCTATTTTTTATGAGGTGGGCGATTGTGTTATGCCAAGAGAAGGAATTTTTGCAATAGTTACCGAACCTGGAAAAATTACAGTTGGAGACGAAATATCTGTGATTAATTAATTCTTCCTTGTTATCTTCCTAATATATCTAAAAGATTCTAACCATCACTTTTATTCAACAACTTTTTCTTCACGTATGCGAAATCATCCATAGTATTCATATTAAAAAATAAATCCTTATTATAGAATGGAAGTGCTTCAGCATCGAATATGTCAGCATCCACCTCTTTTATTAGCTGTAAGACTTTGCACCCTCTTTTACCCTGTTGGGCATTTCTGTTTTCATTGCTGAGACTTTCTTCTAATAATTTCTCAGTTTCTTGTAAACAACATTCATCGTACACTCCGCAGAGCTGTTGTATATAACCATTAGCTTTTGCAACTGTGATAAAAGAATCCTTTTTAAAATTTATGATTGTATTAATCATGTCAACTGTTATCAAGGGCATGTCGCAGGATAAAATAAAATTCTTTTGTGTTTTTGAATGTACTAAACCGGAATGAATTCCAGCTAACGGTCCTTTTCCAGGAAATATATCCTTAAAAGTTTTTAGTCTTAAGAATTTATACAACTCGGGCTCGTTTGTGATAAGTAGCAATTCGCTAAATAAATTACTCATAATATTACAAACAATCTCTATAATGGTCTTATTCTCAATCATTAAAAGAGATTTGTTTACCCCCATCCGTTTGCTTTTCCCACCGGATAGAATTATGCCTGTTATATCATTATACATTCTACAGTATCTCCAATTTTCGGATTGTTTTTTTCTTCTTCGATTACAATTAAACAATTTGCCTTACCCATCTGTGCAAGATTTCCAGATGACTGTTCTTCTGCTAAAGTCACATTATATAAATTTGCATCTACTCTTTTCAAAGTACCTCTTCCGAAATGTCTCTTCTTATCCTTTTTTAATACGTTGCTTTTTAATACAGCTTGTACGGTTGATAATTCCGGATATCCAAAAAGTTTCAAAACATTTCTTTTTATAAAGACGATGTATGTAACTAATGCAGAGACGGGATTACCTGGCAATCCGAAAATGAGGGTTTTGTGTCTGCTATTTTTATAAACTCCAAATAGCAGTGGCTTTCCGGGTTTTATATAGACTCGCCAGAATTTTGTATCAACACCTAATTCTTCAAACACTTCTTTCAAGTAATCATATTTGCCAACAGAGACTCCACCTGTTGTTAGCAAAATATCTAACCTTTTGTCGAGTACCTCTTTTACTTTTTTTAACAGTATTGATCTATTGTCTTTTACAATACCTAAATTTATTGGATTCATGTTCGTATCCTGAATTGCAGAATATAGTGAGTAAGGATTCGATGCACGGATTTTATCGGTGTCGGGTTTTATGTTAATGTCTATGAGTTCATCTCCAGTTGTAAGAATACCTATGTTAAGTTTCTTGTATACTTTGAGTTTGGATTTACCACAAGATGCTGCTACAGCAATCTGTTGGGGTTTTAATACACATCCTTTATTAACTGCAACCGAGCCCTTGGATAAGTCTTCACCTTTCTTTCTAACATTCATCCCGCATGAGAATTTCACCCCTTCTTTTAGTTTTACATTTTCGTTTTTTACATTAACATCTTCAATAGGAATAACTGTATCGCATTTTAATGGAATTTTACCTCCAGTCATTATATGGACTGCGGATGATTTTATTACATTATAATCGCGATAATTCCCTGCTGATATTTCACCGATTATTTTCCATTCTTTTATACCCGGATTAAATTTTATAGCATATCCGTCCATAGCAGAGTTATCAAAAGGAGGCAGGTCTATATCAGAAAGGATTGTTTCTGCCAATATTCTGTTTAAAGCATCTGTTATGTTAATTTCTTCTGAATTAAGATGTAGTGTGTTGAATGCTTCTGAAATTATTTTAACGGCTTCCTCAAAGCTTCTCATGTTTTATAATTAAAATGGATAAATTTTTAAATTAAGATAAATAAATATTAGGAAATAATCTCCTTAATTTTTAAATAATTATTGAGAGAGTATAAAAAATATAATTTCATGTGAAACTGAAAATAAAGCATTAGTATGTTTTTTTATATTTTATACTATAAAGTAATATAACATCACTTGTATTTTCTAAAGATGTAAAGTTAAAATAAAATTATTATTAGTTTTGAAGCTATATAACACTATGTAACCACAGTAATTATATGTGTTGCTATTGATATTATGAATGAGTCAAAATTTATACTTGTATTAAAAAATTAATATAATTAGTTTAGAGTATAAAATAAATACACTCTAAACATTATATTTGCTATGAGAAGCGCAAAAAAGAAAAGAGAAAACTCGGAATCATTATTACATCTGATATTACAACTGGTAAAGTTCTGCCAGGAGAAAGAGCATTATTTTGCAAACCTCTATAACCTGACAACTGTTGAGCTCAGGAGTCTCCAATATTTTAAGTCAAACCCCTGCACATCTGTCAAAGAGCTTGCAAAAAAAATGGAACTGACACCCGGAAGAATTACACACGTCATAACATCTTTAGAGAAGAAAAAACTTATTACACGGACAATAGATGAATCTGATAGGAGAAGCATTAACGTTTGCCTTACGAGTAAAGCAGTTCCGTTTACAAAAAATCTTAATAAGCGTTACTTAGAACTTCATGAAAAGATACTGGATAATATTCCCGTTGAAAAAAGAGAATCGATAATTAATACATTACAGGAACTAATTAAAGCTTTTCAAATTTGGAATGAAAACAGATAAAAAATTTAGGGAGTTATGCTCGTTATAAAATTATTGAAAATTTAAAAACACTAAAGAATTGAAAAAAATTGTGATACTTGGTGCAGGAACTGCCGGAACAATGATGTTAAACAAACTCTCTGCGGTTCTTGATAAAAAAGACTGGCAAATAACTATTGTAGACCAGCATGAAAAACATTATTACCAGCCCGGCTTTTTATTCATACCTTTTAATATTTATAATTGCAAAGATGTGATTAAACCAAAGAGAGATTTCTTTCCTCCCGGGACAGATGTGATTATGTCAATGATAGAAAAGATAGAACCCGATAAGAACAGGGTGCTTCTGGAAAATAAAAAAGTCCTTCCTTACGATTATTTAATTATAGCAACTGGGGCTAAGATAAGACCGGATGAAACGGAAGGACTGAAGGACAAATTGTGGCAAAAGAATATTTTTGATTTTTATACTGTAGAGGGTGCTTGTGCTTTAAGAGATTTCTTTAGGCACTGGAAAGGTGGCAAGCTCGTCTTGAATATTACGGAGATGCCAATTAAATGTCCTGTTGCTCCTCTCGAATTTGTTTTCTTAGCAGATTCTTATTTTACAGAACGCGGTATTCGAGACAAAATAGATTTACATTTCGTTACACCTTTGTCCGGAGCATTTACTAAACCCAAAGCATCAGCAGTACTTGGTGATTTTTTAGATAAAAAGAATATAAAGCTCACAACCGACTTTAATATTGCCCGTGTAGATAATGATGAAAAAAAAATTATTTCATGGGATGAAATAGAAATTCCTTTCGATGTGCTTGTAACAATACCAACTAACATGGGTGATGACGTGATTGAAAGAAGCGGGATGGGAGACGAATTAAACTTTGTGCCAACTGACAAGCAAACACTAAGATCTAAAGAATATGAAAACATTTTTGTAATCGGAGATGCAACTGATCTTCCGAGTTCTAAAGCGGGTTCCGTTGCTCACTTCCAAGCAGATGTTCTTTTTGAAAACTTTTTAAGTGTTATTGAAGGCAGGGAAATGTTAGAGAAGTTTGACGGGCATGCTAATTGTTTTATTGAATCCGGGTTTGGAAAAGGAATCTTAATAGATTTCAACTATGACACCGAACCGCTTCCGGGTAAATTCCCATTGCCGGGAGTTGGTCCGTTCTCTTTATTGGAAGAAACCAAGACAAATCATTATGGAAAGGTTATGTTTAGGTGGGTTTATTGGAATCTTCTTTTAAAAGGACTCGAAATGCCGATCGAGCACCAAATGACAATGGCGGGAAAGAGGGCTTAACATAATGGTTGATAAGAACATGCAGAAACAAATTAATGAGATAAACAAAAAGTTAGATATAATTCTTGAGGAGATAGAACTTCAGAAACGCCATCGCAGAGAAATGGATGACCTCAAGGATGATTTAACCAGAGTCAGTAAAGATCTATATCTGACGGCGGTTGATGAACTGGAAGAAGTGCATGACCATATAAGCACGGGGGATATGCTTTACTTGGGCAAAAAGGTACTGAGAAATGTGAATAACATTACAAAAATGCTCGAACAACTTGAAAGCATATCAGATTTTTTACATGATTCATCACCCCTGATGAGAGAATACATTTTGGATTTCATGAAAAAGATGGATGAGCTTGACAGAAAAGGGTATTTCGAATTCATAAAAGAATCTATAAAGATACTGGATAATATTGTTACAGGATTTACTGTTGAAGATGTTAAAAAGCTTGGTGATAATATTGGTACTATTATGAACACCGTTAAAAATTTAACGCAACCTGATATGCTGCATTCAATTAACAATGCAGTTTCAGTTTATAAGAAATTGGATATTGAAGTCGAAAAAGAAGTCTCAGTTTTAAAATTATTAAAAGAATTAAATGATCCCGAGATGAAGAGAGGAATGGCTTTCAGCATTCAGTTTTTAAAAAATTTAGCAAAGAAACCAGAGGAAAACAATTTAATAAAAGTTAATTCAAATCAAAAAAATTAAATAAAGGAAATAACATGGCAGTATTAGAAATAACCGGTAAGTCACTTGAGGTAGACGAAGACGGTAATTTAAAAAATTTGTCTGATTGGAATGAAGATATTGCGAAAGAAATAGCCAAAGAAGAGGGAATCGATGAACTTACTGACCGTCATTGGGCAGTTATAAATTTTATGAGAAAGGAATTTCAGGAAAAAGGTGATGCACCATCGATTAGACGATTGACTAAAGAAAGTGGTGTACCAACAAAAGAGTTATATTCTCTTTTTCCGAAAGGACCTGCTAAAAAAGCTGCAAGAATTGCAGGATTACCTAAACCAAAAGGCTGTATATAACAGATAAGGAGTATAAAAATGCCAGAAAACAAAAATGAAATCGAAAAGGTCTCTGTTATAATTTCAAAAGGGTCACTCGAAGGAGTTTATCCTGGTCTTATAATGGCGAATGGTGCAAGGATGGAAGGAATAGAAGCTACATTGTTCTTTACATTTTTTGGACTCGATGCGGTGATTAAAAAAAGAATGAATAACCTAAAAGTTGCAACTGTCGGTAATCCGGCAATGCATATACCCACTTTCATGGGAGCTATTCCAGGAATGTCTGCATTCGCAACCAGTCAAATGAAGAAAGAAATGGAAAAGCTCGATATTCCACCGGTTGGTGAATTTATCGAAATGATTCATGACGCAGGTGCAGAATTATATGCTTGTAAAGCAACTGTGGATATGTTTCATCTTACAAAAGATGATTTTTGTCCGCAGGTGGAGGATATAATTTCCGTTGGGCAGTTTTATGAGAGATCTGCCGGTGCAGAAATAATCTTTACCTAGTTTGTTTTATTTATTAGGGTGTATGATTTGTTGAACTGTTTTGAATATAATAAGTGAGAAGTTTAATACTTTCTCGTTAAAAAATATCTTAATTAATATAAATTAAGGAAAAAATGATGATTAAAAAAAATTTAATCTTTACTGTTGCTATTTTGGTAGCATTATTTATGACCGCTCAGAGTGTTTATAGTACTGATGGTTATAGGAGACATGGTTTTGGTTCAAAGTATTCATCTCTCGGCGGAAGCGGGGTAGCTTTATCATTAAGTTCACTGGGTTCAATTACAAATCCCGCTGGTTTAGTGTTTTTAGATAATAATCGATTTGATGTTAATGTATCTTTATTTAGTCCTAGCAGGGAATATAATGTAACTGGTATGCCATCAGGTTTCCCGGGTACATTTGGTTTAGCGCCTGGAAAGATAACCAGTGAGACAGATTTTTTTGCTATGCCAACAATGGGTGTGAGTTATAAGGTTCAGGATAATATGGCAATCGGTTTTACAGTGTTTGGAAATGGTGGTATGAACACCAGTTACATGACGCAAACTTTTCATGACCCATCATCACCCTTGACCGGGGTAAATCTCGAGCAGTTATTTGCAGGTGCAACTTATTCAATAGAGTTTGTCGAGAATCACTCTTTAGGGGTCACAGGTTTATTTGCCTGGCAAAGATTCAGAGCAGCAGGACTTGGTTCATTTGCTGGATTTTCAAGCTCCCCTAACAACCTGACGGGTAATACGAATAGTACATCGAGCGGGTTTGGAGCAAAATTCGGATACATGGGGAAGATATTACCTCAATTATCGATTGGAGGCTCTTTTCAGACTAAGATGTATATGAGTGAATTTGACAGGTATAGTGGTTTGTTTGCACAGCAAGGCGGATTTGATATTCCTGCTACATGGACAGCTGGTTTTGCAGCAATGCCAGCACCTGGATTGACATTTTCTTTCGATGTTACACAGATACTTTACAGCCAGATTAAATCTATAAACAATCCTATGATGCCGAATCTAACACAAAGCACAGGCATGTTAGGAATGGATGACGGTGCAGGTTTTGGATGGGAAGATATGACAGTTTATAAATTTGGTTTGATGTATGAAGGCGTTCCCGGGTGGACTTTCAGAGGTGGATACTCATATGGTAAGCAACCAATTCCCGATTCAGAAGTCATGTTTAACATACTTGCCCCCGGTGTTATAGAACAGCATATTACACTAGGATTATCTAAAGTAGTATGTAATAATGAGATTAGCATTGGTTTTATGTATGCTTTGAATAAAGAAGTTTCTGGCCCAAATCCAATGGAAGCGCCCGGACAGCAAACAATTGAACTTTCTATGAATCAATGGCAGATAGATTTCGGTTACGCATTTAGTGGTTTTTAATTGTTAACTTTCATTTTACTATCAGCCCGCCTAATTATTTGCTTTCATGGAGCAAGTAAATTGTAATATTTAGGCGGGCACGTTTAATACCCCCTATCCCCCTTCTTAAAAAAAGGGGGATTTTTTTGTATATATGTTTTATTAACTAATAAAATGTAAATAAAACAATATTTTTCTTAAATGAATGAGCAGGTAGAAAGTATATTACACAATTTTTAGAAACCAAAAGAGTGAAAATAGAATTTCAAGGGTATCCGTTAAATCGGGACTCCCTTGTTTTGTAATATGAAGATTTTTATTTTTTCAAAAAATTATAAGAGAAACATGAAAGCATTATATATTTTTCTAACTATAATTATTACTTTAAGTTTTTCCTTAAATACTACTGCACAGGTTGATGAAAGACCTTTACCTGATTTCGATAAGTTATGGGATTACGGAAATCCGCAACAAACGGAAATAAAATTCCGCGAACTTATTCCTCTGGCAATGGAATCTGGAAACATATCCTATTTTGCACAACTGCTTACACAAATAGCACGTGCTGAAAGATTGCAGGGTAAGTTCAAAGAAGCACATAATACTCTTGATACTGTTGAAATGACGTTAACGGATAAATTAGTTGTTCCGATAATAAGATATCTGCTTGAAAGAGGCAGAGTCTTTAATTCAAACAATGAAAAAGAAAAAGCAAAGCCTTTATTCCTTGAGGCATGGAAAATTGCAAGAGCGGAAGGACAGGATTACTATGCAATAGATGCTGCTCATATGCTTGGTATAGCTGAGGATCCAGAGAATCAAATCGAATGGAATTTGAAAGCAATTGAACTTGCTGAAAAATCAACTGATGAAAAGGCTAATAATTGGCTCGGTGCATTGTATAATAACACGGGTTGGTCATATCATGACTTAGGACAATATGAAAAAGCATTAGACTTGTTCGAACGTGGTTTGAAATGGAGACAACAACGTGATAATGAAGCTGCAACGAGAATTGCAAAGTGGACCGTTGGAAGAGTGTATCGTTCCCTTGGAAGGATAGATGAAGCTATTGAAATTCAAAAAGAGTTAGAGAAGGAATTTATTGACAAGGGATTGGAACAGGATGGATATGTTTATGAAGAGTTAGCAGAGTGTTACCTGATAAAAGATGAAAGAGAGGAAGCACAAAAATATTTTAAGCTTGCTTATGAATACCTTTCGAAAGATGAATGGCTAAAAGTAAATGAACCTGACAGGATAGAAAGGCTGAAAGAATTAGGAGAGGGAGAAGATAAATAGTTTATAAGGGTTATTTTTTATTGTAACCTACACCATTTCATCACGGTGTCTGCACAGCATGTCAAGAACTTTTCCAGCAATATAATCAGCGAGGTCGTTGAAATCCTCGGGATTCTCTTCGAAGCTTGGCATAGCCGGAATTATTTTACCGCCGGCATCGATAATTTTAATCATGTTTCTTAACTGTATTCTGTTAATTGGAGTTTCTCTCGGGACAATTATCATCGGAGTAGAATAAGAGAAGGCATAATCAGCGGATTTTTCAATAAGATTTTCTGATTCTCCATTGGCAATACCTGAAACAAAACTCATTGCACACGGGCAAACGATCATTCCAAATGCTTTATAATTATTACTAAAAATTTCCGATTTAATATCGTAATTGTTATGGATGATTACAGTAGATTTTAAAACGGGTATTTCAGGGAAAAGACTTTGTACATTCGATTGCTTTATTTCGATCCCACATTCATTAAATAAAGTGAAATGAGCATACTCTGTAAGTATGAGGTCAACGTTAAACTCATTTAATAGTAAAGCACGAAGCATTCTTAAGCCGTAAATTGCCCCGCTTGTTCCGGTGATACCCAGTATGACATTCTTTCCGCTCCCATTGTAGTCTTTAATAAGAGTTTTTGTTTGTGTTTGAGGTACTGCAGTTGTTTTTCCCTGGTTGCTCATGTTAAGTTGATTTTAATTTTATTCAGCAATACTGTCAATCCTAATAAGACCGCAATTGCTATTAATACAAATATAACATTTTGAAAAATAAAAATCTGAACAATAAATATAATTACTCCGAGTATAATTGTGTATAAAATCTCGAGAAATTTTGTTGCTGAGTTAAATTTTGAACTTTCAAGAGTGAAAGGCAGCTTTTTGTCGAACAAAATAAGTGTTGAATTTAGCAAAAAAAGGAAAGATGTAATGTAAAACATATTTAATATTACGGAGACTGGTTGTACTTTAAGGAATAAGATGAATGTAATAAAAAGTATGACTGGAATTATGAAATTTATGTTGATGAATTTCAAAGCACCACTCAGAAATGATATCTTGTTTTTTATCGGTGATGAATTATATATCCATTCTATATCACTGGTGTTTTCTTCTGATATTTTAGTATTAGTTATTAATAACCGCGAACACATTATAATAGTGAAGGTAATAGAGGGACTTAATATTACTATACCTGAAGTAAGATATTGAATACTTATATCGCGTTGTTCGAACACAAGAAATGCCGTTGCATCTGCAAAGATACCGATCAAGCAAATAATAACGGGGATGAAAGCAAGTGGAATATATTTCAACCTTAAGTTTCTTGAGTTCTTAAGCTGATATCTTGTAAGATTGTAAGAGGCTTTCTCTAGGTTATTTCTTAGAAGATTGTTATAGACAAAGTTATTTATGAATTTAATTAAGGAAAATGATTTCTTCTCATTTGTCTTTTTCCTAATACTGTAAACTTTCTGTGCTATTTCCGAATAGTTTTTTCTTATGAGTATAAAGAATATTAAGTAAACACTCATAGAAAATATAATACACATCGAGAGATTAAAAGTGTTATATAATCCTGATGCGAACAGGTTCTGCGGAAGATAATAAACTATTTCATAAGACATTATACTGCTTTTACCATGTGTAACTGCTTGAGATGCAAGACTTGATGAGTACATCACGAAAATCAAAAAAGTAAACTGGAGGAAATATAAAATAACGTTTGCTTTTTCTGTTAGGTAATAGACTGCCGCAGTGTAAATTAGAAGTATTACTCCGATTAGGAAAAAACTAAAAAGAAAGTTAGTCAATAAATAAAATATGGTTAGACTTAATTCACTGGAGTACAGATTATAGAAAATAACTTGGGGAATCAGTACGGCAACCGAGAAGGAAAATATATAAATTGCAGCGGATATGAATTTAGAAAGAAATAGTTCGGAGTTACTAATCGGCAGAGAGCTTATTGTATCAATATGAGATTTAGAAAAGAATAAGTTGCTGTAATCATTTAAAACTATAAAAGAAAGTAAAAAAGCATTTGTAGAAAAAGATAAAATCACAAAACTTAATTCATCGAATGTTCTGTAGTAATTCATGGAGAGAAAAGTGTTTGAAATCAAATAAGCCAGCAAAATTCCGAAGACTTTTTTCTTCCCTGAGTTTTCTTTATCCCGGTAATCGAGTTTTAAAAATACACTTAAAAGATTTTGGAATCTTTTACTCATCTATTATCTACTGTCTTCAGGTTTATTTATTGTTGTTTTGATTTTTGAGTTTGTTTCTATACTCCTGAACGGCTCTTAGATGTTCTCCAAAAGTTTCAGTGAATTTATGTCCTCCGTTACCATTCGCAACAAAAAAGAGATAGTTATGATTTTCCGGATTGAGAGCAGCATTTATTGCTGATAAACCGGGGTTGTTTATAGGACCAGGTGGTAAACCAAGATTGATATAAGTATTGTACGGGGAATCGATTTTTAAATCGCTATATAGTAATCGCTTTTTA
This sequence comes from uncultured Ignavibacteriaceae bacterium, assembly GCA_964472195.1. Classification (GTDB taxonomy): domain Bacteria; phylum Bacteroidota; class Ignavibacteria; order Tepidaquicellales; family Tepidaquicellaceae; genus BS750m-G4. The sequence goes on along the minus strand of CAYYJH010000002.1, from coordinate 52,212 downwards.
GGACCGTTTGGCAGTATATATTGTATGGTCGGGTCTGCTTCCAATCTCATTCTTTTCTTTAATCTATTGTGATAAACGCCTGAAACTATCGGTTTTTCTTTCTCAAGTGGTGTTTCGGCCTGGATGATTGATGCTAATGTAACAACTTTCAAAATGTTTGTATCTTCCTCTGAAATTCGAGATCTTAGTTTTTCGTTTTTCCATACTTTTCTTAAGAATTCATCGAACATAGTCTCAACAAGATATTTTTCACTTAGATTTATTGGAACAACGTAAGTGTCGGGGAAAAGAAATCCTTCGAGATTACTTACGCTGTTTTCCAAACCAAGTATGCTTAACAGTGAATCATTCTCAGCCTCTTTTAAGAATTTTCCTGATGAAAGAAAAAATCTTTTTTCAACATTATTTGCGATTTGTTTTAAGGTTAAACCTTCGATTACTGTAAATCTAATTGTTTGTGTGATACTAATATCTGTTAGCAGTGTTAGGAGCTCTATATTACTCATCCCGTTTTCGAAGATATAATTTCTTGCAAGAATTTTATCTTCATCCCCTGATACTTTTGCAATTAATTTAAAAATTACAGAACTTCGTATTATATCATTTTCTTTTAATTCTTCTGCAACCTCAGTTAAGGTTTTCCCGTGAGTAACTATGAATCGCTTTTCATTCTCTCCTTCCCAATGATACTGTGCGAATAGAGTTTGATATACAATGAAAAAGATTAAAAGAATATTAATAAAAATTATTATAGGAAATATAATTAAAGGTTTAGAAGCTACGATAACCTTTATTTGTTGTGTCGTGTTATCTAAGAGATATTTGAATTTGTTTGCTGCATTTTTTAGAGGTGGAAGAATTGAATCGTTTATGAATAAAGTTATATTTTTATGAAATTCAGAGTCCTTCGCTTTTTGTAAAATGGAAACCATCAAACTTTTTGACAATTGTAGCAATTCTACTAATCGAGATGGAACGGAATTTAAATACACTTTTGATTTTTTATAAAAGGAGAAGTCTCGAACTTTTGAAAAGAAAAAAAAGAATTTCTCTTTTGATGTTGTTACAGCTTTTCTAATATTTTCTTTACTCTTCTGCAATTTCGTGGAATTTTTAAAAGAGCCGTACAAATCTTCAATTTTAATCTTTACCAGTGTTATGACTTTCTGTAAGAATGATTTTAGTTTGTTAATTGTCATCTGATATTGCTGTTTGTGCTAACAGAATCAGGCAGCGAGTTGATAAGGCTTATTACTTTTTGATCGTCAGGAAAAAGTTCCAGATATTTTTCCAGGTACTTCCGTGATTCTGGTATTCTGTTCTTATTCTTGTAGAAATAACCGATTTGAAATAAAGCATCTTTATAGTTCGGGAAAATATCGAGGGCTCTTAAAAGGTTCTTCTCATAATTCTCTGCATCGTTCATTAAATAGTATGCGTATGCCATCAGGAAATATGTTAATGAAGATCTTGGCTCTACTTTTAGACTTCTGTTCAATACCTGTATCGCTTGCTGAGGTGCTTTTTGAGCGAGCAAATCCTGGGCGTACATGACATATCCTCTTGCTTCCGTGGGAAGTATCAGTGTTTGCCCGGGTACAAATTTAAATACTTCCATGATTTCCACTTCGTGATTAAAAATTTCTGCCGTGCTAAACAAAGGGTTCTGATTCACAACCCGATTCCATTCTCTCATGAAAGCCAGATATTTAACATCGTTCTTTTTAAAAAGTTCTGTGAGGTATACCGAATAATCTTTATCGTGTATTTTATCGATGAGTTCGGGAGTTATTAAACCCGCAACGTCAATAATTTTCCTGTTGCTGTAGTAACCGATTGCCCCAATATCATGAGTTGCAATAATATCACCTTTCTTCGAATTGTTTTTAAGCCAGAGCGCAGCAGCCACTTGTCTATCGCTAATATATTTACACTGCTCTGCATAGTTAGTCTTGTTCTCGTTATAGTTTTGTATGGAAAAAATAAAAATAATTATTAAGACAAGGAGATTCAAATTAATTGCAAAACTTCTACTTTTAAAGTAGCTACCTAATAACTTTGACAGATCTCTAAAACCTGAGCCAGACACTAAAACGAAAAATGGTATTATTGGCATCAAATATCTCCCGAATCGGTGTGCATAAGGTAATTTATACCAGTAGATGAAAACTAAAACAAAGGCAAATACAACATACAGAAAATTCTGGTTGTATTTTTTCTTTGTTAGATCGAATATCATTTTGAATATAGAGAAAATGAATCCAATCATAATAATTCCATAAGCACCGCGCGTGAAATACTGCCAGACCTCATATTTCAAAAAGTTACCCCTGCTTCGGAATTCCGGGGAGTAATACGTAAGTTTAGCATTGTAAGTGTTCGGTAATAAAGAACCAGAGAGCACTAAATTAAATGTGAAGTATAAAACTATGATTGAACCTGATATAATCCCAATTTTTATGAGATCGTTTTTTGAGAATATATTAAGAGTTTTATCATTTTTTGAAAACTGAATAACCATTAGATAATCAAGAATCAAAACACAAATGAAAACAACACCGTCCGGTCTGCCCCATAAAATCAATCCTAGAAATACAGCAAAAGGTATCACTTTTCTCTTTTTGTAAAAATATACACAAGCTATTAGCAAGAATATGTACATTGTAGTTTCCATCCCGGAGACAGAAATAAAATTCATCCATTTATCCGTGATAAATATTGCAGTGATAATAATAGCGAACACATTTTCTTTCTCAAACTCAACTGAACTAAGTTTATAAAACCATAAAGCAGATGAAATTAAAAAGACTATACCAAGGAGATAACTCAAAATCATTTCATTATTGCTGACCAAAAATCCAATAGATAATAAGAAAGTATATATAGGAGAGGTTGAACCGGAAGTAACTATTTCGTTTTTGAAATATGAAAAGCTCTGGTATTCTGCAAAGTTTTTAGCGAAAGTAAGGTGTATCCAGGGATCATCGAGCGGGAAGCCGTATGTTGAGTTTTGTGAATGTGCGAAATTTAAATAATAGAAAGAAAGACCAAACGAAACCAAAGCAATTAAAATATATAGGACTAATCTCTGGTTTCTTGTAAGCTCGAAAATAAATTTCCGATTAAATTTTTCCTTTTGAACTGTTCTTTTCTTAATGGTGGGTTTCCTTTTTGGCATTTTTCAAAATAAATATTTCGTCAGGGAATTTCAATTTTTAAATTTTTAAGATAAATTATTCAGAAACTATTTTTATAGTAATTTGTTTTGAATCCCAGATATAAAACATATAAGCTTTGATAATAGTAAAAAAATACTATTTATCACTTGAAACTTTTTATATTTTATAATAGTTTAATAGTACATCAAATATCACTCCAATAATCTTTAATTCTTCGAATATATAATTTAAATATTATTAGACTTTATTTTTATAATTCTTAATTTTTATAATACCACTAATTAATTTACTCACCCTAGAAAGGATAATCTAATGAAAGAAAGGAAAGGTACTAAAAGAAAAGTATCATCAAAAAGGATATCGACAAATAATAAATCGTTGTATGAAGGTTCGACAAAAGGAGAGTTATCAAAAGAGGCATCTTCAAGAAATATGGCTGAACTAAAATCTAAAAGAGTTACTGAGTTAATTGATATTGCAAAACAACTTGAAGTTACAGGTTACAGTGATCTAAAGAAGCAGGAGTTGATCTTTAAAATTATTGAAGCACAGACGCAGAAGGATGGATTTGCATTCGCAGCCGGAGTTCTTGAAGTTCTACCAGATGGATATGGGTTTTTGCGTTCTGCAGATTATTCATATCTCCCGTCTCCTGATGATATTTATGTATCACCGTCACAGATTAAGAAATTCTTATTAAAAACCGGTGATACCGTAAGTGGGAAAGTAAGACCACCGAAAGAAGGGGAAAGATTCTTTGCGCTTCTTAAAGTAGAAGACGTTAATTTTCAAAATCCTGATACTATAAGGGAGAGGATTCTGTTTGATAATTTAACACCATTATATCCTCATGAAAAATGTGTTTTAGAAACTACACCTGCTGAATACACTATGAGGATTATGGATTTGTTCACTCCAATTGGAAAAGGACAAAGAGGATTGATCGTGTCACCTCCCAAAAGTGGAAAAACAATAATCCTTCAGGAAATCGCAAACAGTATAACAAGAAATCATCCTGAAATTATACCTATAGTCTTACTAATTGATGAAAGACCGGAAGAAGTTACAGATATGGAGAGAAATGTTCGGGCAGAAGTAATCAGCTCAACCTTTGATGAACCGCCAGATCGTCACGTTCAGGTTTCAGAAATAGTGCTTCAGAAAGCAAGGAGGTTGGTTGAGGCTAAGAAAGATGTTGTTATATTACTGGATAGTATAACAAGATTGGCAAGAGCTCACAATACGGTTATTCCACACAGTGGTAAAATTTTATCGGGTGGAGTAGATGCAAATGCTCTTCATAAACCCAAGAGATTTTTTGGTGCAGCAAGAAATATTGACGAAGGTGGGAGTCTGACAATTATTGCAACGGCACTTATTGAGACAGGTAGCAGAATGGATGAAGTTATATTTGAAGAATTCAAAGGAACTGGTAATTCTGAAATTGTACTTGATAGAAGATTATCGGACAGGAGAATTTTTCCTGCTATTGACCTTAATAGATCAGGTACAAGGAAAGAGGAATTGCTACTTGAAAGCGATATTCTTAACAGATTGTTTCTTCTTAGAAAATTACTCTCCGATTATAATCCAGTTGAAGCAATGGAATTTCTACTGGAAAAAATGCGAGGAACCAAATCAAACGTGGAGTTTCTGGCTTCTATGAATTCCTAATGTTGAAGCTGATAACAACTGATGAAAAAAGAAATTCTTATAAACTCCACTTCTAATGAAATAAGAATTGCAATTACAGAAGATGGTAAATTAGCAGAATTCTTTGTCGAGAGTCCTGATTCAAGCCGAAATGTTGGAGATTTATATTTAGGTAAGGTCGCAAAAGTGATGCCCGGAATTCGTGCTGCGTTTATTGATGTTGGCTTTTCCCAGGACGCTTTCCTTCATTTCTCTGACATTGACGATTCTGTTGAGGATTATTCTTCGATTATTGGTGAAGATGCTGATATTGAAATTGAAGATGAAAAAGAGCAAAAACCACCCCTGTTTAAAGACAGGGAAAAATTCGATTCACAACGAATACCGGCGAATCTAAAAAGTGGTCAGGATATCATCGTTCAAATAACAAAAGAACCGGTTGGAAAAAAGGGAGTGAGAGTCACTTCGAAAGTTTCTATTCCCGGAAGGTATCTTGTGTTAATGCCTTTTAGCAGAAAGATCGGTATATCGAAAAAGATATATAATTATCGTGAAAAAAGAAGACTGAGAAGATTGTTAAGGTCAATGATGACCAATGGATATGGAGTCATAGTTAGAACGGTTGCCGCCGGTCAGGATGAATCACTCATAAAAGAAGATCTAAAAGAATTAACTTCGAAATGGAATAAGATTCAAAGCAGAATAAAAACTACAACAGCTCCTGAAATTTTATATAAAGATGTTTCGACAACTTCATCTGTTATAAGAGATCTCTTTCGATATGATGTTACTAAGGTAATAATCGACACTAAGAAACTGTATAAGGAAATAAAGAATTATATTGATATTACTACACCAGAGTTTTCAGAAAAGATAGAATACTACTCAAGTGCTCAACCTTTATTCGATGCTTATAATATTGAAAAGCAAATTAATGAGACGATGAATAAGAAGGTGTGGTTAAAGAATTCGGGATACATTGTCATAGAAACTACAGAAGCAATGACTGTGGTTGATGTTAATAGCGGGAAGTATGCTAAGTCGCAGGATCAGGAATCTAATTCTCTCAAGATGAACAACGAAGCTGGCAGGGAAATAATAAGACAGTTGAGATTGAGAGACATCGGGGGAATTATTGTCATAGATTTCATTGATTTGTATGAGGAAGAGAATAGGAAAAAGCTTTTTGAGGAATTAAAAAAAGAATTCCGAAAAGACAGAGCTAAAGTTACTATCCTCCCGATGAGTGATTTCGGTATTGTACAAATTACGAGACAAAGGATAAGACAGGATATAATTCAACGTGTATCAGATATTTGTCCAATGTGTAACGGAAAGGGAAGAGTACAATCAAGAACAAGCTATATAACGGAAATTGAGAGATGGCTTCAAAGGTATAAAGGAGCAAGTAATAGTCGTTTTCTTAAGTTAAAAGTCAATCCTTTGATTGAACCGTATCTCAAATGCGGAATATTTAACAATCTTCTAAAATTTAAGCTCAAATATTTCTTGAGTATTAAACTGGAAACCGATGAACGTTTAGCTTTAGATGAGTTTAGATTTTATTCCCTTAGAACAAACTCTGATATTACACAAGAGTTTAGTTATTAATTCAGTCAACACATTTAAAATCGTTTTAGGTAAGATTTTTCAATCGGATATAATTTTATGATAGGTTTTACTATATAGAAAAGCAGACTCTAAATTATGTGAATTGAAAAACGAAATAATTCGTGGTAATTTGAGTTAATATTTAAACTTATAGGAAAAACAAAATATTATTCGATAATTCGTATGCCACAAATCACTCTCGATAATAAGGAAATAGAATTCAAAATAGGTCAGACGATCATTCAGGTTGCAAGAGAAGCGGGTATTAAAATACCGCATTTTTGTTGGCATCCCGGATTAAGTGTTTCCGGGAATTGCAGGATTTGCCTGGTTGAGATTGAGAAGTTTCCTAAATTAGCTATTGCTTGTCAGACTCCGGCAACAGAAGGTATGGTTATTCATACTCAATCCGATAAAGTTGTAGAAGCAAGGAATGCAGTGATGGAATTTCTTTTAATAAACCACCCGCTTGATTGTCCTATTTGTGATGAAGCCGGGGAGTGCAAACTTCAGGATTATGCTTATAATTACAGTACGGGCAGTTCAAGATTTGAGGAAGAAAAAATGCATAAAGATAAAAGAATAAGCATCGGTCCTAATGTTATGTTAGATCAGGAAAGATGCATATTATGTTCAAGATGTATAAGATATTGTGAGGAAATAATTCGGGAACCATCACTGTCCTTTGTAAATCGTGGTGAGAATGTAAGGCTGCAGACTTTTCCGGGAGAAGAACTTGATAGTTCTTACTCTATGAACGTAATCGAAATTTGTCCTGTTGGGGCACTAACATCGAAACATTTCAGATTCAGATCAAGGGTTTGGGATATGTCCTTTGCTGATACAATTTGCCCTGGTTGTGCGAGGGGGTGTAATACTACAATGGGAATAAGGAATAACGAAATATTAAGGATAGAACCGAGAGAAAATTTAAATGTGAATGATTACTGGTTATGTGACTGGGGAAGATTAAAAACGTTTGAGCACGTTAATAACGAAGAGCAAAGAATCAGAACTCCTCGTATTAGACTTAGTGAAGAGGAAAATCAAAAAGAAACACTTCTTGAAGTTGAATGGGATGAAGCTATTTCCAAAACAGTATCTGAAATAATAAATAAAGGTAAAGATATTTTGTTTATTGCATCACCCTATTCAACACTTGAAGATAATTATACGCTTAAAAAATTTGCCAACGAAGTTTTTAAGAGTAATAGTGTTTTTTACATACCCAATATCGATGAAAACTTTGGTGATGACTTTTTGAAAACGTCAGACAGAACCCCAAACACACAAGGGCTAAAACTTCTGGGAATTAATCCTTTTAATGATGAAGTTTGTTCTGATTTAGAGAATGGTAAATATAGGATCCTCTATATTATCAACGAAGACCCATCCAGGCTTCACAACTCAAAAAATTTATTAGAGAATATCGGGATAAGTATACAGCATTTAAGCATAAAAAGTAGTTACTGTAATTATGCAACTGTTATTTTTCCTGAAGCGACCTTTGCAGAAATCAACGGAACTTTTGTAAATTTTCAAAACCGAATTCAGAGGTTGCGTCCTGCCAAACAAACTCTTGAGCAAGAAAGGCTGATCGGAGAATTCTCGTTTTCAAGACTTGATAAATTCGGGGCACCAAATGACAGATGGACACATGGAACTAAGTTTAATGCGAAACCTACGTGGAAGATTTTAAAACAGATTGCCAAAGTAATGGGGCATGATTTCATATTCGAAAACTCGGAAGAAGTATTTACAGAGCTTTGCAATGCATTGCCGGGGATGGAAGGTTTTGATTATAATACTGTTGGCGATCATGGAATTGTTGTTAGTGAGAAACTTTTTGTAGACGTCTTGTAATTTTTTCTAATCTCATTTCATATAACCACTTGAAGAATTTTGTTAAAAATTTTTGATCGGCTTATCTTTAATACTTCGTTTGAGAAATGTGAGTTAAACAATTTTTACAATTTCTAAAACATAGTTACATCACTAAAGTTTTTTAACTATTTTAAAAATATTTTATATACATTTGATTTTAAAATTTTTTGTAATATATTTTGTATACGATGAATTCAATACATTATAGATATTCACAGATTAACATTTGGGAATATTATTATATATACATAAATTGAAAACACGTTAGAAGAACAAAAAGATATATTTTACATAAGAATTTACTATAGAAAATAATTATAATTAACCCTGGTATTTTAAAAACGAAATATAACAAAATAGCATCGGAGGGATTTATGAAACCTTCTTACAAATCATTAAGATTTATATTAATAGCTTGCACTCTTTTATTGATTTCCAAATTTTCATTTTCTCAAAATCAGGTTATTGTAAACATAGAGCAGCCCCGTTATAATCAATTGAACGTTGAGGATGTTTGGAAAATCAATTTGACAAATACTACTAACAATGTTTTATCAGTTTATCTTTTTGGCACTTTATCGGAAGAAGACGCAGGTTTGATAGCAACAGGTACTTCAAAGGTTTTTAGTTTGAAACCTGGATTTAAAAAAATGAAATCGGGAGAGTTAACCCCGATAACTGTTAATTATCCTAATCCTGACTCTAAATTTAAAGAGAGCATGATAAGGACCGGAGGAGTTCCAAATGGCAGATATGAAGTATGTATTTCGGTGAAGTTATCCAGTTCGAATAATGAAGTGGGCAGCGGGTGTATAAATCAAAATGTAGAAATGAGTGCTCCACTTTCATTAATTGCACCTGATAACGGTGAAAAAATTTCACTGACTTTACCAACTTTTACATGGATGCATTTAAAAAAACCAGGAAGTGATGTGAATTATACAATAACGGTTGTGGAACTTTTACCAAATCAAACTCCTGAATTAGCCGTAATAACAAATCCTTCATGGTTCACTAAAGAAAAGATTACGTCAACTGTTTTCCAATATCCATTATCTGCAAGAAGATTTGAAACAGGAAAGGAATATGCCTGGCAGGTTAATGTATTTGAAAGAGGTTCATTATTAACCGAAAGTGATGTATGGTCGTTTAAGTATGAAAGCCCAATAAATCCATTGGTTGAAGTAATTTATCCAAAAGTTGGAGAAGAGATAGAAGGAGATGCTGTTAGGTTTGAATGGAGATGTTCTATGCAAGCTGATAATAGCATATATTATTCGATTAAAGTTGTTGAAATGTTGAATGAACAGTCTCCCGAAAATGCAATTCAGGAAAACGATGTTTTTTGGGAAAAGACGCATATTAAAAGTACTCTTTTGAGGTATTCGGGAACGGACAAAGAATTTTTGCAAGACAAAAAATATGCCTGGCAAGTGTCTGCATTTAAAGGGGGAGTATTTTTAGCTAAAAGTGAAGTGTCTGTATTTGAGATTGTTTTTGAGGAAAACATTGAGCTTGATGTCATTTTTCCAAAAGTTGGAGAAGAGATAGAAGGGGATGGGTTGTTTTTGGAATGGGAAACTTATGATGTTCCGGAAGGTTCTGTAAGGTACTCATTAAAGATAGTGGAAGTTCTTAAGGGACAAACCACTGAAACAGCACTCGAAAACAATGCTACTTTAATTGAAAAGAATGATTTAGAAACGTCAAAGTATTTATACTATTTAGATTCTTCTTCCGAATTAAGTGCCGGGAAAAAGTATGCCTGGCAAGTTATTGCACGAAACGGTGAAGAGGAATTATGTATAAGCAATATTGGTTCTTTTATAATTAAACCTGACAAGGAATAATTGTTAACTGGCATTTATTTGTAATGTCAGTTTTTTGCTCTTGCATTATTTATTAAACATAGATAACGAGTGTATATTTTTTAAAAAAGGATACTATTCCAGTTTAGATAAAATTTTTAATATAATTAATTAGGAGGTATATTATATTTGAGGAAAAAATTAAAAAAGCAAAATACTGAATAGATACTCTTAAAGTATGCTCATTATATTGCAAAAATTTTGAATTATAAGACAGATATTTTTCCCACCTATCAGCTAACATGTTAGCGTATAATGAGAGATTTAAGATTGTATAAAATATTTAACACCTTTATTGTTATATTTTTCCTTTTCATTTCTGATGTCTTCAGTCAGAAAGTAAATATGTTTCCCGAATACACACCGGCTTTTCAATTTAATTTAGACGATATATGGAATATCACATTGACAAACTCCTCATCGCCTGTAGATGTTTATCTTTCGGGAACAATTGAGAGTTCCAGCTCAAAGTTGTTAGTTAGATTGGAAACTTCGGATTTTAAGCTGTTACCCGGTACGAAAAGAGTGACTGCAAATTCAGTAGGTCCAGTTGTTGTTAATAAATATTCAAATAAATTTTTTAAGGATATTAATGGGAAAAGATTTTTGCTTAATGGTATCTATATTATTTCCATCTCCGTTTTATCAAGTGAATCGAATAGAGTCTTGTGTACGTCAAGTTATGAATACCAAGTTCTGAATATTTATCAACTCTCTTTGGTTTCACCTTTGAATGGTGTAACCGTAAGAGATAGGTTCCCGGTATTTAATTGGCGTTCGCCTGCTTTCGAGTTTGCAGACGAGAAAATTACGTATGAATTGTTAATAGCGGAAATTAATGGTGAACAGTCTCCCCGGGAAGCTATCAATTTAAATAGTTTTAAAATCAAGAAAAGTAACATTAGTTCAAGGTCTTTTGAATACGCGAATTGTGAGGTTGGTTTACAAAACGATAAGAGATATGCCTGGATGGTAAAAGCGTTTATAGATGGTAAAATTTTCTCAGAAAGTGAAATTTGGGAATTCAAATATGATGACTGCTTTGATAGTGCCGGTGTAATTGAGAGGAATTTACTTGTGGATAAAACTAAACTGCCCATTAGTATTAACGATACTGATGAATTAATAAACAACACTTCTTTCCAATTAATTAATTCTTATTCGGATATAACAAATGGAACGTCAAATTTTACAGATAATAAAATCGGTACCTCAGCCCTTTATAGGAATTCATTTGTTAAAACTGCTTCACAACATGATAATGTTATTTCAAATGAATTAAAGATAATTAACAAAACACAGGGCATAAGTAGATTACCATTTCAATTTCTTAGTTCTTACGGTGTTATTAATTATCAGTATTCGACTCAAAAATTATTAGGTTCAGATCTCCCAAAAAATTATTTCAGTTTGAGGTTTGATCCAACGTTTCTTTTTTTAGAAATACCATTATCATTTAATTCTTATATTAATACAACTCAGAGTGATTCAAGACAAAGCATCAACAGTTTTACTTTACGACTGGACCCGGGATTATTAAATAGTATTGTCAACAAAAAAAAGAATGAGAATAAAAGAATAAAAGGATATTTGAAATTCTTATCGGATTTCGATGCATTGAATATAGGAGAAATTTACCCAAGTTATTCTAAATATTCTTTGAACGGGTCAAAGTTGACAGGAGTAGATATCGAGTTTAATCCGGGTTTGTTTTATTTAGCTTTTTCTGGTTTATATAATTATAAAGCAGTTGAAGAATTAAGTTTTTCAAGAAAGCTATTAGCGGGAAAAATTGGCTTGGGAGATAAGAGAGAAAATCATATTCATTTAACAGTTCTGAAAGCATGGGATGACGAGAACTCATTAGATCAGGATCAAATAACGAGTGGTTTAACGCCACAGGAAAACTTTTTAGCAGGTATGGATGGGAAATTAAAACTTTTTGATGACAGGTTAGTCATCGAAGGTGAGATTTTGGGTTCGGTTTACACAAGAGATAAAACCGATGCTGAAGTTGATGATGGAATGGTTCCAGGGTTTTTGAGATTTGTAATAAAACCCAGGATCAGTACTTCAGTTGACTATATGTTTATAATAAAGTCAACCTATGATATAGAAAAGACAGATACAAAGCTCAGCGGAACGTTAAAATCGATTGGTCCTGGTTATGTATCTTTGGGAGCATTAAATTTTCGTAATGACATCAGAGGATTTAAAATCAAACTTGACCAAAGACTATTAGAGAAAAGGATACAAATTTCCGCTTCGATGGAAAGAGAAAAAAACAATGTGGGCTCTTTTAACTCAAGAACCGAAACAACCGATAATTACGGTTTTAATGTGAGATTTAATTTTAAAGATTTTCCTTACATTATCCTGGATTATCGTCCTAATACAGTTACTAATAATGAAGAGATTGATTCGTTACTTTATGATAATCGGTCATCTATTTTTACTTTTATGATGGGTCAGAATGATTTTAGTGAAAACTATTACAATTCCTCAAGTCTCTTAATATATGCGATAAATAGTAAATCCTCTTATGAAGCTAATGATTACAGAATTCTGAATTTTGTCCTGAGTGATAATCTAAATTTTACAAAGATACCCTTATCGTTCGCTGGAAGTTTTGGTTATACTTTTAATGATGCTATTAGCAATTCTCTCATATTGTCTGTTGACCTGTCAGCTACGTATACTTTTTTCAAAAAAATCAATAATACATTGGGGTTTAGTTTTACAAATGAAAGAGAGATGAATCATAAAATCGGATATTATTTTTCAACTTCTGTACCTTTGTGGGAGTTGGGTGAATTCTATTTAAGAGCTGAACAAAATTTTTACAGAGAAAAGGTATTTGAATACGGGAACAGAAATGATTTCATTCTTACTGCAACTATTTCAAAAAGATGGAAATTATAAAATAGTAAGAATAATAATACTTTTAAGGGAGGATCAATTTTATAGATCAATTTCCATGAGTGATTTTTTACTTAATGGCTTATTGATAAATTTTCTAACTAATTTATTTCGGTTTGCCCTGTTGTAATCATCAATATCTAAAGATGATGATAGAACTACAACTTTACTATTATTAACGACTATCTTATTTAATTTTTCGTATTCTTCCAAAAATTCGAATCCATCCATTTCCGGCATCCCAATGTCGAGAAATATAATATCTGGTAATTCATCTTTTGAAGAATTTCCGGTGTTAAGATAATCCAACGCATTTCTTGCGGACTGTACAGCAATAACTTTTTCAGCGAAGCCAGACTTCTCAATTACTTTTTTGGCAACGAAGTTATCAATCTCGTTGTCATCGATTAATAACACAAGATTATACTTTTTCATTTTGTACGTTTATTTGTTAGGAATTTCAATTGTAAAAGTACATCCTTTATCTATTTCTGATTCTACGGATATTATCCCTTGGAGTTTGTTGACAGTTTCTCTAACAATGTATAAACCCAATCCGGAACCCAGCGAGTTTTTAGACATTTTGTAGAACATATCAAAAATTTTATCAATATATTTCTTATCGATTCCAACTCCATTATCTTTGACCTGAATTACAACCTTATCATTTGAGACGTTCACGCTCACATTTACAAATGGGTGTTCCAATTCCGGTTTATAGTATCTTATTGCGTTCGATATTAGATTGTTAAAAATAACTCTTAAGCGGCTTTTATCTGAATAAAAAGGAGTTTTTTCGTTAATGTTAATTTTAGTCTCGATTTTATCGGCTCCTTCAATGTACTTTAAGTTTTCGAACGTTTCAGAAATTATTAAATTGAAGTCAATTTTTTCTTTTTGAACTTCAAGTCTTGTGTTACGGGAGTAGTTTATGATATCGATTACGAAACCATCGAGTCGGTTAATGCTTTTTTCCATCATATCAAGATAGTCAAGAGTCTGTTTGTCTTCTGAATCCATCTTAGATAAACCTATGAGTCCTAAAACAGAGGTTAATGGAGCCCTTAAGTCGTGAGAAGCACTATACACAAATTTATCGAGTTCGCTGTTTGTTTTTTCAAGTTCAATAAATTGTCTCTTGAGTTTTTCTTCTGCTTCTTTTCTTTGTGTTATATCTGTTGTAATTGCTAAAAATTCTGTGATGTTTTTTTTAGCACCTAATAATGGGACAATGGTAGTATCTACCCAGTATTTTTTACCGTTCTTTGTTTTGTTTTTGATCTCCCCCCTCCAGACAGTTCTCTTTGTTATTGTCTTCCATAGATTTTCATAAAATTCTTTTGGGTGATGATCTGATTTAATAATTCTGTGATTCTTACCGATTAGCTCATCTGCACTGTATCCGCTGATTTTACAGAAGTTTTCGTTTACATAAGTTATAGTTCCATTTAAATCAGTTCTTGAAATAATTTCTGTTACATCCAGAGCTGATGTTAATTCTGAAAGTGAGTGTTTAAGTTCAACATTTTTTAACCTTTCAATTTCTGCTTCTTTCTGAGCAGTATCAACCTGGTGTATAACCTGTAAGTTTTTTAACCTTGTATCCGATTGTTCATTAAATACATCGTTCTTTATTTCATAAAAACTTTTAAAATAATCTAAAGCCTTTTTGTAATCATCTTTATTTTTGTAACAATCAGACAAATGTTTATTTATTTCATAAATGTAATCTTTTGACTTAATCTGTTCTGCTAATTTTAATGCGCTTTTCAATTTATCAATTGCCTTATCGTATTCTTTTTCACTAATAAAAATACTACCTAAGGATGTTAATGAGACAATCTCTCCCGATTTAGCACCAATTTCTCTCTGGATTTTTATGCTTTCATTAAGATATTCCTGCGCCTTTTGAAGGTCGTTCTTTTTAATATAAGTGATTGCTATACTTGATAACGAATTCCCTTCGCCTTCCCTGTCTCCAATTTCCTTTTTTATATTAAGACTCTTTTGAAGATATTTTAGGGCTTGGTCCAGGTCACCAAGGCTGTGATATGTATTCCCGATATTAATTAAGGAATTTGCCTGTCCCCTTTTATCGTTAATTTCTTCTTTGATTTTCAGTCCAAGTTTTTCATACTTTAATGCTCTTTCGTATTCGTTTAAATTATTATATATAGTTCCAATGTTAGATAGTGCTTCTGCTTCTCCCTGTTTGTTATTTGTTCGAGTAGATATTTTTTGTGCTTTAATGTATGAACTTAATGCCTGTGTATAATCACCAAGGTTCATATAAGCAAAACCTATATTATTTAAAGAGATTGCCTCCCCGTATTTATCTCTAATATCTATGTATATTTGAAGACTTGTATTGTATAACTTTATAGCCTTAAAAAAATCTCCCAGCCTTGCGTATATAACACCAATATTATTCAGAGTAAGAGCTTCACCATGTTTGTCTTTTAATTCTTTGTATAAGTTCAAACTTTCATTATATAGTTTAATAGACTTTGTGTAATCTCTCAATTTTCTGTAGACGATACCCATACCATTTAGCGCGCTTGCTTTACCTATTTTATCTTCAAGTTTATCAAATATGGTTATCGATTTTGATAAGTTTTCAATAGAAGAGCTGTAATCTGCTAAACGCCATTCACAAAGCCCGATATTCCGAAGACTATATCCGATTCCTTTATCATAAGAGTTTTCCAATGCAAGACGCATTGCTTTTTTACTGTAAGTCAAAGCGTTTTGTGGATTGCTTTTTCTTAATTCATAAGAGAAATCAATTAATTCATCAATTTTTTCTTTCACTTCATTATTACTATTTGGAATGGAAGTTAATTCTTTTTGTATCTCCTCTTTTTTAATGTTCATTTTTTCAGAAGTTTTTGCTTAAGCAATAAGAAATATACGAAATTTAATAAATTTTAAAACTGCCAATAAATTATTTGTAGTTGCGGGCATAATGTGTGTTACGTTTCCTGATTTAATAAGTTTTCAATTCTTTTTTTTGATTGATGCTAAAGGGCTATTGTTTCATCTTATGGTAATTAAAAAGGTATTATTAAAAAAGTTTTTTTAATATTCTTGTACTGAGAAAAGAATTGCGAAAAATAATTGCTTATCAAATGTAACTATTAGTTTAAATAAAATACTAATAGTATGGTTACAAACAAAACTAAAAATTTTTTAAACATAGAAGTCATAGTAATAAATAATCAAGTTATTTTATCAAATTCTAATAAGAACAAATGAAAGAAAGCACTGTTTTTAACTTATTATTAAAACTAAAGCGATAATATAATTATAAATATAAAATACTTTAATATTTTAATATTAAAATTACTATATTCTACAAATATATGTTTTGCTATAATATTTCCTGAATCTTAATAATAACACTATAAGTAAATAGCAGGGGTAAAACAATGAGATTATTCAATATATGTACTAAGTACTATCTAATATTATTTGTTTTCTTAATCAGTTTAAGATACACTTATTCTCAGGATTTGGTAACAGTTACTATCCAGCAGCCACCTCCGAATCAACTTCATATAGGAGATTTCTGGAAGGTCAATCTAAATAACACTTCTCAGAATCCTTTAGATGTATATCTTTATGGAACTTTGACAGAACAGAATGCTGGATTAATCGCAGCTGCGACAACTTCAAACATCAATTTACCTTCCGGTGTTAAAATTGTCAGGGTAAATGAGTTAGAGCCAATTTCAATCGATTACCCCAATCCTGATCCAATATATCGGGAGAGTTTGATTAGAACAGGTAGCTTGCCTGCAGGGAACTATGAAATGTGTGTTTACGTAAGATTTGCAAACACAAACCACAACTGTGGTTTTGATTGCATTCAACACAATATAGAAATGATTCCGGCGCCTACGCTTATTTCTCCGAACGATGGTGAAACAATTGTGAATAAAAGACCACTATTTACATGGATGCAGGCATTACGACCTGGTATAGATGTAAAGTATAAGATTAAATTAGTCGAAGTCAGAGAAAACCAATCCCCCGAGATTGCGATGCAAACTAATCCTTCCTGGTTTGAAGAAAAAGATATCATGAATAGAATTTTTCAATATCCGTTATCTGCTATGGAATTTAAAGACAGCACGAAATATGCATGGCAGGTTGTATCACTCGATCCATTTAATAATCCGGTTGGTGAGAATGATGGGAAGAGCGAGGTTAATAGTTTCTTTTGCGATTACAAGTTATACAGGTTAAGTGAAGATACTACAAAGATCCCGGTTACAACAACTGATTCTTCTAAGAATTGCTTATCAAGTTTAAAAATAAGTCCCCTGCCAAAAATGGACGGAGGTTTGATAAATCTCGTTAAGGGTGAAAAGGAAATTAACCGTGACGATTTTATTCCTCTAATCGCCAGTGGTTTGGATTATGATCTTTTGATATGGACGTGTGCGGGTTGTAAATCGGTTTCATCGGTAAATGTACCGTTATCAGGCAGAGTAAAGTTTAAATGGAAAATTTCAGAAGGTGAAGGAAGTTTTGTTAAAGTGGGATGTCTTCCGAAAAAAGTGGATTCAACCGAAGGTAACAATGTAATATTTAAACCTCCCTATGTACCTATTAAAGATAAAGGAAAGAATACAAGTGGTATAAAAAAGACTATTATTAAGCTAACGGTAATCGATGCTATGGGAGGAAACAGGCATGACCCCGATGTTACAAAGAAAATTACTATAACAACAAAAAGAATCAATGGAAACAGTTATAGCGTCAAAATTGAAGGTGGTGGTTTTGGTTTGCCTTCAGCTCCTTCCAAGAAGAAGGTTCAATCCGACCCATGTAAGTGTAAGGACCCCGGCTGGGATAGTCCGGATGACCTTAAAACTCCGATTGTTAAACTACCCTCTATAGAAGAAAACAGTAGATTGCTTACTGGGGAATGGATTGTATTGGAAGCTGCAGATCATAAAGAAAATGATATTTTGAAATTAGAATGTCTGTCAACAGATCCGTCATGTCCCGGTACTAAACAAGACGTTCCATTAGAAGACAATGTACAATGGCAATGGAAAGTTCCGAAAAATAAGGGATCTTTTATTACGGGGTTTGAATCTGGTAGAAATAAAGTTTATAAAAGGAGCCAAACTGCTAAAGGAAGATTTGTGATATACGAAGCCCCGCAAAAAATAAAAGGCGACAAATTAGATGTTTCTTTCTTTGTTAAAACGTTTAACGAGAAAAGTGTTCAATTAGGAGACAAAGTGAAAAAAGATACACTTAAAAACCTGATTACAGTTATTAAACCCGGTGTTAAATTGACAACGACACCTTTGGAGTGGTTACCTGAGAAAGATAATTTCTTGTCTTTAACTTCAAAACTTGTTTACAAGGATGGTGACGAGTGGAAACCTGCTCCGAAACATGCGGGAAGAATTCATTACTTTGAATTAATGAATGTTTCGAGAGAGCCCGGCATAACCATGAATTATCCAATACCTACGTCCGGGACAAAAGCAAAACAATGCCGTGATTTACAATTTAAAGATGAAGATGAACATGAGGCTTTTAACTATAAGAATAAGAAATTTTCTTCTGATTGCAGTGATAAGAAATTCTATGTAGAAGCGAGAACGAAGAATCCTGAAAATGAATACACTATAAAAGTTCACTCTAACGATTATGGTTCTTACGGATTTCTACGTTCTTTTGCTAATATAAATAAAAGTTTTGGAAGCGATAGGTTAGCTTCTACAGAAAGACAAAAGCCCTATTACATTCCGGTTCCGGTAAATAAAGATTCAGTAACTCATCCTCAAAGAAGAGAAAAGAAAAAAGAATATAAAGATAATAGAGTTACAATTCCTAGAGATATAGACGAGAATCATATTGCTGATAACGGTTGGGAAGTTGACGGTAAAAAGATGAAGGACCCTGAAGATATAAAGGAAGATATAGATGATAAACCGATAGGAGATGGCTATAAAGGAGACGGTTTGACGGGTTATGAAGAGTACAGGGGTTTCATGGTTTTCGGTGATAATAATCATACAAGAACTAATACAAAAATAAAGGATCTCTTCGTCTTTAATCCAGATTCTTTGCCTACAGGTCTTTTTGAGAGTGCATCGGGAATAAAAGTCCATAGAATAAATGATAAACAGTTTGACAAGATTAAGAATTTTTACACTGTAATAAATTTTAATTATTCAAAATCGAGTAAAAGCCATATTGTTGATCAATGCGGATTGCAAATTATGGTTGGTACACCGAAAGAGGGTTTTACAGGATGGACTTATACAACTACCAAGAATCCAACTCCACCGAACTGGGTCAAGAAAATAGTACTTAAATCAAAAGCTGATATTAAAAGAACCTGTACTGAGAAAAATTTAGATTACAATAAAAAGTTGAGCCAGTTAGTTGCACATGAGTTAGCCCATGGAGTTAATGTTTATCATCATGGAGAGATGAAAAATAAGAATAAACTTTTAATGCATGGATTAAGAAGCGGTCACTTAAAATGTATTATGAGATACGATAATATAGAAAATTTTTCGGGAGAGTTTATTGGAAATATATTTTGTGACGGTGTAAATGGAACCGGCAATGACTCTAACCGAACTTATGGATCGGCAAATTACGCAAATGGAAGAGGAGTTTGCATTAATCAATTCAGGATTTCGGGATTGAGCAAGTCTTTTCCAAGAAGAGATATTAAAACAAAAATAAAAGATTATGTAAGTAAAAAAAGAGATGAGTTTTTGAAACGCCTTAAAGGTTTGGATGACAGAATTCTTAAAATAAGAACAAGAGATAAAACTTTAAACAATGAAAAAAAGCAACTACGTAAAAGAGTACAAGATTATAGGAGTAATATTCAGGATATGAAAAACCTGGATGATGTTCTTAATGTTAAAAAGGAATTAGACGATTTCGAGAAAGCTATCGTAGATTTTGAAAAGAAAGTAGCAGGTTGATGAAAAAGAAAATCTATGAAAATTATTCATTTCTAAATAAAAAAAACGAGAAATAACTAATAAAATCTATACAGTTTAATCTGAAATTGATTCACATGATGACAGCGATATAGAATCATCTACTTCTGTTGAATCTAATCTGGAGACTTATCTTAGAAACACTTATGCAAGTGAGTTAGAAAATATTATTGAACATAAAAGTATTGCAGACAGAATACACTCCATTGATGATGCTCTTGCCCTTATAGAAAATGGTGAGAAAACAATTGAACACGATTGTAATGGGACACCCGTTAAGATCGTGATTAAATGGGATGGTTGGGGAAGCACTCCCAGAAAATCGGATAACCGTGTTGAAGGGGAAGCTGAAATGCCTGAAAAATGGGATTATGAAAATAAGAAACTGGAATTTGAAGTTAATATGAAGATTCACTACGATAAAATTATGGAATATAAACATTGGCGTCAGAATAAAGCGATTTTTTAATCTTGAATTATTGCATATACAGTTACAGTTAAAGAACAGGAATAATCCTGAATGGTGGGATGATTATTGTAGAAAAATGCTCGAATGGGCAAGAACGAAAAGAGGTAATCCTCCAGACGTTGTGCAGGATGCTGAGAAAGATCATGAACATATTGGGGAGGATGCCGAAGCCAATAGCCGGCATAAGGATTTCTTAGATGAACTAAAGAAATTGAATGAATAGAAGATTCTGGAATATACTATGGAAATAGATTTAAAAAACAAATTCGTTTAGAATTTTAAACAGATAGTTTTTTTAAATTAAGTCATTAAATACTTTGTTAAAAATTAATAGTAGTTCTCTTTTAGCATTCCTAACATTTACATTATTTTTCACGGTTTATGCTAACGCTCAGATAACAATTCAGCTTCAACAACCACCACCGTTTCAATTCAAAGCTGAAGATTTATGGAAGGTAACATTAAATAATCCAGGACAACCAGTAAACATCTATTTATTTGCAACTATAGAAAGCGGTTTACAAAGACATATGGATGCTACAACTTCTGTATTTTTATTACCCGCAGGTGTGAAAAAAGTAAACGCACAAGAAATAAGCCCTATTGACATTGAAAAGTATACTAATAATGTTGAAGAAACACTTAATAAGACAGGCACACTACAGAGCGGGACGTACAACATCTGTCTTTACGTTATGGATGCCGGCACAAATCAACCGTTAGGATCGTTTTGTAACAACTACGAAATTTTAAACCTAACACAGTCCGAATTAATATCACCGCTTGATAAAGAAACAGTGAGGGGTATTCTGCCAATGTTTAACTGGCTTCCGCCCATTCCCTTACCTCATGGAAGAAATATTACTTATGAATTAACTGTTGTAGAAATTCTTGAAAGGCAGACTGCTTATTATGCGATGCTCTCAAACCCTGCATGGTTCAGACAAAACAATATTGCACCAACTTTATTTCAGTATCCTCTTGCTGCAAGACAGATGATTCCCGGGAACAGGTATGCGTGGAAAGTAAAAACATTCATAGATGGTTTAGAGATTTCCGAAAGCGAGATATGGGAATTTACGTATTATTCTATTACACAAAATATTCGAAAGACAAATGAGGAAATAAAAAAAGAATTAGAGGGTAAAGTCAAAAATAATGTTGGCTATAAAGTTGATGTTGAAAATTATAGTAAAATAGAAAAGCATGCTGAAACAAACTTCTCTCATATTGGAAACATATACTCTGCATCAAGTGATTTTAAAAAGGATTTCTTAAAGGAAAAGAGGTTAATTTTAAGAAGACAATCCAGGAACAAATTTTTTCAATCATATAATAATTTTTTGAGTTTAGTAAATAAAAAAGATGATGAAGAATCCAACTTCAAATTAATTGGCTCTTACAGAATATCCGGACAGCATTCAAGTCGTCAGTCAACGGGATCCGATATGCCGAGGAATTTTGCGAATCTTAGTTTTGATCCAAAATTGATAATCTATGGAGTACCTTTTACTTTTAATTTATACTTTGATACTCAGCAGGATGAGTCAAAGCAGAACATGAATAGTTTTGCTTTTCTTTTTAACCCTATGATGTTAAAAGACATGACTGAACAAAAAATAAAAGAGAACAAACATGTAGCTGGTTATTTAAAAGTTCTTTCGTATTTTGAGACACTCGGGATGGGTGAAACTTATCCTAATTATTCCAAATATACGTTAAATGGTACAAAGGTAACTGGTGCTGACCTCGAGTTTAACCCGGGATTGTTATACTTCGCTGCTTCGGGTATAAAGAATCTTAGTGCTATTCCAGAAACGAACTTTTCAAGAAAACTTATCGCAGGAAAAATTGGTATAGGTGGAAAAGAAAAAAGTCATTTCCATTTTACTGTTTTGAAAGCATGGGATAGTGAAAACTCACTTTCAGCAACCCAAAATACAATCGATATTGCTCCTCAAGAAAATATCCTGGTTGGTGTAGATGGGAAACTGAAATTACTAAACAACAAATTAATTTTCGAAGGAGAAGCTGTCGGCTCGATGCTCACACGCGATGTGACAAGCCCCGATCTCGTTTCTGAAGACTTTCCCGGTTTTTTAAAGAGCATTCTCGATCCGAAGATCAGCAGTTCTTTCGATTTTATGTACACATTTAAAACTTCGTATGAAATTGAACAATCACAAACAAAGTTATCTGGGGAATACATACTTGTTGGTCCTGGGTTCACTTCCTTAGGGGCACCGAATATCAGGAAAGACAACACAGGCTTCAAATTCAGGATTGAGCAGAATTTCCTGGAGAAGTTGATTCAGATATCGGCATTTATTCAGAAGGACGAAAACAACGTTGCACCTATGAATCCATATACCTCGACTTATGCAAAATACGGAGTCAAAATGAAACTTAACTTCAAAGAACTGCCTTATATCATACTGGATTTCAGACCCAACTCCGTTTATAATGATGCGACTGTAGATTCTTTAAAAATAGATAACAGTACATCGATTATTTCATTGATAACGGGTATTAACAAATATAATGAGAACTATGTGAATTCGACAAACCTGTTTGTATCTATGCAGAACAGTAGTTCTTTCTCGGGTGTAGGTGATTTCAGCATAATTAATTTTGTTCTCAGTAACAGTTTGAGTTTTGTGAAATTTCCATGGTCGGTAACAGGCAGTCTTGGTTATACGATAAACAGTTCCGACAGCAGTGCAAACATTGTTTCTCTTAATCTTGGAAATTCATATACTTTTTTCGATATCTGGAATAATATGCTGGGTATTAATTACATGGTGGAAGAAGAAAGAAATAGCAAAGTAAGATTTTACTTTACTTCTTCGATTCCTTTGTGGGATTTAGCAACGTTAAAATTCAACTTTGAAAAGAGTTTTTATAGGGAAACAAGTTACCGGTACGGTGAGTATGATGATCTAATAGCTAGAGTAATTATTTCGAAGGTTTGGTGAGGTTACATTGAGCCATTATAATGTGTTACAGTTGAGATTTTCAACCAGTGAATAATAACATACCGGATATAATTGAAATTTCTTCTTTGTATATTTTCGCTTTTAATTTTCATATATTTATCGTTAAAAATATTTCCGTAGCTTTTGGGTTTATTAGAAGACACAAAAAAAATATATAATTGGGAACCTTCTGATGGAGATTATTTCTTTGATGAAGTCGATGCAAAGAGAAAGTTGTCTCTAAAGGGTCGTTTAAAGAAGTACATTCCCATTACAACAATTGTAGTTTTAGTTTTAATACTTCTAACCTTTCTTGTTAGTTACTATATTGACTAACAAGATAATCTCAGAATTGAATACTCACTCCCCCGACCACAAAAAATGACCATTGGTAAATTGTACCGAGTTCGTTTTTATCTTCATTCCAAAAGTAGCTAAATATGTTGTCTCTGTTTAATATGTTCTGAATTTCAATATATCCAATAATCGTTGTACTTTTGAAATCTGTTTTTTTATCTAACCTAAGATCGATTCTCATGTAATAAGGATATCTCTCACTATTAAAGTTATCCGTTGCAAAAACACCCCTGCCAACTAATCTTGAAGCATTTTCATCTATGGGAGTGTAAGGTCTGCCGCCAGCGTATTTAAACTTAAATCCAACCAGCCAATCACTTGCAAACTCGTAACCGGAAATAAGTGTAAATTGATGTGTAGGATCGAATGCACCAGGTTTTTCACCACCCTCCAAAGCAGTAAAACGTGAGTAGCTGTAAGAGTAGTTAATCATTCCGTATAATCCGTGCTTAGAAAGTTTTTTGTGTATAGAAATATCAAATCCTCTTACATAACCTCTACCCGCACTAACTGCTTCTCCAACGAGATTTGGCCCGAAGTCAGAACCCCCATCTATTAGTATATACGTTGGTATATCTTTCCAGACAGGATAATCCTTGTATCGCTTTTCATAAACCTCAACTGTTGCTCTTAGATCGGATGCGAAGAAATGCTCGATGCCTAATATGTAATGGTCGCTCCTGATGCTGTTGAGGTTCACGTTGTTAGGATGTGATGTTATCCATAAATAAGTCGGTGTTTGGTAAAAAATTCCGTATGTTGCATTTAGAGAGGTTATTGCATTAAGTTTGTATGATAACCCTATTCTTGGTGATACAGTGCTTTTCAATCTAGTGTAATCGAAATAATCGTATCTCAAACCTGCATTTATTATCAGCCTATCATTAAAAAGTTTGTTCGTCAGGTTAAAATGTGCAAAGAGCTTGTAAGTGTTTTCTTCGTTATTAGCATCGATGGCTTCATAAATAAAGCCTGCATAGCTAGTATCACCCTTAAGATATAAATTATTTTTAATTAAGACGTATTTTCCACCGAGCCCTGCATTGAGTATGAATTTCCTGGATAGTTGATAATTCAGATCTGTTTTAAGTGTTATCTCATCTTCGAACGAATTGTTATCGAATCTTATTTCATTAGATTCTTTCTCGAGTTGGGTGGAATTGTAAGAAGCAAATGTGTTAGAAAGTATGGTTTGTAGAAATCCTTTATCGAATATTCTTCTGTGATTTAATCCTGCAGCAAAGGATTTCTGATTTGAATTGGCATCACCGTATGGATTCTCATCATCTGTATCTCCTGACAAATCTATCTTATCAAGCCCCATTAATCCTATAAGTGAAAGCTTGTTGTTTTCATTGAAATCATATACGGCTTTGAGATTGAAATCCCAGTAGTTCGGAACGGCAGAAAGTCTTATTGCTTTATGCAGTAGTTCAAGATAGCTTCTTCTCACGGAAAAAAGGAAGGAACCTTTTTCTGTTAATGGTCCTTCGAGCATTCCACCGAATCCTGCCATCGATAGATTGATGTCACTGTAAATTCTTTTTATGTTACCCTCGCGGAAAGATATATTAACAACGCTCGAAAGCCGGTCTCCATAGAGGGAAGGAAATCCTCCAGTGTATATGTCAGATTCAAGAATGAAATTTGCGTTTATGAATCCAATAGCACCGCTTGTAGAGCCCTGCGTACCGAAGTGGTTAATATTAGGGAATTCGATACCGTCAATCAGGATGAGGTTTTCAGAAGGTGATCCTCCTCTGACTATGAGGTCGTTTCTCTGGTCGTTTCCAATGGAAACACCCGGTGCGGTTTGAAGCATTCTCGAAATGTCTTCTGATGCACCTGGAGCTCTGCGTATCTCTTCGAAGTCCAGGTTCAGAGAACTGATATTTATATCCGAATTCTGTTGAAAGAAATTTGCTTCAACATCTATCACTTCTGTTTTGTAACCTTTCGGCTTCATTATTATTGTTATCGGTAGTGGTTTGCTTGCATAGACGACAAGATCCGATTTTATAATCGGGTTATAACCTATTGCCGATACCCTAATTTGGTAAGTGTTATATTTTAAATTTTCGAAAACAAAACCGCCGTATTCGTCTGTGCCAGTTTTATGTACTGTGTTTAGAATTTCAACAACAGCACCTTCAACAGGGCTTTGAATTTCCTCATCGATTACTTTACCTTTGATGATTCCATTGTAATTATCTTGTGAGTATGATTGTAAATATAAACTAACGAACAGTAATAGTAAGAATAATATACGTTTCATAATATTTATACAGGGATCTTTATTTTTTCTCAGTATGATTAATAAAAAGAGATGATTCTTGTTTTAAGTTACGTTTTATTTTAATAAAAGTTAATATTTTCAGAGAAGTAAAAAAATGTACATAATAAAACAAGGGAGCATAGAAAACATCTATACTCCCTCATTTTCGTGTTTATTAATTATAATTCATTTTACCATCAACATCTTTTTGGTTTCAATAAATTCACCAGCTTTTATCCTGTAAAAGTAAATTCCGCTTGTCAAACCAGCACCATCAAAGATATATTCATAAAGCCCTGCATTTAATCTCTCATTTACAAGTGTTGCAACTTCTCTTCCAAGTATATCATAAATTTTCATTGACACAAAACTTTTCTTTGGCAAATAATACCGTATGTTTGTACTTGGATTAAACGGATTCGGATAGTTCTGTGATAAAGAAAAGTCATTAGGTATTTCTGATGATATAAGCGTTATGCCGGTGAGGACCTGAGAATATTTAATTGTAACACAATCGTTTGAAGTTCCGCTCCCGGCGCTTAGTCCTGATACGTAAACATTTCCCGAATCATCAACCAGAATAGAATTAGCCCAATCGGTGCCATTTCCCGGTCCGTTATATCTCTGAACCCACTGCTGGACTCCTGATGAATTATATTTTACTGTAGCAATATCGTAATTTGACCCGGTTCCCATACTGCGGCCTGTTACATAAACATTACCAGAACTATCAACAGTAATGGAATAGGCATCATCGTTTCCTGAGCCAAGCGGGCCGTTGTACCTCTGTACCCACTTCTGCGTGCCGGAAGAATCATATTTTACGGTAGCAAAGTCAAAACCCGAAGGGCTTGAAAGGCTCCCACCAGTCATAAATACATCACCTGAGTTTAGGGAGGCAATTTGATACGACCTATCATCGCTGTTTGAAGGACCGTTATACCTGCGCACCCAGAGCGAATCGCCTGAGGAGTTATATTTTATTACGGCATAATCGAAGTTTGATCCGCTCCCCCAGCTATATCCGCCAACATAGATATTTCCCGAATTATCTAAAGCAACAGAGCGGGCATTATCAGCCCCTATCCCGGATGCACCGTCATAGCGTCTTATCCATTGAATAGCACCTGCTGTATCGTATTTAATTGTAAGGTAATCAGCATACCAACCGTCACTATTTCCTGTAACATATATATATCCTAAAGTGTCAACAGCTATTGAGCGGGCTATATCATTTCCGTTTGTTGATATATTATTATATCTTTGAACCCACTTCTGTACACCGGCAGAATTATATTTAATGGTTAAATAATCGGAATAAGTGGCAGGTGCAATGCTCCCGCCGGTTACATATACATTATGCAACCTGTCAACTGCAATTGAATATGCCCAATCACCGGCAGATGCCGGTCCGGCATATCTCTGAACCCACTGCAATATACCAGCTGAATTATATTTTATTGTAGCATAATCAATATTCGTCGTCCCACTGGTTGAACTTTCACCTGTTACATATACATTAGCCGAGTCATCAATTACCATTGCCCAGGCTATATCTGTGGCATTACCTGGTCCGTTATACCTCTGGACCCATTGCTGAACACCGGAAGAATCATACTTAATAGTTACGAAATCGGATCCTGTCCCGCTGCCAATACTCCAGCCTGCTACATAAATATTACCGGCTGCATCTACTGCCATCGTAGTAATTTCGTCCCATCCATTACCGGGACCGTTGTATCTGGATACCCATTCCTGTATTACCTGTGCATGTATATTTCCAGAGTTTATAAGTAAAAGGTAAATTATTGAAATTAATAATGTAAATATTAATTTCGCTTTCCATATGTTTTGTTTTTTAGGCATGTTCTTTTCTCCTTTAGATTTTAATTTTGAATAATTTGTTTTTAGTATTGAATGTTTGTTTTTCTTCTTGTGTTTTGTTTTTTAGACATGTTCTTTTCTCCTTTTATTTTTGATTATTAAAAATTTTTGTTATGATATTAAAATCCTTAAAGATCATGGTGCATATTTCGATACAGGGTGACTCCATGAGCCTTGTTTAGTTGAATTTATTGCAGCAACTCTAAAACTGTATTTCAAACCGCTTTTTAAACCATTTACACTATAATTTGATTTTGATACAATTTTTACAACTGGTGAAATATCATTCGAATTAGAACTTATTTCTAATTTATAGAAGTTAGCTGACCTTGCAGGCTCCCACAAAAGATTTATTTCACCGGCAAAGTCACCCGCAGTTGCAAAAAGCCTAAGAGGTGTATTTATTTGCCCTTCGTGTGATGTATTTCTTCTTAACTGCATTCCAGTCGATTTTATTTTTTTTGCGTTTCCCTTGCTTTCCTTCTCAATATGAGCAGCTAACCTTGTAAGCAAATCATCGAGCTCATTTTCAACGTTTTCCTGTAAAGAATACGTATTTTGAGAAGACTCATATTTATGCTGAACATCTTTATATATCATTTCCAATTCATCTGATTTGTTTTTGAGCTCTGATATATAAGGAACAGGTTCTTTGAAATTGGGATTTTTTGTCATTTTACTAATTATGTACCGTGCTAAATTGATTTTTTCTGGAGTATCTATTTTTAAGTGTCCAAGTTTTATTTTTGCCATGATTAGATTCAGGTATAATTTATTTCTTTATTACAAAGATAAATTATAACCTGACAGAAACCTGACAAGAATCTACCTTTAGGGAAGGAAATTCCGGTGATTATTATGATATAGAAAGGAAGAGGATTTTAAACTAGTGGAAATGCTATGTTTATGGGATAAGATTTTTGATCTTATTAATAATATCTTCAGGGGGTTTTTCTCCGATCTCTCTTTTGTATGTATTTAACATATTTGAGTACACTTCCTTAGCTCTTTTGATGTTGTCTTGTTTTACATGAGATTCAATTAAATAAAGAAATGCGTTCTCGTTTGTTCTGTCAAAGTTCAGGAGTTTGCCGGAATATACAATTACATCATCATAATCTTTCCTCTTAAAAAGTAAGGAAAGAAGCTCTTCACAAACTGAGATAGATTTAGATGAATATTCCTGCCTGATATCTTCGCACCAGGACTCATAGAATCCTTCCAATAATTCGCCTCGATATAGATCTATTGCTTTTTTCGCATGTTCTATCTTTTCTTCTATTTTAATATCTGAAGAGAATACTAAGCTGTAAAATCTGCTAAATTCTTTTACATCAGATTTATAATAACCATTATCATGCAGATGTAGGATTTTATTTTCGTACAGGATTAAATCGAACTGCTCTAACCTGGTGGCTTTTCTTAGATCAGAAATAATCTTATGAAATGCATCTTCCACTGTTTCCAGAGGAATGTCTGTGAAAAACAAATCTATGATTTTATCTTTAGTAAGTCTGACATTTGGATAAAGCAATAAATAGGCAAGAATTAGTTTACTTTTATGCCTTAGTCTTTTTTCTGCTTGTAATTTTTCACCTCTTATGAAAAACTCCAGCCCACCGAATGTTTTCATATTGATATCATACAAGCAATCAATCTGGATTGACAGCCTTTCTTTTGATTCATCGGATAACCATTCTAAATCAAGTCTGTTAAATACATTTTGAAACAGTAGTTTTACGAAATTCCTTTCGCTTTTAAAATCCGGATTCAAAATTGCCAGGTCGAACAAGTATCTTGTACTAAAGATATCCTCCTGTAATAGTGCGATGTAATCTTTTTCAGAACAAATAACCAAGGATTCTTTTAAATATCTTAGGCATTTAGTAAGATTATTTTTTTTAAAATAATAATCTGCAAGTTGAAAACTAATTCGAGCTATTTCAAATTTATCATTCTTATTCTCATAATATTTATATGCCTTTAAAAATGATGTTTCTATAGAATCATTCAAGCTGATTTTTTTCATTAAAATTGAATTTGCAATCTCAAATTCAAGTTTCTTCTCTTTTTCTGTATCTCTTTCTCCAATATAATTTAAAGATAATTTGAAGTTTTGTTTTGCCTTATCGAATTCTTTTAGATAATAAAATGCATAACCCTTATACTTAAAAATGATGTAGTTATAGCCTTTAAAGCCACTCTTTGTAGTTAGTAAATAAAATTCATCTAATATTTTTATTGTTTCCTCATAATCACCACAGTAAAACCTCAATTCGGATTCGGTAAATAAATTTCTTATCTTGTAAAGAAGAAAGGGGCAAAAGACTACAAGCTCTTTTGCTTTGTTATGCGTTTCCTTTGCTTTTTCAAAATCTCCCAGATGACAATAAACCCTTGTCATACATGTATACAAATAATGTTTTGTACCAATCTTAGAAAATTGATCCTTAACTTGCTCCAAATAGTATAAAGATTTTGTGAAATCCCCCTTGCATAAATATACCTCTCCGAAAAAAACGAGAACCTCTGATTTCATTTCAACTAATTTATTTTTTTGACACAACTCAAGTGATCGACTGAGAAAACAAATTGAATCTTCTAATTTATTATTACGGAATTTGATTTCCCCCAATTGGAAAAATATGTACGCTTTATTTTTTTGTGTTATTTTTATTTTAAGAAGTTTGTTAAGAGTTTTTTCAGCTTCTTCATATTTTCCATAGTTCTCTAATAGTTTTGCCTTTTGTATAAGACAGTTATACAGTAGACTTTTATTTTTTTGATTCCTGATTTTGTAAAACGCTTTATCAAGGTATTCTAAGGATTTTTCAATATCGTAGTAAAAATATTGGTTGATCAAGCTCATGTAGAATAACAGATGTGGATTGTTGTTAAGGATTTCTACTGGCATTGAATAAAGCCATTTTCTAAGATTTTCAAATTTGAATTCTTTTATAAAAGCATCTGAGTTTTTGATTATTAATGAGATGGCTTTATTATTATCTTTAGCAAGAATGGAACAATCAACTGCAGAGACATAATCATCCATTTCAAGATAATGTTTAGATACCCTTTTTAAAAAATCACTTTTATATTTTTCGGATTTTAAATCACTAAATTTAGATTGCAAATATTGCCTGAATAACGAATGGTAGTTATAATATTTTAAGAATTTACTCTTATCTTTTGACCTGGTATCGACTTCAGTTTCCTGTATGAATAAGTTTTTTTGGATTAATTCTTTTATGATTCCTTTGCTTTTATTAATTTTTAAGAGTTTATTACAACTTTCGGGTTCAAAAATCTCCAGTAATGAGGTATGCAATAAAAAGTCCTGAGTATTTTCGTTTAGTTTGGCGAATATTTCGTTTGCAAAATATTTAAAAATGTTATCAGGAAGATGTATTGTATATCGAATTTCCAATGGTTTCAATTGACTGAAATCACTGCCGTAAGCCTGCAGGATTAAATGGATTCCCGTAATCCAGCCTTTCACTTCATCCTCTAATAGTACAATATTATCTTCTGAAATATTAAAAGAATAATTTTTTTTTAACAAGAGTTCTATTTCTTTATAACTGAAGCTTAAATCCTTTGTACCAATCAATAAAAGGTTTCTCTTTGACTGGAATTTTGAAATATTTATATCCGGGAGCTGCCGTGTTGAGATTATTAAATGTAAATTCTCCGGAATATTATTAATCAAGACATTTAATAAAATATTTAACCAACTTTTCGAATCTTCGACTTCAATAAAATGAAGGTCATCTATAATTAATATTATGTCTTTTTTAAAGAGATTGCAAAATTCGTTTATGAATGTACCAACAATGATTTCAATGATTTCGCTTTCATCTTTCTGCGGTTTTATATCTTTCCGGAATATATCTAAGACCTCAAGTGTTTTTTTCCCAAACCTGTCATTGATCTTAATTAATGAATGTACGAGATAGTTAATAAGTGAATACAGATTGTTTATTCCATCCTGGGGAATTGTTAACCAGGCATATTGTAAATTTGTTGATGAAAGATAATCTGTTAATAGAGTAGTCTTACCATAACCAGCTGGAGTGCAAACTATGATTAAATTTTTGTCAATATTAGCATCCAGCAATTTTAGTAACCTGCTCCGTCGTATGTTATTAGGAACAAGCTTTTGGGGTGATAGTCTCGTTTGTATTATAAGCTCGGACATTCTTTTGCATTCACTTAATAATAACTCCGATTTATCAGAATGAATCAGTTCAAACAATATAACAATATAACATATTTATTAATATATCAATTTTGAAAGAAGCACGATTTATATGCTTCACGTAAACTAGTGACTACTGTGAACTCTTTTTGAGGAGAGATGTAAACTCATATTTAATAGTATGTAGAAAAAGTGTGATATTCAATAAAGGCTGTTACCAGTGTAATGCTGTTCTTACTTTATATCAAAGATATAAACGCTGATACTAATTTTATAATTGACTTATAATTTTTCAACCAGCTGAAAAGTGTTCTGTCTTTAAAATAATCTCATTGTAATTTGATTGCACTAATAGCAGTTAAATCTTTTAGGGACATATAAACCTTCTTTTTGGGTACACTGTAATTTATTATTCAGAGATAATCTTAATAGAATATTTTTTATCTTCATCTTTATACTTGATACTTGAACACCAATTTATAATGATAATTATTTCATTCCGAAATCAATGTTTTTAACAAGTTTTTAATTTTATATTTGTAAATAATAATCAACAGATTATTATCCTGCAATGATAGAGATTGTTTAGCAAGAGAAATAAATATTAAACTTAAATACTGTTCAAATTTATCCAGAAGAATGTGTGTTAAAATAAACATGTATGAGAATATTTAAAAATTATATCGGTATTGTACTGATAGTAACTGCAAGTATCGTTGCTTTATTTACCTATGATGAATATGGTATTTCCTGGGATGAACTACAACAGCACAGACTTGGTGAATTAAATTATAATTATTTGTTTAAAGGAGATAAGTCTCTTTTCAGTTTCCAAGATAAAGATTATGGCGTGGCTTTTGAATTGCCCTTAATTATGATAGAAAAAGTATTGAATTTAGAGAACAGCAGAGATGTGTTTTTATCAAGACACTTGATAACACATTTCTTTTTCTTAGCAAGTGCGTTTTTTTGTTTTCTATTAGTTGATTTTATATACAAAAACAAACTACTTGCCTCAATAGGTTTTTTGTTAATCGTTTTGAATCCTCGCCTTTATGCACACTCCTTTTTCAATACTAAAGATATTCCATTTATGTCCATGTTTCTTGTATGCTTTTATCTTATTGCCATCGCTTT
This sequence comes from uncultured Ignavibacteriaceae bacterium, assembly GCA_964472195.1. Taxonomy (GTDB): domain Bacteria; phylum Bacteroidota; class Ignavibacteria; order Tepidaquicellales; family Tepidaquicellaceae; genus BS750m-G4. The sequence continues at coordinate 18,814 of CAYYJH010000002.1, read as the reverse complement.
TGATAAGAAAAATAATTTCCGTTTTATACTTGCGGGAATTGGTTTGGGGCTGCTAATCAATATTAGAATCGCAGGTGTACTTTTATTTTGCTGTGTTCTGTTTTTCTTAATTATTGATTATTTTTTATGCAGGGGAAACAAAAAATTGCAACAGCAAAACATTTATTTAATACTACTCGTATTTACTGTTACTTTAGCAACTATCATCATAAGCTGGCCTTTTTTATGGAATAATCCATTTGGAAATTTTGCTTTTGCTTTTAAGAACATGGCTGTTTTTCGTTGGAAAGGTTACGTGTTATTCAATGGAGAGTTAGTTAATGTAGGAAACCTTTATTGGTATTATGGTATTGTATGGTTTGGAATAACAACTCCTATAGTTTATTTGTTAACAGGTTTATTTGGGATTGTATTGTTATTAGTAAAATTTTCAAAGAATCCGTCTCATTTTTTATCCAATATAAAAGAACGTAACATTATATTATATTTAGTCTGTTTAATAACTCCAATAGCATTAGTTATTATTTTAAAATCAGTAATTTATGATGGTTGGAGGCAATTGTATTTCATTTACCCCTCTTTCGTTTTATTAGTGATTTATGGTTTAAATTATCTGTCTAAAACAAAAATAAAGTTTTTAGCAATAAGTGTCTTTGTTTTAGCTTTTTCTTTAGTATTATATTTTATGGTGTATAACTTTCCTTTTCAGAATATCTATTTCAACAGATTAGTGGACCATAGTACTCCAGAACATTTGAGAAAAAATTTTGAGATGGATTACTGGGGAGTTTCTTACAAACAGTCTCTTGAATACATACTTAATGTTGATAAATCTGATACGATAAATATAGTTGTTGATAATTATCCTGGTTATGCAAACAGTATGATTTTAACAGAGGAAGAAAATAAAAGAATTAATTATGTAGATTTTAAGGATGCAAAATATTTTATAACGAACTATAGATGGCATCCGCAGGATTATGAAGAGTATTCGAAATATAAATGGCACTCTATAAAAGTTATGAACAATTCTATAAACACAATTTATAAACTTAAATAATGAACTTAGATAAAGATATATGTTTTGTAATTCCATGTTATAATGAGGGAAATAGGTTACCGTTGAGCGAATTTTTCTCATTCATGAAAGAATATCCCTCTAATACAATTTGCTTTGTTAATGACGGTTCTACAGATGATACTCTGGAGATTCTTAACCAAATCAAATCTCAAAATCAAGAGTGTATTCATATTTTATCAAATACTGAAAACATTGGAAAAGCTGAATCGGTACGAAAGGGGATTCTATATTGCAGCAATAACATTAATTATTCATACATTGCTTATCTTGACGCTGATTTATCAACACCTTTTAAGGAGTGTATTAGATTGTCAGGATATATAAAAGAAGATATAGAATTTTGTTTTGGGTCGAGAATAATGATTATAGGGGCTAAGATTGAGCGAAAATATTCCCGGCACTTTGCTGGTAGAATTATTGCAACCTTTATATCTAATATTTTAGAATTAAAAGTGTACGATACTCAATGCGGTTGCAAGGTCTTTACTAAAGAGTTATCTTTACTATTATTTGAAGAGCCGTTTATATCCAGATGGTTATTTGATGTAGAGTTATTCGCTCGAAAGATTAATCTGTATGGAAAAGATCAAGCCTTAAAAAAAATGTTAGAAATACCACTCAAAAAATGGATTAATAAAAGCGATTCAAAAGTAAAAATCAAATACTTCTTTCAATTATGGATTGATTTGTTTTTAATTAGAAAAAAATACAAAATACGCAAACTGAAAAAATCCTCGAAACATTAGTTCATTTATAAGAATGCTAAAGACACAATCACATCCTTAATAATCGATAGAGTTGTGAGCATTTAATTTTCTTAAATAAATATTTATATTCGCAAAGTTGTGTATTCTAAGTTGTTATTAGAAAATATTTCCACCCACACATCTTCATAAAATTTCGAATGTATTAGGTAGAGTTTGAAAAAAAAGAATTTAAAATCAGAATATCCTTCAATAAAAAGAAAAGAATTAGATTCATCAATTCTATCATATAAGACTAATTGGAAAGAGCTGTTTAGAACAAAATGGTTTTTGCCGTTAGTATTCTTGACTATCCTTATAATATTATTTTCATTCCGGACAATCTATAATTACGATATCGGTTTTCATCTTCGGGGAGGTCAATGGATCACAGAAAATCTATCTGTTCCGGATAAGGACGTATATACATACACTGTTAATAACAATGAATACGTGGACATGCACTGGCTTTACCAGGTAATGGTTTATGGGATTTACAATCTTTTTAGCTATACAGGCATAACGCTTATGAACACAGTTTTCATTTTAATCGTATTTTATTTATTGTATAAGCGTATGATGTTTGATGGAGTGCAAACCGGGTTGTCTGTCTTAATATTGTTATTTGCTCTTCTATCGATGCAGATCAGGTTTCATTTTCGTCCTGAAATATTGACATGGATTGGAATATTGCTGGTGCTAATACTTTTGGATCAATATTTTTATTTCAAGAAAAGACTATTGTTTTTATTACCGATTGTGATGGTGTTTTGGGTTAATGTGCAGAGTTTGTTTATACTGGGATTATTTATAATAGGAGCGTATTTTATATCAGTATGGATACACGAGAAAAGATTTGATACGTATCTTATTAAATGGTCGGCTGCATCTTTCTTGGTAACATTTTTAAATCCATATTTCGAAAAGATTGTTCTTCAACCGTTTTATTTGTTTACACGTCTGGAGTCATCCAACATCTTTAATGTGACAATTAGTGAGTTTGCTTCACCGTTTAATATTACCGGTGATCTTGAAAATTTTTATTTTGAGGTCTTTATATATTATGCTATATGTATATTAAGTTTCTCTCTTTTTCTAATAACTATAAAAAAAAGAAAGCTCCATGAATTTCTGATCCTGGTTGCATTCTTTTTTATATCTTATTCACAAATTCGTAACATCCCGATTTTTATAATCTATGCAGTTAATATAATCGCAATCTCGATTAACGGTCTTTATTCTGATAATATTTGGTTTAGGAAATTAATAATAAAATACAAGAATATTTCAAAGTTTGCCCCATACGTTCTGACGGTGGTTCTAATAATGATTGCTCTTAGAGTTTACAACAATGCTTACTTTGCGTCATACAATATGGGGATTGATTTTGGTATAGGACTCAATGAAAATATTTTACCTATAAAATCTACTGAGTTTTTAGTAAAAAACAAGTTAGATGGCAGGTTAATAAATCAGCTTGGATTTGGCAGCTGGTTTGTTTGGGCGCTTCATCAGCCTGTTTTCATTGATGGCAGGCTTGAAGTTATTAAAGAAGAATTTTATACCGAGTATCAAAATAGTTTAAATAAAGGTGGTTTGAAATTTTTGATTGATAAATATGAACCGCAGCTTATTGCATACAATCATGCTTTTGCTAACAACTGGTCATCATTACTGAGAACGCTGCCGGATTGGAGAATGATATACTTAGATAAAAACTCGATCGTCTATGCGAGAAATGATTATGCTACGAACGTTCCCGGTATTAATCTTGAGGATGTCTTAGTTTTAAATGGGTTTGATACTAATATTACAGAAGAAAAGATTACCGATGTATTTAAAATAAAACCAAAGTCACGAATCAGCAATTGGGTAAGTGGCTTTTATGAAAAGAAAAAGAATTATACGGGACTCTCTAATCTTGCACTGTATGCAATAGAATGTGAAGATTTCAGAACTGCTGAAATCGTCTATTTAAATATAATAAAAAATGCTAACGGCAGTTTAGATAAGTTTCAAATGAATCTTTATAATAATCTTGGAAACATTTATTTTATTGGAAAAGATTTTAATAAAGCTATTTACTGTTATCGCATTTATTTGTTGAATAATCCTGATGATGAACAGCTAAAGGAAAAAGTTAAATATCTCGAATCACAAACGGGAATATCGTACTAAAAATTTTTGTAAGCAGAGTTAACTAATTATTAACAAAAAATATTTTGCAGCTATCTGTTATAATACCAGTTTTTAACGAAGAGAAAACCCTCGATGAAATAATAAGAAGAGTTTATAGAACGGGTTTGGTAAAAGAGATAATAGTTGTAGATGATGGTTCTGACGATCGTTCGAAGGAAATTCTTGACAAGATGAATGAAGATGACCATTTGCCCTTGAAAATTTTGCATAATAAACAAAATGAAGGCAAAGGATCGGCAGTCAGAACGGGATTGTCAGCAGTAGAAGGGGATATTGTTTTGATACAGGATGCTGATCTGGAATATGACCCTGAAGATAATTACCGTAAAGTTTTAGAACCTTTTTCCAATACAGGTGTTAAGGTTGTTTATGGTTCACGTAATCTTACACGTAATCCAAGATCATCTATAATTTATTACTGGGGAGTTCTTTTTATGAGCTGGTTGTCTAATATTCTGTATGGTTCTCGAATTACTGATGCTTACACATGTTACAAAGTTTTGAAAACAGATGTCTTAAAAGATATTAATCTTGAAAGTAAAGGGTTTGAGTTTTGTGCAGAAGTTACATCGAAGGTTCTTAGAAAAAAAATTAAGATACATGAAGTTCCAATCACTTATGTTCCACGATCACGTGAGGATGGTAAAAAAATAAAGTGGCTTGATGGAGTAATTGGAATATGGACTTTGCTTAAATATAGATTTTAAGACACGCTTCTTTAAAATTTCCCGAACAGCACATTACGGAGCTACAGCTTGAAATATGAATTCTAAATTTGTTATTAGTACACAAATTTATTTGCTTTTATAAAGAATCTTGATATAATTATCGTATGTATTCTCATCGAAACATACTACAAAAACTTTTTCAAGTGTATCATATTTCATAAGGAATTCACGGATTTCTCGGACAGCGATTTTTGCAGCTTTCTCGATTGGGAACCTGTATGCACCCGTACTAATTGATGGAAAGGCAATTGTCTTAATATTATATTTCTCAACTAACTTAAGACTATTTCTGTAACAATTTGCTAATTTTTCTTCTTCATTATTAAATCCTCCACTCCAAATTGGACCGACTGTATGTACTATAAATTTAGCAGGAAGGTTATAGCCTTTTGTAATCTTTGCCTCACCCGTCAGACACCCTCCGAGTGTTTTACATTCTTCTAAAAGTTCAGGACCGGCAGCTCTGTGAATTGCTCCATCTACTCCACCACCACCATGCAGAGTTGTATTTGCCGCATTTACAATCGAATCGACTTTCTGTTCTGTAATATCTCCAATAATTATTGATAACCTCTTATCTTTCATAACATGTTTTTAATTAAATAAAATAAGTTATCCTTTATAGACAAGGTATATAATATATGAAACATAAATCAATAAGAAGAATATTCCTTCAAGCCGCCCAATCGAGTGTCTTTTACCCACAAAAATTGATAAGAATAAAATAATGCTTACAAAAACTACCATGTAAAGGTCAGAAATATTAGATGAGTTAAATGTAAGAGGTTTTATTAGTGAACTGATACCGAGAATCCATAAGACATTAAAAATATTTGAACCAACTACATTCCCGATAGCAATATCAGAATTTTTTTTGTAAGCTGCGACTGCTGAAGTAGCAAGTTCAGGAAGTGATGTTCCTAAAGCAATTATGGTCAATCCCATAAATGATTCACTCATTCCAATATTCTTAGAAATTTTAACAGCACCGTCGACTATCAGAGGACCCCCGAATCCCAAACCTAGAATTCCAAGTATAATGTATATAATTGATTTAAGAACACTCAATTCTTTTATCTCGATGTCGCTTTGTTCATGGTGATCTTTTGCTATTGAATATGTATAATACATAAATATTACAAATAAAGCTAAAAGAACTAAACCATCATTTCTTGAAAGTAGTGCTGTTTCTTCACCTCCGAATATTACGTCATTGACAAGAAATCCAAGAACTAAAACGGCTAAAACGCTAAAGGGAATTTCTTTCCAGACTGTACTCCTGTGAACAACTAATGGATAAATTAATGCAGAGATACCCAAAATCAGAAGTGTATTTGCGATGTTGCTGCCGAGTATATTTCCTATTGCAATATCTTGTTTGCCTTCTAAACTTGCGACTATGTTAACAATTAACTCCGGGGCTGAGGTACCAAAAGAAACAAGTGTTAAGCCAATTACTAAATTTGAAACATGGAACTTTCGTGCAAGTGAAGAAGAACCGTCAACGAGTAAGTCTGCTCCTTTTATTAATATTACAAAACCAATAACGAAAAGTATATAGGTTATCATTCTTCGATTAATCTTTGGAGTATAAGATTTTAATATTAAGTTTAATGAATATAAAATAATATATTTACAATCAAATTTATATGTTAACAAAGGTCTTAATTTCATAATTATACAATTAGACTTCTATTTAGTACATTGAAAGAGTTCAGATTAAGAATTAATTTTTCTTACTATGAAGAATATTGTTGCTATAGTAGGAAGACCGAATGTAGGAAAATCTACATTGTTCAATAGAATTGTTGGGAGACGGGTTGCAATAGTACATCAGATGAGCGGTGTTACGAGGGACAGAAATTACGAAGAAGCAGATTGGACAGGGAAAAGATTCTTATTGATAGATACGGGTGGTTTTATACCGGACTCTGAAGAAAAATTTGACAAAGCAATACGTGAACAAATTATTTTAGCGGTAGATGAAGCTGATGTTATTATGTTTGTTGTTGATGTTTCAAGTGGTAGTCATCATTACGACCATGAAGTTGCAAACTTGTTAAGAAAATATGGTGGAAACAAGAAAATAGTTTTAGTAGTAAACAAGGTTGATAATGATAAGCGGGATTTGGGATCTTTTGATTTTTATTCTCTGGGACTTGGAGACCCCATAGGAATTTCTGCTCTCTCGGGAAGAAATGTTGGTGACCTGCTTGATATTGTAATAAAAGACTTCATGGAGGTTGAAGAAAAAGAAGATGAGAGAATAAAGTATGCAGTTATAGGCAGACCTAATTCAGGGAAATCATCGATTATAAATGCGATATTGAAAGAGGATAGGAATATTGTTACTGATATTCCCGGAACGACAAGGGATTCCATAGATTCTGTGATTAAATATTATGGTGATGAAATTGTATTTATTGATACAGCTGGATTAAGAAAAAAAAATAAAATTAAAAAGAGTGAGTCTCTTGAGTTCTTTTCTACAATAAGAACATATAAATCAATTCAAAGATGTGATGTTGCCATACTTGTTATCGACGCGAAGCTATTAATTGATACAATGAGTAAATCATCCGATATAATACTTGCTGTTTTTAAACTCGATAAATCCGATGTAAGAATAATTGAGGATGTGATAAAACACAAAAAGGGACTACTGATCGTTATTAATAAATGGGATTTGATAGAGAAAGACACAAAGACATCTAAAATATTCGAACAGAAAATAACCGAGCATTTAAAAAGTTATACCTTCCTAAAGTTTATTTTTGTATCAGCTTTAACAAAGCAGAGGATTCATAAAGTAATAGAAGAAGCTAAAGTAATTTATGATGAAAGGAAAAAAATTGTTAAAACTAGCTTGCTGAATGAAACTCTTCTAAAGGAGATTAAAAATACTCCCCCGGCTTCTGTAAGAGGCAGGGAGGTAAAAATAAATTATATTACTCAGCTAAAGTCTGCTCCTACAATCTTTGCATTTTTTGTGAATGAGCCAAAGCTGATTAAGGATAACTACAAAAGGTTTCTTGAGAAAAAAATCAGAGAACACTTTGGTTTTAAAGGAGTTCCTGTCGGATTGGTGTTTAAGAAAAAAAATTAAAGTTTGTATTGTTGATTATTAATTGTTAAATTTATAGTATGATATCAGAAATATTCACAGCTGCGACTTATGGAGTTGATGCTTATGTTATTCGAGTTGAAACACATATTGAAAAGGGGCTTCATACATTTTCAGTCGTTGGTCTTCCAGATAATGCTGTCAAAGAATCAAGAGAGAGGGTTTCTGCAGCTATCAAGAATTCAGAGTTCCTGTTTCCAGCTATCAAGAGGATCACAATAAATCTTGCTCCTGCTGATGTTCGTAAAGAAGGTTCCGGTTTTGACCTTCCAATTGCAATAGGTATTATAACAGAAACTTCTCAGGTGTCTCCACAAAAACTTCACGATTATGTATTTATAGGAGAGCTTTCTTTAGATGGAAGGTTAAGGCATGTACCAGGGGTTTTACCTATTACGCTTGAAGCCAAGAAGAATGATTTTAAAGGCATAATATTACCCGTGGATAATGCAAATGAAGCAGCAATAGTAGAAAACATAGATGTTCATCCTTTTGAAACACTTCGTGAGGTTATCGATTTTCTTAATGACGATATTAAACCTGACCCATTTAAAGTTGACGCAAAAGAAATATTTGAAAAACATCTAAATTATGTTGTAGATTTTGCCGACGTTAAAGGACAGGCAGAAGTAAAAAGAGCAATGGAAGTTGCTGCTGCCGGAAGTCACAATATTATTATGATCGGACTTCCCGGATCGGGGAAAACAATGCTCGCTAAACGTCTTCCTTCAATTCTACCATCACTAACCATAGAAGAAGCTCTTGAAACAACGAAGATACATTCGATAGCTGGTTTATTACCCTCGGATACTTCGATAATTTCAACAAGACCTTTCCGTTCGCCGCATCATACAGCAAGCGATGTTGCAATTGTGGGTGGTGGTCCGAATGCAAAACCAGGAGAAATTTCATTTGCACATAATGGAGTTTTGTTCCTTGATGAATTGACCGAATTCAAGAAGAATGTTCTCGAAGTAATGAGGCAACCACTCGAGGATAGGGTTGTTACGATTTCCCGCTCTAAAATATCAGTTCAGTATCCATGCAACTTTATGTTAGTTGCAGCGATGAACCCTACCCCCGCAGGTACTCTAAAGGAAGCAGAGATGTATTCCGATTATGAAATACAAAAATATCTTTCAAAAATATCAGGACCAATATTAGACAGAATAGATATTCACATTCATGTAAATCCTGTTAATTATCAGGAACTATCGAGTAAAAAAGAATCGGAAAAGTCAGATGTTATAAAGCAAAGAGTAATAAGAGCCAGAAAAATACAATTGAAAAGATTTGAAGGAAAGAAAGGGATTTATGCAAATGCAAATATGACGTCAAAAGAAATCAAAGAGTTTTGTAGTATTGATTCTGAGAGCGAGGATTTAATGAAAATGGCGATAACTAAGCTTGGTCTTTCAGCAAGAGCTTATGACAGGATTCTAAAAGTCAGCAGGACAATTTCTGATCTTAATGGTGAAGAGAGAATATCTTCTGCTCATATTAGTGAAGCAATTCAATACAGAAGTCTTGATAGGACAAGCTGGATGGAATAGTATTAATTAAATCTCTTTATTTTATCAAACGAGAGGGCGAACGATATGAATCGAAATGAAAAAGAATTAGAACAAATTTCAAGAGATTTTGAAGAGTTAAAATCATTCGAAAAAGATCCGCTAAAAGATTTATCGAAAGTTGAAAATCTTCAAATATGGTCGCCAACTAATTATGAACGATATTATTTACCGAAGCTTAAATTGGTTGGAATAAAAAATAAAGCAGGTGTGATACTTCAAAATGTAGCAGATCTCCATGTTCATACACAATGGTCTGATGGTGACGATTTAGATAAGGTTCTTGAAAGAGCGATTTGTTTGAGATTAGATGCTATTGCAATAACAGATCATGATGAAATTGAAGGAGCTATTGAAGCTCGCAGACGAGTGCATGAAAGAAGGCTCCCTATTGCAGTAGTCCCGGGCACAGAAATTTCTTCAAAGGACGGTCATGTTGGTGCGTTGTTTGTTATGAAGAAGTTTCCAATGAATTTGAGTGCAAAAGAAACAGTCAAACTGATACACGAAGAGGGGGGATTAGCGATTGCGCATCATCCTTACACTCCACAATTAATTGAGAAAGTATTATCTATTAAACTTGGCTGCGGAGATTTGATTAAAGATATTCCATTCGATGCTATTGAATGTACCAATGCTGTCCCAGGAAGGGGAGTCAAATATAACATTGCAGCTGTTGAATCAATGAATGAAAAACATATCAACGTTGGTGTTACAGGAAGTAGTGATGCACACGTAGCTAAATTCGTTGGAAAAGGAAGAACTTATTATGCAGGTAACGAAGGTGTCGTATCATTAAAAAACTCACTGAACGTTGGGTTCACCAAAGGTTCAGAAGCGTACTGGAAAACAAGCGAAAAGTTTTTATATTATTCGAAGTTGTTGAAGGCAATGCTTAGAAATACTATCAAACGGAAAGGATCTGTTAATTAAAAAACTAAGACCTTTAATAAGACTTGTTAAAAAAGACATCATCAAACAGAGAACATGATTATTTTATTTATTGTCTGAAACACTGAGTTGTTAAATAATTAAATATAATGTTATTTTTTACTGTTTTTGGATTAATATTATTAGGATATTTTATTTCGGGTACATTCGATTTTCTGTTATTGGAGAAAGGAGCTAAAGAAAAGCTCAAAAGAGAAGACAAACCATATTCTGCTATCAATCCAATTTTTAAATATCCACAATGGGTTTTGATATGTTCCTCGATCTATATTGCAATTTTCATTGCCTGTGCATTCACGGTTCATTGGGCTGTATTGCTGGGGCTCATTGCCTGGTACACCGAGGATGTATTTTATTATCTCTGGGATTGGATTTACTACAACAGACCTTTACCACAAGAATTACCATGGTTGCACGGTAATATAAAGCTGTACAAAAAACTTGTCGGTGATAATTATCCCAGGACTATTTTTAAAAAAGTTTGGGCTGTACAATTTATAATAATGATAATAAGTTTATTAATTGTGACAGTTTTTTATAAATAGGTTACTTAAGTACAGTACAAAATTAGAAAAAGAATTTTTTTCTTTAAAAATTCAGTATACTATTTTTAGATATTAAATCGTTAAGCTCCGAATACGTAATAAGTATTTCAGTTGGTCCAGAAGCATACGGAGCTATTTCGTAATTGTTATAATAAAATTTTAATCCTTCCTTAGTTACCGCGAAATTATCATTATATGCGATTTTGTTCTCAAACAATCCACCATCTTTTTCTAAATCATCTTCCGGGTTCAAACTCTTAACTTCTCGAAACTTTTTATCGATTAGTTCATTGAGTTTCTTCTCAAAGCCTTTTATCAATAAATTATCGAGTTTTAACAGTTCACCTGAATTCAATTCAATATTGTAATAGCTTACATAATAGTTACCATGCGCACCGCCTGTATAACCTCCCGAAGAAAATTCAAGACATAACATTTTTTGAGTATAGTAAATATCCTTCGCACTTATCTCGTAAAACCAGTTTTGGGGAAAGTCGGGATTTTCCTTGCTGAATATTTTAAAATCATTAATGAAACTATTCAATATATCCTGCAGGTTATTAATATTACCTTCCTCATTATAATAAGAGCTTTGAATCAACTCTTTTTCAATGAAAGAATTGATTTTATCTTTATTTGAACCTTTAGTCATAAAGACATACTTAAGCGTAATGAAAGTACTGTCGTCTGTTTTATACAACTTGTTGTAGTAGCTTTTATGTAATTCTTTGGATTCGAAGATTATGCCTACTTCCTCCGAATCGTTTTGATGAGTTTTTGTTATTTCCTTAATGTCAGAGCCAGGTTTATTTTTAACTTTGCATGTGAGTGTGAGTGATATTAACAAAAAGGTTACTATTATATTAATAATGTATTTCATTATCTTGTTTGCTTAATTTTAGGTTTAACTAAGTAGCATTTATTAAATTTAATATTGAATGGGTGAGTATTCAATTCAAATACGTATTAATGTTCTTCACATGAATACTATAAAATGCATTATAAATATCCTTTGTTGGAGTATTCTAATTCTATATATTGGTAACATTAAATCAGTTGTAAGAAAACTTTCCCTTTATCGATTACTTAATCGAGTTTTGTATTAAAAAGACGTTTCAATTATGTAAGTTGTTTTTTCAAAGTCGATTTAAATATAGTTTATATTTTCTGTTGATAGATTAACAAAAGATAATAATATGAAGACCATTAAAAAAGTGTACATTAGATCAATCGTTGTTTTTTCTATAATATTTCTTATGGGTGTTTACGTTAATGGGTGTGACACTTATTCAAGTTATATGGAAGTGCAAAATTTCGAAGTAAGTGCTCTTGATTATTCGGATTATCATTTTTTCCCGGATACCTTATATAAGACCAGCTTTGTGGATTTCATGAATAATACATCGGGGAATTATTTACAATCCACAATTGACAATCAAATTTTAGTTAATGATTCAACATTTGAGATATGGTTGCAAACAGAATCAATCAATCCTTATGGAAGGCTTGTTTCGGCTACAACAATGCTATATGAGGAACCCACCGGAGGTTATAGTGATACTTTGATAAAAACTTCGCAGGTTCCCGGGTTGCATTATTTTGGATATTTTAGGAAACTTGAAAACTGGGAATATTACATTTACCCTATTGCTGGCATGATAGGTATTAATATTAATATGCCTGATGATTATCATGCTGCCATAACATATAAAACTAATGATGGTAAAAAATACGGAACGAATAGTACTGAGACCAGTTCTTCAGATACTCTAATTCTTAAAATGTTCAAAACTGATACTCAAGATCCCGTAGCGACACCCTTAGCGTGGGAACTGAAATTAAAGAATGTTTACAGATTGCCAATAAATAATATATTTGAAGATGGATTTGAGCTTAATGTTTATTATGATTCTGCGGGGACTTTAATAAAAACACTTCCGAACAGTTTGGGAACTCAACGTGGTTTGTTGGAAATTACAAAGCTCGACCGTTATACAGGAACCACTCATAATCCTCCACCCGACAGTGTTTTTGATTTCTTGGTTGGTTATACTATTGATACTTCTGCAAGTGATATTATTTTTCCTTACTTAAGACCTTTTCTTGATGATTTCATTTTAGCAAATATTAATTCGAATTATCATTTCGCGGAACTTTATACGCAAAGTAAAACGGTAGCGTCATCAGCTCCCAATGCTAACAAATATTTTATAAAAGGATTTTTAAAGATAACGAGATACAGTCAATGATTATTAACCTAATAGTAATTATCTGGGTAATTTGTTAAATGGTGATGAACATTTCTATAAGATTTTAAAAGTTGATAAATATTATTTATCCAACAAAAAGAAGTATTTTTGTTTTGTTTTTAATGTAATTATAGTTAATTTATTATATTGCATTTAAAATCTCTTTCTTTTAAACTAACTTCAGTTAATCAAATCAGTTAAGCGTGAAAACTTTGATGAGTCTATTTATTTCAATTCTTTTCATATTTATATTTTTTAGTGAATCATTTTCACAAGAAGTAATTGATGTAATATATTTAAAAAACGGAACGAAAATTAAGGGAGAAATAGTTGAGAGAGTGAAAAATGAATCTGTGACTATCAAAACATTAGGCGGAAATACTTATCTTGTTGAAGTTATAGCTATAAAAAAGATTAGAAGAGAAACTCTAGAGATCCCATTTGATAAGAGATCAAGATTATTATTCTTTATGTCTTTAGGATTTTCAGTTCCCGCTGCTAATTCTGATTTTAGAAAGTCTAATTTGACGGGTTATAACATTAGCTTTGATGGGGGTTATGAATTAAATCGAGATTTAGCTATTCGGTTTGACTTTCAGTATAATAATTTACCTCCTACTTCAGGGGAGGCGAGTTTTTCAATGTTATCACTAAAATCTGAATTACTGATTTATAGTGTGAAAGAGTTAGCGATTAATCCATATGCCTTCATAGGAGGAGGTGTATTTGCTTTAAACATCACAAGAGAATTCCGCCCGCGACTCGGTGCTGGATTTGGTGTTGGATTGAATTTCCGATTTTCTAAAAATAAGTTATATTTTTTCGGAGAGGCACAGTTTAACTACTTATTTCATGGAGGAAAAGAAAAAATGTATTTACCCGGTAGGATTGGTATTATGTTTACTAATAAACTTTTTACCGGTGAAGATTAAAATACATTCAGTTTTAGAACAATATCTCAATTCCTAAATTTAATCTGTTATTAATATCTCCTTCGATTTCATCGTTTCCGCTTCCGATAGTTTTTGCACCATCCTTATATGTTTCAGCATATTTCCCTGAGATTTCTATGAACGGGTAAGGTTTATATTTAAGTAGTAAATACCATCTTGTTCCTTTATCGAACATCGCAAGGTTTGTTAACACCCCTCTTATATCATTTTCGAATTCATATATCCTGCTGTCGTAAGAATCCGTATCAAAAAAGATTATTCTTGTATCAATTGTTAATCCTGTAATTGGTATGATTCTAAGGTCTGAGTAAAATAGCAAGCCTTTGTTGTTTCCGCCAAAAAGGTCATAACTTACGTAAACATATTCAAATCGTGATCGGACCCTGAGCGTCTTGGATATTTCATAAATGAAACCTGACCTAACATTTAGTTGATTTCTGTCGTCAATTTTTTTTACATCTCTGCCGAATTCATCTAAAATAGTTCTGGTTTCTTCTTTGTTTTCGTTCTTATATCTTATGTCGAAAATTAAATCCTTAGAAAGCTTCCATTCTATATAAGTTAGTAAATCGTTACCTTGTATAGAAACCGGATCAAAATATGATCGGTATGGAAACTTAAATTGATCATAGTAAGCATTTATTTTCAAACCTTTAATTGGCTTTAGTGTTATACCAGAGTAAAAACCTATTTCATTTTGAGTATTACCATTTTTTTCTCCAAAAGCATAGGAATGGACAGGAGCAAAATCTTTAGAATAGTTTCTGTAAGAAAAAACAACATCGGATATTTTTAAAAAAGTCATTTGAAGAGAATTAATAGTTGCCACAGAACCGCCGTGAGAACGCGCGACTTCACCATACAGGTTTAAATTTTCAAATATATAATCGTAATCAAAGCTCAGCATATTTGCCTCATCTCCAGTAAAACTGTACAGTTCTTTATTATCATCAGGTTTTATTGGTTTTGAAAATTTTGATTGCCAATGAGTAATACCCAATTTTAGAAAGTCTTTCGTGTAACTCAATCTTCCTCCGAAAAGTCTTTCTTTAACTGAGTTTTCTTTTGAGATTTCTGATATAGTCCTGTGATAACCAGTGAAATAAAGGCTTGATACTTCGTTTAAAGTAGTATCAATTGTAGCATCAAGGTAGTTGTCTGAATAAAAAAGACTTACATCAAATTTTTTAAAATTTAACTGAGTTGCTGCTCCCCTGAAAAATTGTGATTCATCAACTGAAGAATAACGGTTTATTCCTTTACTTTTTTTCTTTATGGAATTGACAGCAACATTGCCTTTTGAGAAACCGAAAGAGCTCCAGGTACCTAATCCCTGTCCAAAGTCGAGAGAATAATCTCCAATGACAGCCTTATTAATAAAATTGAATTTGCTGATCATTAAAAAACCTGATTTGAAATCTGTTAAAGATGTCTCACCTGGGTCTTTCTCAATTGTAATGTTACCTTCTAATTGATAATTGATTTTAGAAAGTTTAAAATTTAATTGATTATATATTTTTGCTCTTGAACCGGTATAATTACCGTTTAAATAACCCTTTCTCGGCTGGAGATCCTGTAAGAAACGCGATCTGTATCTTATTTCCATATCTGTAATAAGACTTGTCTTGCCTTTATAATTTACCGGCTTCGTTTTACCGGATTCATCTGTGACATAATCGGTTTTCGAACGGTGAGCTACAAGAAAAACTTTAATATTGTCATACAGGTCTTTAGTGATGCCGTCTATCTTTAGTAGTTGACGTTTAGATTTAAACGATTCGTTTTTAGTACGGAAATCAATGATCCTTTTTGCGATTATAGCACTTATGAATGGAATGGTTTCAAGTTCATCCTGTGTGACCTTGTTTAAGTCATAGGGATTAGTTTTTAGGTTCTCTAAAAAGTCTAGGAGATTAGAATCTTCGGTATCTTCAAGAATGTTTTCAAGAAGCATTTCCTCTTGAGCATTGGTGTTCAGATCTGTGGTGTCGCTTAATACATCCGATGTGTCTGGTTGGCAATGTGAGTTTTCTACTTTTAGAACCAGCAAAAAAATTATCACAATATATAATACAAAATATATTAAATAATCTTTCATTTTAATAATTATGCAGAAAAAAATTAATAACAGATAATGTTGTCCATTTATTGAATATTAATACAACGGTTTTTTTTCTACAGCGAATACTTCTTTGCTTGATAAACTTTGCACAAAAATAATTATATCAGCATGTTTATGATCGATGCCATTCATTAATGTAAAATTCTTACTGAAGCTAGAAGATTGTCCTGGACTGATGGATATATCCTCACCAACTCCTGGAGTAATTAGATCTCTGAGTGTATTTTCAAATTCTGTTTCACCATTTGGGGCATTATAAAATAAATTACCTTCAGTAACAGCAATGTGAAGAACAAGATCATTTACTTGTGCTCCGGTAAGTTGTCCTATTATGTAGTCTAAAGTTCCATTACGGGTTACAGAGTCATAAGTAATTGTTAAGGTAATAGCGAAAGAATTAGTTTTTGTTAATCTGTTGTTTATTTCATTTGTCCATGTTATTTGGTTAAAATTACCAAGACTGGAATCACTTCCCATTAAATATCCCTTTGGATTTGCGAAAGCAGGGAAGACATAATACGACTGTCTCGCAAAATTGTCAGCAGTATTAAATTCATAAAATGGATCGTTGGGAAAGAGGGTCGTGTGAATTCTGATTAAAATTACGTTTGTGTCGTTAATCGTTACTCCAGATAAATTATTTATTCCATCTAAATAAATGTTCGATTGAACACATGGAATACAGCTTGTGTTTGTAAAGAGTTCCAAAAGTACTTTCGATTGGGATTTTAAATCAGGTGGTCTCTGGATTATAATTCCATCGTTACTTTCGCAAGAGTACAGGTTCAGAATAAAACCAAAAATGATTATTAGATAAATTTTGTATGATTTCATAAGTTTTTAATAATATTAAAATAGTGTTTGTATTGTTGCTCTGAACCCTTCAAATGGATTTACAAATCTGCAAATACCATTCGTGCATCTTAAACCACCTCTCTCAGAACCGTATGAAACAGTTATCGAATTAGATTGATTAATCTTATACAATATTTCTCCAAGAAACCAGGATTTCTTCCCTGTCGGTTCTTCTTCGTCATTGGAGAATTCAGAATTGAATGTTATGCTTAAATCGGGAGATTTAGACAAACTTAAAGAGATAAACTGGTTCATAAAACTTTTCTGCTCTATTCTTATTGAATTATGTATCCACTGTTGCTCAAATATAAGTTTGAGTGTATATTCTTTATTGAAAGAATATCGGAATTCAGTTGGGATCGTTGTAGTGAATAATTTTTCCGATGCCAGCGGAAATACCTGGTTGTATAGAGTTCCATTTTGTCTTGCAAAAGCTAATTTTGTGTAGAACTCTTCCGTAGCATAGTATTCAGTTTCAAAGAAGATTTCCCAGAAAGGAGAGAATGCATCGTCTAAAGAAGGGATAAAGCTGTTGTCCCGGTCAATTCTTTTATAAACGATTTTACTTGTTGTATCCTGGTCTTCATATTCATAATGTCTCGAAGCTATTGCTCCATTTAAATTAAAGCTTAATTTATCGGAAGCTACATAAAAAACATCTATCTGTCCTCCAACTTCATCATTAAAATCAACAACGTGAGGATTTCTTGATATAAGTGTTGATGTATGTTCTTTAATTGCTGTTGGGGGATTTTGAAAAGGTAACATTTTAGTAGGGCGGTCAGTACTTCGATTGTTTGGTTCTGTTATATCAAACCTGTAATTTTTATATTCAAGTGTTATACCCAGTCCTTCGTATGTATAAGATAATGAAGAATACAGTCCATCACCATCAGCTGAAATTTCCACTGGGAAAGTAGTGTTGGGTTCGGTGTTTATATGTTTATGTGCATACGAAGAGTAAAACTGAAAGTTTGGCAGATTTAAGTTTACATAAAATTCGGGAATGTCCGCAGTAATGTTTGTTGTAACACCACCTGTTGGAATTTCTCCCTTTGAATTAACATAGTTTGTTCCGAAAGTAAGTTTTTTTATTGGGGAGATTTCGAGATTAGCACTTCTTATTTTGTAATTTTCGATTCTTTCTGGATTTAAAAAATCACTGTATTCAAGATTTCCACCTATGATTTGTGCTTTAACTTTAACCGGTTTCTTTTTGCCGAATTTGTTTTTATATATGATCCTTACCCCATCAATTCCAGTGTCATATGCTAATCCACGGTCTTCGAAAACATTTAATGAAAGACCTCTTGAAACAATATCAAAGAAATCACCCGCTCTTAAAGATATTCCGGACTTGTGTTTATATTCTATATATCTTTTTCTGATTCCTTTAAAATCTCTTCCATATTCAATTGGATCACTGACTTCAAACCGAATTCCGAAAATTACGTCATTAACATCTAACCTTGCATTTGTTAAATTTTCAAAATACTCTTGAGAAGTTTTTTGTGTTGAGATATATTCATACCCGCTTCCGTAGCGAAGTTCATTGTTAACTGATGCTTTAATGTTAAGTTTAATTTGTGAATGTGAAATAGATACTATAAAGAACAAAAATATAATTACAAAGGTTTTTTTCATTATTGTATTGATTTTAAATAAGAATAGTACGGGCACAATTCATAACATT
>CAYYJH010000001.1:0-74701 GCA_964472195.1 uncultured Ignavibacteriaceae bacterium | reverse complement strand
CATAGGTATTGGACACGCATCGTACAATACTAACTTATACTTTTTTACAAAAAAAAATTAATAAATCATAAAACTTTTAGATATGAAGAAAATAATAGTCATAATAATATTTATTATTTATTACTTCTTCCCTAAATGCTCAATAGGAAATATTTGATATAGACTTTATTACGAGTTACGGTGGACGAAAGATCAATGATGTATTTATGATAAATGCAGATAATGGTTTTTAGATTTGCATTTATTTTTTACATTTATTTGGAAACATTAGGAAAAATTTTCCCATCATGTTAGACTATATAAACCAGATTTTAGAATTCAGAAATAATATCGATTCACTCTCAATAAAGAAAGCAGAAAAAGCAAGACTCCTGGATATTTGTAATAATGTAATCGACTGTATTAATATTGAAGGAGATAACGTTAAAATTAAAGAAGGAAAAACAGAAGAATTGTTAAAGTCAATAGACCATTTCCTAAAATACATAACCCTAATCTTGAATGCAGCGATAATAGATACTTCTTTTAAGCAACAAAGAAAAGAATAGTTAAACTATCAAGTACACAAAATGCCAGTTGACTTAAAAAATCTTTTTTTAAAAAAAATCCCGAAAACATTACTTTTTGTCGTCCTGCTTACTGTATTTTTATCATCAAATAACAGCACGTTTGCACAAAACGGATGGTTTACTCAAAACAGCAGCAGTAATGATTATCTTTACTCTGTTTATTTTGTTGATGCTAATACAGGCTTTGTTTCAGGTCACAATGGAGCAATTCTTAAAACAACAAATAGCGGCAATACATGGTCCTCTCAAACATCAGGAACATCATCCAGTCTCGTTTCTGTCTTTTTTTCTAATACTGACACAGGTACAATCGTAGGATTTGGTACATTAGGGTATAACGGAATTATTCTTAGAACGACAAATTCAGGTGTAAACTGGATAAAACAGGCGGAAGGACTTTCAGAAGCGTTATCGTCAGTATACTTTATTAATGCAAACACCGGTATTGCAGTAGGTGATACAGGAACTATATTCCGAACGACTAACGGTGGTAAAAACTGGATAAAACTATTCTGCCCAACTGCTAAATGGCTTGTTTGCGTGAATTTTTCTGATTCAATTTACGGAACGGCTTCAGGACTTTACGGAGCACTCGTAAGAACAACAGATGGAGGACAAAACTGGTTTTTGCAAAACAGCAGTATAAATAAAAATTTACATTCTGTATATTTCATTAACAAAAATACAGGGATAGCTGTCGGTAATCCCGGACAAATAATTAAAACAACGAATGGAGGTTTAAGCTGGGTTCGGAAAACATCCCCGGTCGTTGGGTTTTCACTCAGATCTGTATTCTTAGTAAATTCGAATACAGGATATATAGCCGGTCATGGTGGTTTGATAATGAAAACAACGGACGGTGGAGAACTATGGGACATTCAAACCATTGGAATTTATAGTCCGTTAAAATCTATCTTTTTTTTAAATGCAGATACAGGCTTCGCAGTCGGAGAACATGGAACAATACTGAAAACAGTTACGGGCGGCGCAGTTGGTATAAAAAAAATCTCAGGAATAATTCCAAATGGTTTCAAACTATACCAAAATTATCCCAATCCTTTTAATCCTATAACAAATATCAAATTCGATATACCTGTAAAATCTAAGATTAAACTTTTCATTTTAGACATTACAGGAAAAGTAGTTGATTACATCGTAGATGAAGAACTAACAACAGGAAGTTATGAAGTACAATGGCACACCTCTTCAGGGAAAGTTGCAATTTATCCAAGTGGCATATATTTTTATAAACTTATTGCAAAAGATTATACTCAGACAAAAAAAATGATTCTAATAAAGTAGTGACTTCTTTCTTGATCTAAGGTTGTTCATTATAAATAGTACTACTTATTTTAAAACCACATAATCGAAAGTATAGTTTAGTGAATACAGTAAAAGTTTTTTGATTTTGGATATAAAATACCTCAAAGGAGTCGGAGAAAAGCGGGCGGACGCCTTTAAAAAAATCGGTATCAACAAGCTTGAAGATTTCCTGAATTTCATCCCACGGTCATACATTAAAAAAATTCAAATTAAGGATATTCAAAAATATAGTGATACTAACGTTATCGTTAGCGGTAGAATTATTGATATAGCGTACCCAGGAAAAGTTAATCATCCCTTAAGAATCTTTTTAAACGATGGGACTGGAAGTACCGAAATTCCTATATTTGGAAGAAGTGAATTCAGATCAAAACAATTCCATCTCGATGACGAATTTATATTCTGGGGTAAGATTGCGGAAGGTTTCTACAATACACGATACCAATTAAACTATAGAGATCACTTAAAAATAAACGAGAATATAAAATCCGACAATAATTTCATTAAACTTCCTTTAATACCTATTTATGAATTGCAGGGTGTATTAAAAAAAACATGGATTAAACCATTACTGTTATCGAAGATTGTATTTAATGCTTTCTTAACTCTAATTGAATCAAACTTAATAAAAGAAACTATCCCTGCATCTATTCTATCGCAAAGAAATTACATTTCTAAAAAAGATGCAATAATAAAAATAAACTTTCCTAAAAACTACAAAGACATTGAAACTGCAAGAAGAAGACTTGCATTCGAAGAATTATTTTACCTTGAATTAATTCTCGCTCTCAAAAAACGAAGCATTAAAAAAGAACAAAAAGGAATTTCGTTCACAAAAAGCATCGACAAACTTATCGAATCCTTTAATTCAACTTTAGATTTTGAACTTACTCAAGCTCAGAAAAGAGTAATAAACGAAATATTTAAGGATATGAGATCCGACCAGGTTATGAATCGCCTGTTACAGGGAGATGTTGGCAGCGGTAAAACAATCGTATCTATATTTGCGATGCTGATTTCCGTAGTTAATGGATATCAGAGTGCTTTTATGTGTCCGACTGAATTACTTGCTGAACAGCATTTTAAAACTATTTCGGAATTTATTCAAAAATTCAATAATGTTTCCGGCAATAATTATAAAGTCGTTTTGCTGGTTGGCGGTCAAAAGAAAAAACTCAGGGAGGAGTTACTCAAAGATATAAAAAACGGCACTACAAATATTATTATAGGTACTCATGCTCTTATACAAGAAAAAGTCGAATATAATAATTTAGGATTTGTAGTAATAGACGAACAACATAAGTTTGGAGTTATGCAGAGGGCTAAGTTAAAAGAGAAAGGTCTGAATCCCGATGTCCTCGTAATGACTGCAACACCGATACCGCGAACTTTATCGTTAACATACTATGGAGACCTTGACGTTTCTGTAATCGATGAGCTTCCTAAGAACAGAAAAAAAATCAAGACGGTTCTAAGAACCGAAAAAGAGAAACCAAAAATCTTTGATTTTGTAAAAGATGAAATTAAAAAAGGAAGACAGGTTTATATCGTTTATCCAATAATAGATGAATCAGAAAAACTTGACCTTAAATCCGCTGAAGAGAATTATCAAAAGTTAAAGAACGGTGTTTTTAAAGAATATGAAATAGGTATGGTTCACGGTCGGCTTTTCTGGTATGAAAAAGATGAACAGATGGAATCATTCAAGGATGGAAAAATTAAAATCCTTGTTTCAACAACTGTAATTGAGGTCGGGATAGATATACCTAATGCAACAATCATGATAATCGAAGATGCACAAAGATTTGGCTTATCCCAGCTTCATCAACTAAGGGGGCGTGTAGGAAGAGGTGCGGAACAATCCTACTGTATTCTTATTGGTAAACATCTCGATGAGGTTTCTCACAGGAGACTAAAAATTCTATGTAAATCAACAGACGGTTTTAAGATCGCAGAAGAGGATATGAAGATACGCGGTCCTGGAGAGTTTTTTGGTATACGACAATCCGGCATATTAAATTTTTCATGTACAGATTTAAATAAAGATTATGATATACTAATATCTGCAAGAACTATTGCTTTTAAAATGATTGAAGATGATCCGCATTTAAGAAAAAAAGAAAACGATACAGTAAAGAAAGAGTTTTTTAGAAATTATAAAGATTCATTATACTTGATGAAAGTTGCCTGATGACAAAAAGTTTATTGAGATCATCTTTTGTATAAAATTTTAATTAGTATAATATTTTTTCGTTTTGAATTTATATTAAAAGCTCTATTTTGATAAGAAATAAAGAAAAGATTGATTAATAAATCGTATAAAATAGAGGTACTAATACCTCTTCTCACTATTTTATTAGACTCAATATTAATTTTAGCTTCATATTATATTTCATTTGAAATCAGATTTAATAGCCTGATTAGTAATTTATTCCCTGTTACGAAGGGTTATCCCGAATTTGAATGGTATTTCTATTTTGGATTAATAACATTACCTGTTTGGATTCTCACATTTCATTCTAACAAAATGTATAGACTCAACAGATCTGTATTTGTTTTCGACGAATTCTTTGTAATCGTTAAGTGTATTACTATTGGTATAATATTTTCAATCGGTATAATCTTCTTCTTTAGAGACTTTCCATATTCGAGACTTGTATTTGTATTTATATGGTTTACATCAATTATTTTAATTACAATCGGAAGATATTTTCTTTTAAAACTGGAGAAAACACTTTACAACAGGAAAATTGGGATTAAGAACGTAGCTGTTCTTGGAACAAATGAAATGGCAGAAAAAATCTATACAAACTTTTCAAGAGATAAATTCACTGGATTCAATGTCATAGGTTATTTCGCTAAACAAAAAATTGAAAACAATAACAAAATATACCTTGGAAATTATGAATCAATCCCTGATCTAATAAAATCAAAGGGAATCGAAAAAATTCTTATATCATTATCATCTTTTGAGCACGATGATCTTTTTGATTTGTTTAAAGAATGTGAAGGTATTAATGTTGAATTCATGCTTGCACCTGATTTTATAGATTTAATAACAAGTAAACTAAAAATTAACGAAGTAAATGGTATACCGTTTATGAAAATTAAATCGCTTCCTCTTAATGCCTGGAATAATATACTAAAAAGAACTTTTGATATAATAACATCCTTGTTGTTCTTGTTCATTTTTTCACCTTTATTTATTATAATATCGATAATAATCAAACTATCATCAAAAGGTCCTTTATTTTACAAACAGGAAAGAATAGGATTGGACGGAAAGAAATTTATGATGTTCAAATTTCGTTCAATGAAAGTTGATGCGGAGACAACTGGTCCTCAATTCGCATCAAAAGAAGACGACAGGGTTACATCGATAGGTAAATTCATACGTAAATACAGCCTTGACGAACTACCCCAGTTCCTTAATGTTCTAAAGGGAGAAATGAGTATTGTTGGACCAAGACCAGAAAGGGAGTTCTTCATAAATAAAATGAAACATTCGATAAAAAGATACCTCGAAAGACACAGAGTAAAATGCGGTGTTACAGGCTGGGCTCAGGTTAACGGTCTTAGAGGTTCAGAAACATCAATGCAAACACGAATTGACTATGATATATATTATATTGAAAACTGGTCACTTGTATTTGATATAAAAATTATTGTTAAAACTTTAAAAGAAATGTTTTTTTCTAAAGAAGCTTTTTAGATTTATAAGTTATTTGTTAAGATAATTAAAATTATATTATAAATTGATCCCTGTAATTATTTTTTATGCACACGCAATTTTCGCTACATATGCTTTTAGCAAATCTTATCAAAGCGATGGTCTGGTCCAGGCATTCTTGAATGTAGCATTTATTGTTATACTTTTTACGGTTGGCTGGACAGTCTCTGATTTATTTATGGGAATATTCATTTCTGAAAATGGATATTCAATTGCTGTTCCACAAAATAATTTTCTTCTTATGATATTAAAATTAACAGGGTTCTTTATTCCCGGCGGAGGGGGTTACGGAACAATCGTCCCTAAAGATTCTTTATCCTTGATTTTACTTACTATCATTGAAGTTCTCTTCTATAACTTTTATTTTAAAAAAACCAAAGTTGTTCAGGAAAACAAGTCTTGAGAAGGATTATATTAAATATTACAATTTTCTTTTGCGTGCTAATCATGAGCTCTTTTAGTGTTTACAAATTCACTGACACTGCTCAATCAAACCAAATCATTTTAGCTTTTATAACTTATAATGGATTTGGAAACAACCTTTACATTGATAATATTAGTATTGGTGATAGATTCATGAATGATGTTGCTGTGACATCAATCAATAACATAAAAAAGGATACGAGCTTTACACCCGGTTCAAACTCCTTCTATATAATACCTGAAGTAAACATAACAAATCTTGGTTTAGCAAATGTTCCGGATTCTTTCAGAGTCACCATGACAATTGGATCCCTCGCGTATTTAAGCATAGATTCCATTCCACCAATAAATGCCGGACAGAGTATTACAGTTTATTTTGATAGTTTATTAATTGTACCCGGTTCTGATTTAGATATTAAAGTTTTCTCTTCCCTGCAAAATGATACAAACAGAACTAATGACACTCTTGAACAATATTCTTTGATATTGCCGGGTGTTAAAAGAAATGTATTGATTGAAGAATGGACAAGTTCAACTTCACCTTCATGTTCATCTCATGACCCGTTTTTGAATTCTTTTATAGATTCTAATTTGCAAACCGTAGTCCCAATAAAATACCATCTTGGTATTCCACCACCCGGGAATGATTCCATGTATCTATATAACCCAACTCAATCAGATGAAAGAAAGAATTACTACTTCATAAACTCTGTACCAACCGCAGTCATGGACGGAAAAACAAGGATTTCACTGCCGTATTATGTGGATTCAAATCTGACAAATCCATACAATTATAGAATCGATGAAGGTACACCTGTATCCATCAATGTAACAGATGTCAGATTATCCGGTGACACGATTCAATCTACAATTGATGTAAATATTATGTATACTCTTCCGCAGGGAGACTACAGGTTACGAGTGATGGCAATAGAAAGAATGATAAATTATACTTCACCGCCCGGTACAACCAGTGATACTACATTCTATGATGTTTTCAGAAAAGCCTACCCTGACTCTGCCGGTACCGTAATAAACAATAATACCGGTAACTACCAGTTTGTGTTTAAATATCTTAAGGATCCGATTTGGGTCGATTCTATGATATACACTGTTGCATTCGTGCAAAACGATAATACGAAAGAGATTATTAATTCCTCAAAAGGACAAACGATTGTATTACCCATACGTAAACTCCCGCAAATAATTTATTCTTTAGATTATAAACCGGATATCGATTTCGGAGT
Source organism: uncultured Ignavibacteriaceae bacterium (assembly GCA_964472195.1). Classification (GTDB taxonomy): domain Bacteria; phylum Bacteroidota; class Ignavibacteria; order Tepidaquicellales; family Tepidaquicellaceae; genus BS750m-G4. The sequence goes on along the minus strand of CAYYJH010000001.1, from coordinate 67,409 downwards.
TTCCGATATTATCAACTTTTATAATCCATTAATTCTCGGTATCTCAGACAGTATTAGTAAAGAGTTCAACTTTGAACTTTTCGAAGGACCGTTCCCTCCCTCTGGATTCCAGGTGTTTAATCCTGATGGTAATATTACCTTCTCAGACGTAAAGAATGTTAACGGAATTAGTTTCGGGGGTAATAAGTGTGTCAAGATGGCATTTTACGATTACAATGACATAGGGCAAAAAGATACGATGTTGACAAGAGTTTTTGACAGTGTTTCTTCAACCGATACCTTACGGTTCGATTATTCTTATGCACAATATTTATCTTCATATGTAGACAGCTTAATTGTACAAATCTCAACAGACGGCGGATCAACTTATACAACAATTTTCGAGAAAGCCGGTATAGACCTTGCTACATCACCTGCTACTACTATTTCATATGCACCATCATCCGCAACTCAGTGGAAAACCTTTTATTATGCTTTAAGTAATGTGCTACCCCCAACAAGTGTCTCGGGAATCATCCCTGATAAATTCATACTTTCTCAAAACTACCCCAATCCATTTAATCCATCAACGACTATAAAATATGCGCTTCATATTCACGGAAAGGTTAGTATAAAAATCTATGATGTTACAGGTAAACTTGTTACTACTTTAGTAGATAAATTTCAGGATGCAAACACATACAATGTAGAATTCAATGCTGACAATCTTTCAAGCGGAGTATACTTTTATTCTTTAGTAATTGATGGGAATATTATTGATACCAAGAAAATGGTCTACTTAAAATAGTATCCCATACTTCCAAACACTTTCCAATTCTTTCTGCATTATGATTCCATAAATAAGAATTGCACATTATTTTCTATTTTATTTTATAAGAGAACTGAAACATAAGTCTTTCTTGTTTTCATTAATAACATTATTTTGTGCAAATAAAAATATTACGGAATTATAATAATAATGAATAAAAAAATAGACCTCGTTGTATTCGACTTAGATGGTACTCTCCTTGAATCAAGCAATACAATTTATAAATCCCTAATAAAAACTTTCGAGAATTTAAATAAAAAAGTACACCTGCAAAAAGAAGAATTAGATAAAAGAATTGGCATGCACTTCAAACCATTTTTTGAGGAGTTGAATATTCCAATTAAAGATTTCGAAGAATTCATAAACACTTACAAAAAATATTATTTTGATTTTATAGACGAAACAAAAATATATCAAGGGGTAAAAGATACGTTAGAGATATTAAAAGAAAATAGTTTTAAACTTGCTATTCTTACTACTAAGGCTCAGGATCAAACAGAAAAAATAATCGACTATTTTAAAATATCTTTTTATTTTAATGTTTTGATGGGCAGAAGGGATGGGATAAAATTTAAACCTTCCGCCGAACCTCTTTTGCTGATTTGCAAAGAATTGAACATCAGCCCGGTTAATACATTAATGGTTGGCGACTCTGAACTTGATATAAGATGCGGAAAAAATGCAGGCGCTTTAACTTGCGGGACATTATACGGTCATAGGTCGACAGAAATTCTTGAAAACGAAAATCCTGATTATACGATTAACAGCTTTGATGAGTTAAAAGATATTCTGAAGTTAGGTTAAAGTTATTTTTGTGATTTCCGGGGGACAGTTTAATCTTATCGGGAGCCCCACAACACCTACACCTCTTGAAACATACATCTGTGAATCCCCTTCTTTATAAAGTCCGCTGATATACCGGCTGACTGACGCTGCTACAGATAAATTTACGTTACCAAATTTTGCAAGGACTATCTGACCGCCATGTGTATGTCCGCTTAGCACAAGGTCGATGTTTTCATTCTTAATATCAGGAAATAAGTACGGTTTGTGATAAAGAAGGATCTTCGTAACATTTTCATAATTTAAATTTCCGTTTTGTAAATTCTCTTCAGTCTTGTTGATTGTTTCTTTAAAATACTCCATAACAACCTCATCATAGGTTCCGCCGCTGACTCTCGTATCCTCAACGCCCATTATACACAGTCCGTTTCCATTTATCTGAACTATTTCTGAATCATTTCTTAATAATTTAATTGGTGTTTCATTTTTGAGTACATCGGATATGTAATCAGGGTCGGAGAAATAATCATGGTTTCCAAGACAGGCATATATACCATGTTTGGCTTTAAGATTCTTGAAAGCATTTGCAAACGAAATAGCTTCTGTTTTATCCGAATTTGTTAAATCACCCGGTATAAGAATTAAATCTGACTTTATGTCATTAATTACATCACAGTAATCCTTCATCAGTTCTTCTTCCATAAAAGGACCACAGTGAAAATCACAGGCTAACGTGATAGTAATGCCTTTCAATTCATGCGGCAGGTTCTTAATATTTATATCACGATATGTTATCTCATAATCATCTTTTTTTAACACTCCCGTTCCAGCCCCGATAAAAGCATATCCCGATACTAAAACCGCCGACGCTGTAATAAACTGTCTTCTTGTACTATCAAATTTAACCACGGTTTTCTTCTTTTTAAAATCCTCTAATTTCTTCTGCGTATACTTAATTTTACTTAACACAAAATTTGCAATTGAGAAAGGGGATTTAATAATTTTTCCAACGAGCAAATATAAACCTATGAAGAAAACTGCTGCCTGGAAAACAAAAAAAGGTATTATATAAATATTATATACCCAGTCAGGTAGGTCTGCCAGCTTTGTGCGGGAAATCAAAAAGTATATGAATGGAAGCAAGAAAAGAATGTACGGATAAATAGAAATCACATTCCAGAACTTTCCCGTTAAATTTTTTCGTTTGAGAAATTTACGAAATGTTAAGTAAGTAAGAAATTGAAGTCCAAAAAATATCCCGAATACAATAACGAAAAAGAGAATCCTCTGCCAAATGCTCATAAACTTAAGAATAATAATTAGTTCATAAATGTTCCCGCTTGAATAAAGAAATAATGCATAAAAATCTCCTGGCATTTCTGTTAGGAGATTCTTTTATCTTGTTCCTACGTTTCACGTAGGAATACATCTATAACGCTTTGCATTTCTGGATTCCCCTCCAAGAATCATTGCAGGCAGAAATAACGAACACGAATAATAATTTTGTGTCATTATGGCTTTTCAGTAATAGAACTTTTACAACCTGAGAGGGGTGTTACTTCTAATTCACTTTCGGATTCAAATGCTTTACAAGAAACTTCTCCATTGCTTCGTAGAAGTCGAACCTGTTTTCTTCATTACGAAAACCATGCCCTTCATCTTCCTTCACCATGTAAGGGACATCTATCCCTTTTTTCTTCAACGCTTCGACGATTTGGTTCGATTCTTCGATGTTAACTCTTGGATCATGTTTACCCTGTGCAACAAACAATGGAGCCTTGATATTATCTACATGAAAAACCGGGGAGACCTCTACTAACAATAGACTGTCTTTTTCAGGACTCCCAACCATCTCATACCATTTTTCCAAATGGGGTTTCCAGTAGGGGGGAATTGAATTGTAAAATGTAAATAAATTCGACACTCCAACATAATCGACACCGCAGGTGTACAAATCAGGTGTGAATGTTAGTCCCGCTAATGTTGCGTACCCTCCGTAACTACCACCATAAATTCCTATCCTGTCGGGGTCAGCAATTCCTTCTTCTATCAACCATCGAACACCGTCAGTAATGTCATCCTGCATTTTCTTGCCCCACTGCTTAAATGAAGCCTCCCAGAAAGCTTTTCCATAACCCGTTGAACCTCTGAAGTTCATTTGCAATACGGCAAATCCCCTGTTCGCAAGAAATTGTACTTCTGGATTGAATCCCCATCTATCTCTTGCCCACGGACCCCCATGAGGATGAATCACAACCGGAAGATTCTTCGGTTCTTTTCCTTTTGGTAATGTTAAGTAACCATTAATTGTCAACCCGTCACTCGACTTATAAGATATCGGTTTCATCTCTACCATATCATCTTCATTCAGCCACGGACTTACATCAGCAAGTTTTGTTAAATTATCCGAATTTAAAACATAAAAATAATAAGCACCGAGTGACCTGTCACTGTATGTTCTGACAAGGAATTTATCTTCATTCTTATTCATACCGGTAATCACTATTTCAAGATCAGTACCTAATTCTTTCTCAAATCTTTTGTATAGAGCTTCCACATCTTTGTCAAGATATTCACGTTGTCTTTTCCATGTTGTGTATGAAATGGTTGTGAGTTTCTTTCTTTTCTTTGAATAGGATAATCCATAAACATCAACTTCGGGATGCTCATAAAGTACCTCTAATTCTTTACCGTTTGCTATATCATATTTTACAATAGCAGATTTATCCCTCCCTAAATTTGATGCAGCATAAATATATTTGTTGTCAAAGGTAAAGAACAGCGGATATATAGATTCTTTAAAATTTGTTGTTAGAATCGTACTAAAAGGGTCCTCTTCTGTTTCCCTGTATAAAAGACTCGAATTAACTCCGTCTGTTGTTATTGCAATCCTGACTTTCCCATTATGGTCAGTTATCCAGCTTGAAACATTTCCAGGGTTTTCTGCAACCATATTAAGAATACCGGTCTCAATATTCAATTTATACACATCGAATATTTCTTTATTTCTTTTATTCATAGAAATCAAAACTTCATTTTCTAAATCTTCAAGTTCGTCAATTAGTCTAACCGTAACATCTTCAAAAGGTGTAAGATCTTTAAGATTTTTTCCTTCCTTGTCAACACCATAAACGTGATAATTCTCATCACCGTCCTTATCTTTTCCAAAAAGAAGCATGTCATTATTTGCCCAGTAATAACCTGCTAAATCCCTGTCAGTAATATCAGTTACTCTAATAACCTTATCCGATCCTATTTTCTGCACATAAATGTTTAACCTGCTCTCATACGGTGCAAGAAAAGAAAGATATTCACCATCGGGTGATATCTGATAGTAAGTTTTATCAGGATTTTTGAAGAAATCTTTCAGAGGTATTTTATTTACATCCTGAGAATAGGAATTCATTGTTAAAAGAATCCCAATAGCTAAGATTAAACTCGTTATAAGACATGATTTTTTTATCATTTTTATAAAATTAAGTTAATGAAATGGATAGATTTTCATAGAAAACTAAATCTACAATAATCATACGGAAATTTAATATTTTTGTTGTAAGATTAAATACAATTCCTTATATAGAAATAATATCTGTAAATTTATGAAATTTATTTTTATATACACTTGATTATATTATTAAGCTTACTTAAATTAATAATCAAATATTCTTAATTATGATTAAAAAGAGTATCGAAGATTATCTTAAAAATATATACACAATAAAACTCACCGTCGGTAAAGTATCAACCAGCTTACTTGCGGAAAAAATTGGTGTTTCAGCGGCTGCGGTGAGTGATATGGTATCAAAATTATCAAGAACCGGATACATAAAGAACACACCGTATAAAGGATTTGAGCTTACAAAAAAAGGTCAGGATATAGCAATAAATCTTATCCGTAAACACAGGATCTGGGAGGTTTTTCTTTTAAAACATCTTAAATACCCATGGGAACAGGTTCACGCTGAAGCAGAAAACCTTGAGCATGCTTCATCCGATGATTTGATATTAAAACTCGAAGACTTTCTTGGATTTCCTAAATACGATCCCCATGGAGATCCTATCCCGGATAGAAATGGAAAATTTATTCATAATGAACTAAAACCACTTTCCAATATCGACATTGGAGAATCCGTAACAATAAAAAGAGTGTCGGATGAATACGCGGAAGTATTGCTTTATCTGACAAAAATGGGATTAAAGCTGAATGATAAAGTAAAAGTAGTAGAGAAAATAAATTTCGATAACTCAATTCAGATTCTTGCAAAAAAGAATAAAATCTTTTTAAGCGAAAAATTAGCGAACAGTATTTTTGTAGATTATAATTAAATTATTACCAAATGGAAAACATATCATACATATACATTATTCTTTCTTTATTTTTAATTATACTTTTACTGTTATTTCTACCCCGTCTTGGGTTATTACACCTTTGGAGAAAAAGTAAAGAGACTTCAAATCGTATTCTCGTTGAAAATGCTCTAAAACACATTTATGATTGTGAATATAAAAAACTCACAAGTTCAATTAAAAGTGTTGCTGGGGCATTATCGATTAAACTAAATAAAGCCGTCGCTCTTGTCCAAAAACTTCAAGCACAAAATCTCATAGAGACAAAAGGAGAAGAGATCCGTCTCAGCGAAGAGGGTAGAAAATATGCATTACAAGTTATACGGACACATCGACTCTGGGAAAGACATCTTGCGGATGAAACTTCCGTAGATGAAGCACAATGGCATATCGAAGCAGAAAAGAAAGAGCACTTTCTATCGAGAGAGGATGCAGACAAGCTTGCAGCAAATCTTGGACAACCTCTTTTTGATCCTCACGGTGATCCTATACCTTCAGATACGGGTGACCTACCCGAAGACAAAGGTGTTCAAATAACAAATTTAAAAGCTGGGGATAAAGCCCGAATCGTACATGTTGAAGATGAACCCGATGAAATTTATTATGAGTTAGTTAAACGCGGTATAAAATCCGGGCTTACAATTGAGATTATAAAAAATACATCGGAAGAAATAATAATAGAAGCAGGTGGGCAACAAATTAGTCTGACTCCGTTAATAAGTGCTAATATTTCCGTAGTAAAATTATTAAAAATCAAAGAGCCTGAAATTTTAGATTACAGAACACTTTTAAATTTAAAACCAGAAGAGACAGGAATTATAAAAGTATTATCAACCGACTGCAGGGGACAACAAAGAAGAAGACTAATGGATTTGGGTTTCTTACCCGGGACAGAAATATCTATCGAGATGAGAAGTCCTACAGGGGACCCAACAGCGTACAAAGTTCGTGATACTATAATAGCACTGCGGAAACAACAAGCAGAAAATATTTATATTGATAAATCTAAAGAATAAAAAGAAAAGAACCCAATAAATTAAAATTAATCATGACAAACAACTGCGAAACTTGCCCGATACACAATACAGAAAGTCTCAAAAAGCTCGGCGTTAATATGAACACATACGATTACGTTATTGCTTTAGCAGGAAACCCTAACGTAGGAAAAAGTACTGTATTTAATAATATTACCGGTCTAAGACAGCACACGGGTAACTGGCCCGGGAAGACAGTCGTTCGAGCTGAAGGAGGATTTTCTTTTGGAGGAAAGCGATATAAAGTTGTTGACCTACCGGGAACGTATTCCCTTCTATCATTAACAACTGACGAAGAAGTAGCAAGAGATTTCATTTTGTTCGGAAGACCGGATGTGACTGTTGTCGTAATTGATGCTACAAGATTAGAAAGAAATCTTAATCTTGCTTTGCAAGTACTGCAAATTACTGATAGAGTTGTTATATGTGTTAATCTCATAGATGAAGCAAAGCGTAAAGGAATAGGAATTGACCAGAGAACACTTTCCCGTGAATTGGGCGTTCCCGTAATACTTACGGCTGCAAGACAAAACACAGGAATGCAGGATTTACTAAACGCAATACACAATGTTGCAACGGGTAAATATATTTGTAAACCTTTACGAACTATAAAGGAACCCAAAAATGTAAAAAAAACAATTGATAAACTCTCAATTCAATTAGAATCTGAATACCCCGATCTGCCAAATGCTCGCTGGATTGCTATGAGATTATTGGAAGGAGACCATAGAATAATATCAGCATTAAAAAATGATGAATTTAAAAAATTTGTAAGCGAAGACAATATTAAACAGAATCAAACAATTTGATATAGGAGAAACATGAACACTGAAAAAGAAAATAGTATTGAATCCATCTTAACATCTGCGAATAATCTTAGGTGGAATCTCAACGAAGATTTTCATGACTCGATAATAGAAGCGCTTTACCAGGATGCAAATAGAATCGCTGATAAATCCATTATCAAATCAGGTAAGCAACCAAGATTTAATGTTGACCGGGCTATTGACAGAATCGTTACGAGTCGTCTATGGGGATTTCCTATAATGCTTATATTGTTATCGATAATATTTTGGCTAACAATAGAGGGAGCAAATGTCCCTTCCGCTTTTTTATTTTCTATACTTATAGATACTATCCATCCAGCATTAAAAGATTTTGGAACAATAGTAGGTTTCCCCTGGTGGCTAAATGGATTTCTTTTTGACGGTGCCTATTTAGCAATGGCATGGGTTATTAGTGTAATGCTTCCACCAATGGCAATCTTTTTCCCAATTTTTACACTACTTGAAGATTACGGATATCTGCCACGAGTTGCATTTAACATGGATAGTCTTTTCAGAAAAGTAGGAGCTCATGGCAAGATGGCACTTACGATGGCAATGGGTTATGGTTGTAATGCTGCCGGAATTGTTGCAACACGAATTATAGACAGCCCCCGTGAAAGATTAATTGCAATTATTACTAACAATTTCTCATTGTGCAATGGGCGGTGGCCCACACAAATCTTAATCGCAACAATTTTTATCGGGACTCTTGCACCGGCTCATTTTGCAGGGATAATTTCTGCTGCTGCCGTTGTTAGTGTGGTATTAATCGGCGTTGTGTTTGTTTTTATTGTTTCTTATGGATTATCAAAAACCATACTTAAAGGTGAAACGTCTGCTTTCAGCCTTGAACTACCACCGTACCGACCTCCCCGAATCTTAAGAACGCTTTATACATCACTTATTGACCGTACACTCGTTGTACTTTGGCGTGCTGTCATATTTGCGATACCTGCCGGTGTAGTTATCTGGTTACTGTCTAATATTAGTGTTGCGAATCAAAGCATTGCACAATATCTAATTAGTTTTATGAATCCATTTGGATTGCTGCTTGGTTTAAACGGTGTTATTCTTCTTGCTTATATTATTGCTATACCGGCAAATGAAATTGTAATTCCAACAGTCCTGATGCTTACTATACTCGTGACGGGCATAACGGGTATCGGAAGCGGTACGGGTGTTATGTTCGAACTTGATTCAGCAGCAGATACAGCGTTAATTTTACAGGCAGGTGGGTGGACAATTCTTACAGGTATAAACCTTATGTTGTTCAGTTTGCTCCACAATCCTTGTTCTACGACTCTGTACACAATTTATAAAGAAACGAAAAGTGTAAAGTGGACAACCATCTCTGCTGTTTTACCTGTATTACTTGGTTTTATTGTTTGTTTCTTCGTTGCAATAATCTGGAGATTATTTTGATCATACAAAATAACTTTGTACTATGAGAATAAAAAAAGAAGATTCATTGGCTGTTGTTATTGACATGCAGGAAAAATTGTATCCATATATATTCGAAAATGAAAAGTTAACATCTAACACAATCAAACTCATAAAAGGTTTAAGAGCATTAAACATTGATATATTAGTAACAGAGCAATATTCAAAAGGATTAGGAAGTACGATAGAACCTATTCAGAATACTTTGGGAAAATTCTCGCACTTTGAAAAAATGACATTTAGCTGCTGTGGATTGCGCAGCTTTAACAAAGCTCTCAAAAATTCTGGAAAGAAAAACATTATTATAGTTGGGATAGAATCTCATGTTTGTGTTCTTCAAACTGTATTAGGTTTACTCGATGACAATTATCAACCAGTATTGATAGAGGATTGTGTTTCCTCAAGGAATCCCAATGATAAAAGAATAGCAGTCGAAAGAATGAGAAATGAAGGCTCAATAGTTTCAACACATGAATCTATTCTTTTTGAATTGTGTGAAGTATCAGGAAATGTGACATTTAAAGCAATATCAAAAATAGTCAAGTAGAATATAAACTCACAATTCAATCAATTATTTTAAAAAACTATATATCTTTAAAATAATTGTTTGATTAATTATTTTAATCAATGCTAACCTCTATTAAAGCATTTTTTATTGCTTTATTTTCAATAATAATTGCTACGTTTGTAATCATTTTTAGTCCAATTGATTACAGAGGTAAGATAACTTTTGTTTTCTCAAAAATATTTTCTAAAGGAATCCTACTCATTGCAGGAGTTAGAGTTTACACTTATGGTAAAAAATTTTTAGATAAAAAAGAAAACTATATATTCATTGCCAATCATCAAAGTTATTTTGATATTCCTGTTTTAATGCAGGCAGTACCAAATAACCTTAGGTTCATCTACAGGAGTTCTTTAACACGAATTCCAATATTCGGATGGGGAATGTACTTATCGGGTTACATACCGATAAACCGGGAAAATCCACGTGAAGCGATTAAATCTTTAAGGAAGGCTTCTGAACGAATCAAAAAAGGGATCTCGGTTATTGTATTTCCGGAAGGAACAAGAAGTTCAGATGGTGAACTCGGTGTTTTTAAAAGAGGTATGTTTGTTTTGGCAGAGGAAGCAAACGTTAAACTGGTTCCAACTTCAATTACAGGAAGTTACCAAATTCTCCCAAGAAATAAATTTAAAATAAGTTCGGGAAGAGTAAACGTTGTTTTTAGTAAACCAATTGAATATAGTGAAGATAAAAATTTTGTTAATGATATTAAAGAAACGATTAAATTACATATGAAGATTGAAAAAAAGAAATAGAAATATAATATTAGGAATAATACCGGCAAGATACCAATCAACGAGACTTCCAGGTAAGCCACTAATCAAAATAGGTGGTACAAGCATGATACGAAGAGTTTATAAGCAAGTAAAGAAATCAAATTACATCTCGGAAATAATCGCCGCTACTGATGATAAAAGAATTCTGAACGAAGTTACAAGTTTTGGAGGTTATGCAGTTATGACATCAAAAAAACATAAATCAGGAACCGATAGAATTACTGAGGTCGTGAAAAGCAAGAAATGTGATATTGTTGTTAACATACAATGTGATGAACCGTTCATTAATCCAAAAATTATTGATAAAGCTATAAAACCATTAATTGATGACAACACTCTCAATGTTTCAACCTTAGCCGTCAAATTTTCAAGCATAAAGGATTTGTACGATGAGGGAAATGTTAAAGTTGTATTTGATAATAATTACAATGCGTTATACTTTTCGAGAGCAGTTATTCCTTTTAACAGAACAGATAGAGGTAATAATCTAAAAAAGCTAAAGACTATTCCAAAAGAAAAAAAATTTTATAAACACATAGGATTATACGTTTACAGAAAAAGATTTTTATTAAAATTTGCAAGGATGAAAGAATCATATTTAGAAAAAACTGAATTACTTGAGCAGTTAAGAATACTTGAAAATGGTGAGAGGATAAAAGTTGTTCTCACTAATAAAGATTCTTTTTCGATTGATACTAAAGATGATTTAAAGAAAATCAAAGCATTACTAAAACATTGATAGAACTTGTAAACTATTCCAAAAAACACATTGATTCACTGATTAATCTGTTAAATAACAAAAATGTTTCAGATTGGTTAGTGATGGTTCCATATCCATACACAAAGAAAGATGCGAAATGGTGGATAAATCATTGTAAAGTTGTTAAAAGACATAACAGAGATTTTTTGTATGCAATCGAAAACGAAGAAGAACACGTTGGAGGAATAGGTTTACACAAAAGGTATGAACATTCCGCTGAGTTAGGATATTGGCTTGGTGAACCTTGTTGGGGTAAAGGATTTATGTTTGAAGCAATCAATAAAATTCTCGAATTTGCTTTCGAAGATTTAAAATTAACAAGGGTATTTGCGTATGTTTTTGAGGAAAACATAAAATCCGAGAATGTACTTTTAAAAACAGGGTTTGAATATGAAGGACTTCTCCAAAAGTGCCATAAAAAAGGGAATACGTTTTTTAATTCGAAGGTATATGCAAAAGTCCAATAAAATTAACAACGAACTTTTTTAGAAAGAAAAACAAATATAAAAATTGAAACAAGTAAAATACATCTTTCTTACAGGCGGCGTCGTATCATCATTGGGTAAGGGCATTGCTTCTGCATCCCTGGGTTTACTTTTAAAATCAAGAGGTTTAAAAGTAACAATTCAAAAATTTGATCCATACATAAATGTAGATCCGGGTACAATGTCACCGATTCAGCATGGCGAAGTATTCGTGACTGATGATGGAGCAGAGGCAGATCTTGACCTTGGACATTATGAAAGATTTCTGGATGAAAATATGTCGAAAGCAAATAATTTGACAACCGGTCAGGTTTACAACGAGGTCATTACAAAAGAAAGGAGAGGCGATTATCTTGGTGCTACGGTTCAAGTAATACCGCACATAACCGATGAGATTAAAAAAAGAATACGCCTTCTTGCTAAAAAGAATAATTACGATGTAATTATTACAGAGATTGGGGGAACGGTAGGTGATATTGAATCTCTTCCTTTTCTTGAAGCAATGAGGCAGTTTATGCTGGATGTTGGAAAATCTAATTCACTAAGTGTTCACCTTACATTAATTCCTTACATAAAATCTGCACGGGAGTTAAAAACGAAACCAACTCAGCATTCTGTAAAGACACTGCTCGAAATTGGTATACAACCTGATATACTTTTATGCCGCAGTGAAAGTGTTATTTCAAAAGAGTTAAAAGAAAAAATAGCTTTGTTTTGTAACGTTAGACCGGAATCTGTAATGCTTGCTATTGATGCCAGGTCTATATATGAAGTACCGGCAAATCTCAACAAAGAAAAATTTGATGAGATTGTTTTAAAAAAATTGAACCTGAAAATAACGCAACCAAAACTTACAAAATGGAAAAAAGCTGTAAAAAAAATCGTTGCTACAAAAGATGAAATTACCATTGGGATTTGCGGGAAGTATAATCTTGTTCCGGATGCATACAAAAGTATACTGGAATCATTTATACATGCCGGTGCATACAATGAGGTAAAAGTAAATCTCAAATGGATCGACGCAGAAGAAATTGAAAAGAATAGAAGACGAACCAAAGAAATATTAAAAGATATTAAAGGACTTCTTGTTTGTCCGGGATTCGGTGAAAGGGGTATCGAAGGAAAAATATTAACGGTACAGTATATCAGGGAAAATAAAATTCCTTTCCTGGGGATTTGTCTGGGTTTGCAATGCGCAGTAATTGAATTTGCAAGAAATGTTTGCGGATTGAAGAATGCAAATTCAACTGAGTTCAAACGTTCACGTTATAATATAATTGATTTAATGGAATATCAAAAATCCATAAAAGTAAAAGGTGGTTCGATGCGATTAGGTACCTATCCGTGTATAATTAAAAAGAAAACGTTAGCTTATCAATGTTATAAAAAAGAATTCGTTAATGAACGTCACAGACACAGATATGAAGTAAATAATGATTTCAGACAAATTTTATCTGAACACGGGATGAGGATTTCCGGATTATCACCGGATGGTTCTTTGGTAGAAATGATCGAGCTTCCCGAAAAAATGCATCCGTTTTTTATTGCAAGCCAATTTCATCCTGAATTCAAATCAAGAGTTGTAGCTCCTCAACCTTTATTCAGAGAATTCGTAAAAGCTTGCAAGATAAAAAAATAATTTTCGATCATGAACTGATTATATTCTTTATTTCATTTCTCAAAGTCATTATTTATATACCATAACCTTAGGTTACATTTTATCATAACTTAAAACTCCAAAATAAATTTGGAAATAAATGGACTAACAAATAAAGAGGTTGATGAAAAAATCTCTAATGGTTTAAGCAATAAAGCTTCCAGAGCTAAAACAAAAACTCTTAATGAAATATTTATAGAGAACATTTTCTCTCTCTTCAACTTCATAATATTCGGAATAATTTTATTCGTTCTTTTCTTTTATTTAAAATATAATGATATAAGGTTATTATTAGATTCAATCGGTATATTTACAATCGGTGTTACGAATACATTTATTGCTATATTCCAGGAGATAAAATCGAAAAGAGCTCTTGACAAAGTAAACCTACTCTTGAAAAGACAGGTTTGTGTCGTTAGACAAGGGAATGAAGAACTCATTGAGCAAACAGAAATTGTCTTGGACGACATTATTAAATTGAACCGAGGAGATCAGGCAGTTGTTGACGGTAAAGTCATTCATACTAATTATATCGAAATAGATGAATCCTTACTAACGGGTGAATCAATTCCGGTTAGCAAAACGGTAGGTGATGAGATATTATCGGGTAGTTTCTGTGTTTCAGGAGGAGGTTACTTCAAAGCAGAAAAAATAGGTGAACAAAGTTATGCCTATTCAGTAACAAACCTTGCAAAAAAATTTAAATTTATTCTTACTCCTTTACAAAAGAAGATAAATTTAATTCTGAAAGTAATGTTCGGAGTAGCTTTAATACTCGTATTGCTGGAAGTTTTATTTAACCATTCAAATGTAACAGGATTAACTGACGCAGATTTCATTAGAAAAATTGCAACCATTTTAATCTCATTAGTCCCTCAGGGTCTCGTATTATTTGCTTCAGTAACATTTGCTCTTGGAGTTTACAGAATTAGTAAAATTGGAGCAATTATTCAACGCTTAAATGCAATCGAATCCTTTTCAAATGTCCAGATTGTTTGTATGGATAAAACAGGTACATTAACAGAAAACAAATTAAAAGTTCACAAAGTCACAAATCTTTCAGATAACTTATCAGATTCAAATATTGAAAAGCTTTTAGGAACATACTGCAAACACTCCACTGAAAAAAATGCAACTATAAGAGCATTAGAAAATTTTGATTACTATGAAACAGCAGAATATATTGATGAAATGCCATTTGATTCAGCTGCAAAGATGAGTGTTATTAAAATGAGAATTGATAATAAAGAATATTATTTCGTATTAGGAGGTTATGACATTCTACTAGAACAGGTTAAAAATAACTTAACGGAAAATGTAGTTAATAGTTATGAAATAAGTAATTTGAGTTTATACAGAAATCTTCTTTTTGGAAAAATTCGAAGTATAGATTCAATTGAAAGCATTCGAAAAGATTCAAAAACAATAAATATTGAACCCATATGCATCGTATCAATTTCTGATACTGTTAGAAGAGATGTCTTCGAAGCAATCGAGCTCTTCAAAAACAATGGGATTAAGTTCAAAATTTTATCAGGTGATTCTACAGAAGCTATATTAGCAGTAGTTAAAGAGATTGGCTGGGAAATTAGAAAAGATGAAGTTATATCAGGGAATGAATTAGATTCACTCAACGATGTTGAGTTTGCATCTGCTATTAATAATAAAACAATATTTGGCAGGTTAAAACCCGAGCATAAACTAAGGATAATAAAATCTTTACGTAAACAAAAAACTTACACGGCAATGATCGGTGATGGTGTAAACGACCTGCCAGCAATAAAAGAATCTGACATGGGCATTGCCATGGAAGAAGGAAGCGCAATTACAAAAGAAGTTGCAGATATTGTGTTGCTAAAAAATAAATTTTCACTTCTACCTCAAATATTTAACGAAGGCAATAAGATAGTTAATACAGTAAACTCAGTTGCAAAACTTTTTCTAACCAAAAATTTTATGGTTATATATCTGAGTCTTGTGTCACTAATATTTCTATTTGATTTTCCACTTACACCACGAAGAGTTGCATTACTTAACATATTTGCTATAGGACTGCCAGCATTGGTTCTCGCTTTAAAAAATCAGAATGTTAGCAAATGTAAGAATTTCCTAAAAGATATATTTTCTTTTATATCAATCTCCGCTGCCATAATCATATCGGGTGGTTACTTGGGTTACTATCTTACACAAAAACTTTTTCACCCAACTGGACTTGACCTAGAAATGATTATGGTTACAATAATGATTTTTATCTCTATAGCAAATTTTATAACAGTGGCAATCAGTGCTGTTGAAAGAACTAAATTCTATTTCATATACGGTCTCATGTTGATTTCTTTATATATGTTTTTTGCTTTTATAAAAATTGACTTTTCTGTTTTCAAATTAATAAAACTATTTTACGAAATTAATTACGTCTCTACAGAATACTGGTTAATAATTTTTATAGTCAGCATAGTTGGTTCATTAAGTCTTTTCTTTTTACAAAAACTCAGAGAAAATATTTTCATGAGAAGTTGAGTTTGTAGATTTTTTGTATATTTTCCATTTTATTTGAAGCATAGATTAAATATTTTGTTTATGCTTTTTTTAATTTAAAAATACTAATGCCCGAAGAAAAAAAGCGTAAATGTACATACGATCCACTTATTGAGTTAATGTCCTATTATAAAGGTAAGATTGATACTGATGAAGTAAAAAATGAAAAAAAAGTCGTCTCAATCGAAGATAAATTAAAGCTAAGAATCATAGATGGGGATAAAGTTGGTATCGAAACAGATCTTGACGAAGCTTTAAAAAAATATGAAGCTCTAAAGATAATAAATGATATTCTCTTAGGGGGTATGAAAGTCGTTGGAGATTTATTTGGCTCTGGTCAAATGCAACTCCCTTTTGTTCTTCAATCTGCTGAATGCATGAAAGTAGCTGTAAGACATCTTGAACCATTTATAGACAAAGTGGAAGGAGAAAGCTCAAAGGGGACTCTTGTACTGGCAACTGTTAAGGGAGATGTTCATGACATTGGTAAAAACCTTGTTGATATCATTCTAACAAATAACGGATACAAAGTAATAAATTTAGGCATCAAATGTCCTATCGAAACAATGCTATCAGCATTTGATGAACATAAAGCAGACGTAATTGGTATGAGCGGATTACTCGTTAAATCAACAGCAATTATGAAGGATAACCTCGAATTAATGAACCAGAGAAGTTATGACATTCCCGTTATTCTCGGCGGGGCAGCTTTGACAAAAAGATACGTAGAGGGAGACCTTAGAAATATTTTCAAAGGTGATGTATATTATGCTAACGATGCATTTGATGGTCTCAAATACATTGAAGAAATATTGAATTATAAGAAGAAAGGTGAAAAACCCAATTTAAAAATTTATTCTGATCCTAGAAATCAAACAAAAGAAGCAGGAGTAGATAATTCAGTCGATAAGAAGACAGAGTCAAAACAAACTGTATCAAAAGTGGCTAATATTCGGGGAACGATTACTAAATCTAAAATTTCGACAAACGCTCCAATTCCTACTCCCCCATTCTTTGGCAGTAAAATAATTGATAACGTTCCCCTGGAAAATGTATATACTTATATAAACGAAACAGCTTTGTTTAAAGGAGGTTGGAAAGTATTCAAAGATAAATCAAAATCAGATGATACTTATAAAGAATTGTTGCAAAAAGAAATTTATCCTAAATTCGAAGAATTAAAACTTAAAGCAGAAAACGAGAAATTACTTTTACCAAAATTAATTTACGGATATTTCCCATGTCAATCTGAAGGGGATGATTTGATGATATTAAAACCGAAGAATGTTAACAATGAATACTTACATTCAATATGGGAAAATATTGAACCAACTGAATTAAACAAAAGCATTAAAGCGGATGCTTTTGAAGAATGGCACAGATTCAAATTTCCAAGACAGGATAGTGAAAAGCATCTTTGTATTAGCGACTTCTTTAAATCAAAAGGTTCAGGTTTAACAGATATCGTAGCTTTTCAGATAGTAACTGTGGGAGAAGATGCAACGACATATTCTCAAGAACTTTTTAAGGAAAATAAATACCAGGAATATCTCTATTTTCATGGTTTCTCAGTAGAGACAGCTGAAGCACTCGCTGAGTACTGGCATAAAATAATTCGAAAAGAGTTGAACATTCATTTAAAAGATTCTGATATAATCAAAAAGTTGTTCCAGCAAGGTTATCAAGGATCAAGGTATTCCTTTGGTTATCCCGCATGTCCTAATCTCGAGGACAACAAACAGTTGTTTGAAATTTTAAAACCCGGAAGAATAGGTATAACATTAACGGAAGAATTTCAAATGGTTCCAGAGCAATCCACAAATGCGATCATTTTACATCACCCTGAAGCAAGATATTTCTTTATCAGATAAACTCTATTCCTAAAAATATTAATAAAAACTTGGTGCATTGAATTTCTCACCCGTTATTACTTCACGAAGATGACCTGTAATATAATGAAAGATTATTGAATGGATACTTTCTACGGTACACATTTCATGCAAAGGAACATGAACTGATATATCACATAATTCTTTAAGTTTTCCCCCATCATATCCAGTTACACCAATAACATTAATTTTTCTTATCTTGGAATATTCAACAGCTTTTATAATATTTTTACTGTTACCTGAACCACTGATCGCTATCAAATAATCATCTGGATTAGCAAAAGTAATCAATTGTGAAACAAATATGTTTTCATACCCGCTGTCATTTGCAGATGCCGTAATAAATGGAACGTTATCAGCAAGACTAATTGCTCGTATTCTTTTTTCTACATTCTGATCAGTAATAACACCTTTCGAAAGATCTTCGGCAAAATGAGAAGCATTAGCAGCAGAACCACCATTACCTATCACGAATACCATTTTTCTGTTGTTGTAAGCTTCTAATAAATGGTGTATCATTGTTTCGATTTCAGTCATATCAATTTTATCAAAAACCTTTTTAAAATTTTCCAGGTATTCTTTTACTTCCATGAGTACCTCCTATAGTTAAAAATAATTTTTGAGCCATCCTTTTCTAATAAAAATGGCATTTCTCTATAACCTTTCATGGCTTTTCTAATATTATTTTGATCTTCTCTTTTACAATACAAAAGTAAAAATCCACCTCCGCCTGCTCCAGATATTTTCCCTCCTAATGCACCAGCTTTTAAAGCTTTTGAATACATTTCATCGATAAATGTATTGGATATATTATTAGATAACTTTTTTTTGTACTTCCAATTTTTTCTCAATAGTGAACCGATCTTATCATACTTTTTGGAATTGATCGCAGCAGCAGCTTGCTCAGCTAATGATTTTATAAGATTTAACTCCGTAATCATATTTTTTATTTTAGCACGCTGCTCAGTTAATATCGTTGATGACTTCCTCGTAATACCGGTATAAAAAAGCAGCATGTTAGAACCCAGTACCCTGCCTTCTGATTCCTGTAGATTTAATTTTTTGGTTTCAACCTGTCCGGTCTTTTTAAATTTAAAAGAGCAGAGACCCCCATAAGCTGCAATGTACTGATCTTGTTTGCCGATAGGTTTCTTGCATTTATTAATTTCTATATCGCAAGCTTCTTTTGCAAGTCTCTCAGCTGTTACCTGTATACCTTGATACATATATAAAACATTTAATAACCCTACTAACAAACTACTCGATGATCCCAGACCTGATCCTTCCGATGGAATGTCAGCTAACATGGTTATCTCTATACCTTTATCTACTCCTGCTTTTAATAGTGCTTCTTTAACAAGATCATGTTTAATTTTTAAAGGCGAATCTGTTCTTTCCTTATTCGAATAATTAACATAAATCATATCATCGAATCTCTCTTTAACAATTATATAAACATATTTGTCAATAGCTGTACTAACAACAAAGCCATCTCTTTCTTTATAGTATTCCTTTAAATCAGTCCCACCTCCTAACAAACTTACCCGTAAAGGAGTTTGTGATATTATCATTATAGAATGGTTTTAAATAAAAAAATAAATATACATAATATTATTATTACAATCATTTTACTTTCTTAACTACATTCATTTCCTTCATTGTTTTTTTTGCATAATCAAGAATGTCATCAACATTGGATTGAGACTCCAGATACTCTCTGTATTCAATTACACTATCTTCGACTGTGTAATGCGGACTCCATCCGAGTGATTTTATTTTAGAAATGTCAGAACAGGCATTCCTCGTATCACCAAACCGAAACTCCCCGGGGATGTTGGGTGTTAGATGTTCTTTGTCAAAAACTTTTGCAACTATTCTATCGAACTCTTTAATAGAGTAAGTATTACCTCCACCTATATTGAAGACATTAAAATTCGCTTTATTATCAGAAAGCACCAAAATGTTCGCATCGACAACATCATGAATATTTACAAAATCCCTTAACTGATTTCCATCTTCGTAAATAACGGGAGCTTTATTAAAAAAATAACTCAGGGAAAATATTCGGCAAGCTCCACTGTATGCATTATAAAATGATTGTCTTGAACCCTGGACAATTGAGTATCTTAAGGCGACACTAGGAATTTCATATCGTTTCCCGAACTTAATAGCCTGCATCTCCTGTGAGAATTTTGACATAGCATAAGCATTCGGAGGATTTGCATGAGATTCTGGAGTCCACTGCCACTGCATTATTTCCCCGTATTCATCCTTCCATTCCCAATCACCTTTTTCTAATTGAGATATAGATCTCAAATCAGGGGACGCTAATGAGTTATCTTTTCTTTTGTATAATCCTTCTCCCTGTACAAACTGGGAAGATGCAACAACAATCTTTTTAATAGGCAGTTTGTCCTCTACAATAATTTCAAATAATAAAGCTGTACTTACCGCATTTGTATAAAAAAAGTTTGAAAAGTCTGTTAAATAATCCTGGTATGCAGCGAAATGATAAACATATTCAGCATCCTTAAGAGAACTCTGGAGAGTTTCCCTGTCGCAAACGTCACCTTCAATGAATTCCGCTTTAGGATTGAGATAATCAGGCTTACCTTTTAAATGTACAGGCTTCTGCAGGTTATCGAGTATTCTCACATCAAAACCTTCATCAATTAATCTATCAACAGTATGAGAACCGATAAACCCGGCTCCACCTGTTACTAATACCAATGACATTTATTATTAATAGATATATTAGAAATTATGTTATTTGAGAAAGTAATCGAACAGTTCCATCCGTTGCCAATTTATACTTATTACTATCTGGGTCAAAAGCAATATTTTCTTTATTGAACACAAGCTTATCCCCTTTTATCGATACAAAATATTTAAACCTTGCTGGATTACCCATAACGAGTGAAAAAGGTGATACACTTTTTGTAACAACAGCACCTGCACCTATCATACAATATTCATTTAATATTATACCGCATAAAATAGTTGCGTTCGCACCAATGCTCGAACCTTTCTTAATAAAGGTCTTCACATTCTCTGAATGGTAATGTTTACTCCTTGGGAGGAGATCATTAGTCAGAACACAGTTAGGTCCTAAAAATACATCATCTTCTATTTCAACACCCTCCCATATCGATATACCGTTCTTGACCGTTACACTGTTACCGATTTTAACTCCGGATTCAACAAAAACATGGTCTCCTATATTGCAATCTTTTCCGATCACAACATTTTTCATAACGTGTGAAAAAGCCCATATCCTTGTTCCCTTACCTACTGAGTTAGTTTCACAGAGCGCTTTTTCATGAACAAAGTAATCTCTACTACTCATTTCTTAATTTTGATTGACTTACTCGCTTCTTCTAATACTTTTACAACTTCACACCCGATAATACCGTTATTTATAGGTTGTTCATTTTTTAAGATTGCATTAATAAAAGCATCTACCTCAAGGTACAATGGTTCTCCTTTATCAAAAACAATATTTTTTGTTTCACCCTTTCCGTATTTAAGATCTTTGACATCACTATCCTTAGCATTAATTCTGCTATCAATACCTTTATCGTAAAATATTACCTTTTCTTCGTCGGGTTTTGTCTCATCATATTCAATATTCCCTTCGCTGCCGAATATATATGTACTCCTGATCTTGTTAGAAGATAACCAGCTTAGATGTATATGAGCCGTTTTTTTACTCGGGAAATCAAGAACGATATGGGCATTGTCAATAATTCCATCCCACCAATAGCTGCTTCCGAATGCATTTACACTGTTAGGAAATTCATCGAATAAATGAAACAATATTGACAAATCGTGCGGTCCTAAATCCCATACAACATCCACAGTTGTCTCTGGAGGTCCTAAATTAATTCTTTGAGAAGAATAATGATAAAGTTCTCCGAGAAGACCGTTTTCAATCTCTTTCTTTAAAGCTGTTACTGCAGGAGCAAACTGAAATATATGACCTACGGCAAGAATCTTGCCATTCTTTTCCGCTGAATTAACTACTTCCAGTGCATCATTATAGTTATCTGATAAAGGCTTTTCTATAAAAACATGCTTGCCTTTTTCTATACTTTTAATAGCAATCTCTTTGTGCGTATTTACAGGGGTTGCAATCACAACTGCATTTATGTCAGGATTGTTTATTATTTCATTGGTATCCTTTGTAAGAGAAAGGTCAGAATATGATTTACGGATAAACTCTAACCTTCCTTCCTTTAAATCGCATACCTTTTTTAAGTTTGCATTATTATGCTTTCTAAAATTTCTTATAAGGTTCGGTCCCCAGTAACCAGCTCCTATAATACCTACATTGATCATATTATTGTTAAATTAACTCCCGCCTTTACCAAAAATAACAACGGGTACTGTTTTAAAAAATATTCTAAGATCAAGCCAAAATGATAAATTTTCAGCGTAATAAATATCCAGAATTAAAGAATCATTAAAACTAACATCTGACTTATTTCTCCCGAAAACCTGCCATAACCCGGTTAATCCAGGAATTACCTTTGTTCTTCTTTTGTGCCAATCATCCATAAGTTCGTATTCATATGGAAGACATGGTCTTGGACCAATTAGACTCATATCCCCTTTTAGAACATTCAATAGTTGAGGAAATTCATCTAGACTATATTTACGAAGAAGTTTTCCTAACGATGTAATTCGTGGATCATCTTTTATTTTTTCGACTGGTTTGTTCTCCTTAATTAAGTCTGTAAGATAATCTTTATGAATTTTTTCATCTCTATCCTGCTTCATTGTTCTAAATTTATACCAAATAAAATTCTTTCCATTTTTTCCGATTACGTGTGTTTTATAAAATATCTGACCTTTCGTCGTAGCCTTAATCAAAATAGAAATTACTACGAACAATGGAGATAATAAAACCACAGCGAAAAAAGCAACAACTATATCAATAATTCTCTTTGTAAACATTGAATACACGGGTGTCATCGTTGAATAAACAGGAACAGATTTTAAATCCTTATATTCAACTACATCAACTTTTTTTTCTACTATTCCAAAATGTGATGACACCAGATTAACCTGGCATTTTGTATCTTTAGCAATTTCAATAAGTGTTAAAAGTTTATCATGGGAAACAGATTCAATTGTTATAAATATTTCTTCAATCCTGTACTCTCTTATTATTCTACTCAAATCGTCTCCTGTCCCCAGTACTTCCACCCCTTCAATCTCAGAGCCAATCTTATCTTCATCTTCATCCAAAAAACCCACAAGGTAGAAAAAACTTGTGAACTCCTTTATCTCTTTTACAAACCTCTTCCCGGTTTCACCAGCTCCGATTGCCAGGATTCTTCTATCGAATATTCCCTCAGATTTATTCTTTACATATAGCCTCATAAGGATAATCCGGTGAATGGATACAAGAACTATGCTTAATACAATAAAGACAATTAAGTGCGATCTCGAACTGATCTGGAGGTCAGGTTCTTTCAAAAAAAATGTACTTACTATTAAAATTGAAGAAGAAAAAAGAACAGCTTTTATTATTCGGATAATCTGATTATTAAAAGTTAGGAAGTTCTTCTCTTTATAAAGATTCAGATATCTAAATGAAATCAGCGTTATTATCTGAACTAAGCCAAACTGCAATAACTTGGGGATATTATAAAATGGATTTGTAAGATATAAATGATCTCTATACTCAAAACTTAATGTTAAAAAAATAGCAAAGTATAATATAATACAATCACCCAAGAAAAAAACGATTTTTATCTTAGAGAATCTTCTAATTATTTTGTTTAAAATAAACAACTATATCTTCTTATAAAAATCTTTAATGTTTTTTACAACGTAATTAATCTGTTCTTCGGATAACTCAGGAAATATAGGAAGTGACAGACAATTAAATGCAAGGTCTTCCGTATTTGGGAAGTCTCCCTTTTTATAACCAAGGTGCTTGTAACTGTTTTGTAGATGTAATGGTATGGGATAATGAAGTCCGTTTGAAATTTCATTTTCATTTAAATAATTCTGAAGTTCATCTCTGTATTTTGTTTTTATTACAAATAAATGATAAACATGTTTAGAATAAGGCATCTCTATTGGCAAAACGATGTCTCCAACACCTTCTAATAAATCTTTGTATTTCTTCGCAACAGCTCTTCGTTTCTCGGTCCATGCATTAAGATGTTTTAGCTTAACTCCAAGTACAGCACCCTGTATTCCTTCCATACGGTAGTTATGCCCAAAAGTCTCGTGATGGTATTTTTCACTCTGTCCATGTTCTCTGTACATTCTAATCTTTTTTGCCAATTCACTATCATTTGTAGTTACTGCACCTGCTTCACCGTAAGCTCCTAAATTCTTCCCGGGATAAAAGCTAAAAGAAGCAGTATTACAAAGTCCTCCAACCATATTTCCATTGTACTCAGAAAGATGTGCCTGGGCAGCATCCTCTACAAGATATAGCTTATGCTTTTTTGCTATTTCACTTAGTGCATCCATATCCGCAGGCTGTCCATACAGATGAACAGCTACTATTGCTTTCGTTTTTGAATTAATTAATTTCTCAATTTTATCAGGATCGATATTATAACTATCCGAACAGCAGTCGACAAATACGGGTTTGGCTCCACAGAGGGTAACTCCTTCAGCAGTTGCAATAAACGTATTTGCTGGAATGATTACCTCATCACCTGCTCCGATTCCCAGAGTCCATAATACTAAATGGTTACCATCAGTACCTGAGCTTACACAAATGCAATGCTTTACGTTATGAGCTTTTGCAAATTCTTGTTCAAAATCAGATACTGGCTTACCCAATATAAATGCGGTATTGTCTATTACATTTTGTATTGCTGGATCAATCTCTTCTTTAATGGACTTATATTGTTGTTTAAGGTCTAAAAAGGGTATTTTCATATTCAGTTAGTTATTATTGTATTACGTACGTTATTTTAAAATTAGTACTTACAAATAGTAAGTTACAGTGTTTCATTTAAAATTAAAATATTAATTTGACTGTATATATTTACTTTCAATAATATTAGTAATTTCTTCAACTAAATTACTTTCAGTTGACATTTGATAGGATTTTCTTATTCTCGATACACTAATATCTTCTATTTCTCTTTCTGTTTCTATAAATCTAAGCTTACCTAAGTTTTGCAAATATTCATCAAGATATGGTCTTTTCCCGGTGAAAATGCTGTAGGTCTTAGTACCAAGCAAAGCAGATTCTCTATTCATAGTTCCACCACCGCTAAAACATATATCAGCACAATATAAAAGTTGTAAACCATCGACAGGTTTTTCCAGAAACCTTAATTTCTTACTCAACTCAAAGTTACCGATTAAAAAATCCCTTTCACTTTTTGTCCGGTTTACAACGAGACACACTGCATTATCCAGTTCCAGAAAAGATTGTATTGCACTCAAAAAAAGTTTTTCACTTTTTCTATCGTGATAGTTACCTAACATACCGGGCGGTCTTATAACAATAAGAACTTCTTTATCATCAACACCAATTTTTTTTCGGAAATCTTTTTCCGGAATAAACTCATTAATATAAAGCTCTTCTTTAAATCCATTATACCTTATAACTTTTTTTAGATTAATTCCCGCTAATCTTAACCTTTCATCCGGAATAATTTTTGGAATTAACAGGTTAGTCGAAAGTAAATTAAAAATTCTTCTTTCTGTATATTCATAATCCATCATCACTAATGAATTAATACCTTTAGTTTTTGCTGTAACGAGTTGAGACCTTGAGCCATGACTAACTGCTAATTTTATATCTTTTCCAAGTATACATTTTCCAAGTTGATATGCACGATGGAAAAGATTTGTAACTTTTTTAAATTTACTTTTTCCACCGTGTTTTCCAACTAATTCAAACTCAATGTTCCACAATTTTAGTAAGTCAACTGTTTGAGCATATTCCCTTGCTGTGATGAAATATTGAAGATTCCTCTTACTTAACTCGTTAAAAATCGGACGGAAAAGAGGGACATGCGGTGAATTATCGAGGTCAAACCAAATCATATTGGCAATAAGTGTTTAAGGATTAAAAATCATTTGTTGTAATGTTATAAATCAAATCCGATAAAGCCAAGTACATCCATGCATTCGACCATCTCATGTAGTTTATTTTATTTTTATAAAACCTGTGCTTTTGAAAATAGAAATAACCTTTTTTACTCTGCATGTGTTGTATCATCCATACGGATACCTTTATTGCCTTCTCTAAGTAAGAAAATCTCGTCAACGATAAAATTGATTGAGCAGCAGCAGTTGTATCAATTGGATATGTTGAATTATTAAAATATTTTGGAATACTATCTTCTGTGAAGAAGTTGTTCACATAATAATTAATACCTCTTTCAAGATTTTGAACAAATCTATTAGTCCCGGAAATTTTTATGTACTCATCGAGACAATCTAAAACATAACCCGTATGAAAATTATCGCTCCAACCACGAGCATCATCAATTGAATATTGCCACAAGCCGTTTTCCTTCTGATGATTAATTACAAACAGAACCGTTTTTTCCGCTTCCTTTTTTAGCTTAATATCCTTCGTGGTTGAATAAACTTGCATCAGCAGTCTTGCACCCTTCATTGTGGCATTCAGCACCTTTTGTTTATCTAAAGGTGAATAAGAGTAACAAAATGTGCCTTTTTCAAAGTACTTATTCAAATCATTCATAACAAAATTTACAGAACTCTTGCAAAGATCAAAAGCGGTTTCATTTCCACTGAGTTTGTAATAAGTAAAAAGTGCATTCGTAACAAAGCCAGTTGAAACTACTGTTGGTGTAAAGGCAGGAAACGTTGTGTACCTCGATTCCCAATCGAAATCATAACCCCAACACCTGCCGCTGTATCCTGGGGAACTCAAATCCATCAACTTATTCACACAAAAATCTATTTCCGTCCTGTATAATTTTTCATTATCTTTATTCACTTTAAGTAAATTACAGTAAGCCTGTAGGCATAAACCCAAAGTAACAGGATTCAATCTCTTTTTAATAACTAAAATCGGTCTCAAGTTAATGGGAAGTCTTTTAAATATTTGCTGAGTTATTAGTCTTATTTTATTTAAGTTATTTAGCATTCTTTTATTAAAAAGAGGAGATGTTAAAACATCGAATGGATCATAACCTTTGTATCTTTCCGTAAAAATATATTCCTCAAGTTGTGAAAGAGAATCCCTGATTAACTTTATATCTGAACTCGTGCTCAAATTTTCATTGGTGATTTTTTTCGCAATGATTCCATTATTCTTAATGTTGCAAGTGTTGTGTGGTAGATCGATTCAAAATTTATTTTATCAGGTGCAACGCCTTTAATCCGTTCCAGAAAATACTTGACCTCTTCCTTGTGACCTTTAGAGCCATCGTAAGATTCTCGATTTTTCTTTCCATTTTTAAAAAATGAAACACTTTTAAAATTATCCATTATTGCTGTATCGCCACCGCTATAAATCTCGCAATACTCCTTTGACAATAATCTATCACCATTTGCAAGATACAATAAGTTTCCAATAGAACCATCCGAGTACTTAACTATTATACTTACATTATCGAAATTCTCAACTTGCTGATTTTCCGATTCTATAGATTCAGCAAAAACACTTACGGGATTAGCTCCTATTAAAAAACTCATGACATCTATAAAATGACATCCTTCTCCAATAATTCTACCGCCCTGTTCCTTATCCTGGACCCAGTTGCTTTTAGGAATAAATCCGGCATTAACTCGGTAATTTATTACGAAAGGCTCTTTTCTATCCTGAAAAAATTTCTTAATATCTGTAAAAGGTTTTGAAAACCTTCGATTGAAACCAATCATTAAATTAGTTTTAGTATCGGTGTTTTCAAGAACGTTTTTTATTTCGTTAAGTTGCTCTTCGGTGATTGCAAGCGGTTTCTCCACGTATACATGTTTGCCCTTTTCTAATGCACTAACGACATACCTTGCGTGAGAATCGTGATGTGTTGCAATAAAAACTGTATTGATGTTATTGTCATTCAGTAATTCAGATATATCGGTAGTACAATACTCAAATTTAAATTTCTTCGCAGCAGATTTAGCATTAACAGGATTAGCAGTTGCTACAGCTTTTAAACTTATTTCATTTGTTAACAAATTAGGTATTAAATAAGACTGTGCAAAATTACCTGCTCCAATAAAACCAATTCCAATTTTAGATTCCTGCTTAGTATCAGGTTTCTCAACCTCTATCTTTTTATCTAAATGTTCAACATCAAATCCTTTTGATGGATAATGCAATAATATCCCAAGATGTTTCTCTTTTATTTTTCCTGTAACAAGATCATATGCTTTTAAACCATCCTTAATTGGAAACTCGTGTGTGATTAAAGAATTTAAATCCAGTTTTTTCTGTGACACAAGATTTACTATGGCAGACATATTCCTGTTCTCTGTCCAGCGTACATAATCATAAGGATAATCCAGCCCTTTTTTCTCATAATCAATATCATATCTTCCCGGTCCATAAGAGCATGATATTTTTACATCGAGTTCTTTTTCATAAAATGGTGACCGTGGAATATCCATCCCAACTGAACCAACTATCACGACTTTTGCTTTTCTTCTTGCAACAGAAATAGCTGTCTCAACAGGTTCATTACTTTTTGAAGATGCGGTAATAATAACAGCATCCGCTCCAATACCATAAGTATAACTCTTAATTTTAATATCAGAAACGCTTTCGCTTAGCAAACACACATCACATCCAAATTTATGAGCTAACTGGAAATTATTATTAGTGATATCTATACCTATTACACTGACTCCACTTGCTTTCAATAGTTGAACTGTTATAAGCCCTATCAATCCTAATCCAATTACTACAACAGATTCACCAATCTTTACATCAGCCTGCCTTAACCCTTGTAGTGCAATTGCTCCAACTGTTGTAAAGGCTCCCTCCTGGAATGATATAGAATCGGGCATTTTGACTGTAAGGTTCTTGGGCACAAATATAATTTCTGCATGGTTCGCATATCCTCCCCCTGCACAAGCAACTCTATCGCCAGATTTAAAACCTTGAACTGATGATTCTATTACAACACCCGATGAACTGTACCCCAATTCTTTATAATTATCGAGTCTGTTTTTAACTTTTTTATATGTAGCTAACAATCCTTCTTTTTTAATACTATCTCTGACTTGTTTAACAAGATCCGGACGTTTTTTTGCTTTTCCTATCATAGATGCTTGTGCAGTTTCAACAGATGTTCTTTCTGTTCCTGCACTTATCAAAGAGTATACATTATGAACTAAGATTCCACCATCCCTTAATATTGGTTTAGGAAGTTTTTCAATAATAAGTTCACCAGTTTTTTGATATTGAATTATCTGATACATTATTTAGTCATTTAATATTGAAGTCTATCTTAAAATTAAATCTACAATATCCTTATTCAATTTTCTTTTTAAATACTTTTACAATTATAAAGTTAATAAAAATAATAATCATTAAAAAAACACTAATAATCCATAACCAGTAAAAAATAAAGTACAAATAATAACGAACATTTGGATGATAACTTTCATTATTATGATCATCCATAAACCTGTATAATTTTATTTGTGTCCCCAATACTGACCTGAACCATCTTCCCGACCAGATTGCTAAGACTCCGAAAGTTTCAAACTGCGTTTCAACAATGTCGGAAATCTTTCTTGTAAAGGAAGTCTGAGATTCAGTATAAAAGTCATTGTTAGAATAAAAAACTAAATCTTGTATTAAAGGTTTATACAACTTAAAAATATATTTTGCAAGATTCGGATTGTCGATGAACTGAACAACCTCCACTTTATCAAAAAACTCATCTGCATTATTACTTTTTATGACTGCTTTCCTCAAATCAAGAACAGAAAGAAAAACATCTTCTTTATTTTTAAAACAAACATTGTTCTGAGGGTCAAATGCTACCCACTTATTAAGGGAATCAATCCACACTTCAACTATGTTATGTCCCGTGCCTCCAAGCCCGTCACTTCCATTCAATCCAATTATTCTTGCAAAGTAAGACTCCTTCTGCATTATCGTTGATAATAAAATAGCATCATTGTAACAACTTCCCCTGTAATTATTATTAAAAAATAAATCCCTGATACTTTCGGGTGATTCGGGAATATGTTTATTAACAAGTTGTCTCTCGGAATAGAGCTTCCCTAATACTTTCATAATATACATTACCTGCTTCAATGATTTCTCTTTCGTGACTAATGAATCAGTTAATGTGTATTCAAAATTCTTAACCAGGCTTTTATCTTCCCATCTCATATCCTCATCAACTACGCTGGGCTTCGCTTTAAAGAACTCATCATTATTAATTTCTACAACTTTATTAACACTAACTCTAAACTCATGATGAAAATTTAACAATATTAAATTGTATACAGGAAATGCTATGATAATTATTATCAATACACGCTTTAATTCTCCTCTCACAGACTCTTTTATAATATTTATTACTTTATTTATCATCTATTATTTCCAAAAAAAGTTCTAAACCAAATCTCATTTGTGAGCAGTGTCCAGATTATATGCGAATTATCTTCTTTACCTTCTCTATCTAATTCTATTAGTCTTTTAACATAATTTTGGTTGTACAGATTTCTTTTCTTTAATGATTCTGATAACAAGTAATCATTAACCATTACCGAAAGGGGACCCCTTATCCAAGAGCGAAGAGGTGAACCAAAAGGTGCTTTCGGTCTATAAATTATTTCGTTTGATAAATATTTCTCAGAAACTTTTTTCAAAAGATATTTTTGAGTGTTTCTTTTAATTCTAAAATCTGAAGTTAAGTTAAACATAAATTCAACAAGTAAGTGATCCGTTAATGGAGGCCTACTTTCAATGCTTGCTGCCATTGATGCTTTGTCTGAATAATTGAGATTATGTTCAGGGAGCATTACCTTTGTATCATTCAAACACATCTTCGTTAAGTATGATAAATCATCTGATTTAAAATTATCGATCTGAGATATAAAGTAATGTGTATCTTCATAGTCTAAATCATCAGCAAACATCTCATTAAATTGTTTACCTGTAAGAGACAAATCAGAAGAAAGGAATCTTTCGACTCTTGGAAGAGAAGCAATAGATAAAAATCTTTTTAACCATCTCGCATATTTAAAACCCTGTGTTGATGATGCAACAGGAATATGATCAAATGCTGACTTTGTAACATTTCTGAAAACACCCGGTACATATTTATTGTAAACATCTGCTTTTAGACATGCAAAATGTTTACGATATCCTCCAAATATTTCATCTCCACCCATACCGTTTAATAGAACAATGATATTAATATCTCTCGCAGCTTTCGAAATTAAATATGTGTTAATTGCAGCAGGGTCTGCAAGAGGTTCATCGAGATGCCAGATTATTTTAGGAAGCAAATCTTCAATATCAGGACTAACCACTATTTCGTTATAATTAAAATCAAATTGTTCAGCAACTTTTCTGGCAAACAATTCATCTTTAACCATCTTTTCATATTTCTGATCTTTATCTGAGAACTTAATCGTAAAAGAATGAATATCTTTTTGAGTGTTCTTCCTCATAAGTGCAGCAATGATAGATGAGTCAAGTCCACCGCTTAAAAATATTCCAACCGGAACATCGGATAACATCTGTCTGTTTATTGAATCATTCAATAAATCATCCAACTGTTTAATGGCAGTATCTTCTCCTAACTCTTTTTCTAGAGGAATTATGTCCCAATATTTTTTTAGTTTTAAATTACCTTCATAAAATTTAAGTGAATAGCCTGGTGTAAGTTTAAAAATATCTTTGAAACCAGTATAAGGTGAAATTTGGAACCTTGTTGGAGTTAATAAAGAAAAATAATCAGGAGAAGTCTCAACAAGATTGGACTTCAAAATAGATTTAATTTCTGAAGAAAAAATAAATGAGCTGTTCTTCTGACAATAGTAAAATGGTTTTACACCAATTCTATCCCTTGCTGCAAAAAGGTTGTTTGTATCAGAATTATAAATTGCAAAGGCGAACATGCCATTAAATTTTAACAGGCACTCTTCTCCCCATTCTTCAAAAGATTTAAGAATAACTTCCGTATCGGAATTAGAATTGAAGTTGTATCCAAGATTTTCAAGCGATGATTTTATATCTTTATAATTATAAATCTCTCCGTTGTATGTTATATGAAGATTTCCCTTTTCATTCGACATTGGCTGGTGTCCCCGGCTGGAAAGATCGATTATAGATAACCTCCGATGCCCTAATCCCGAACAAAACTTCTCAGACCAGAATACACCCTCATCATCAGGACCTCTATAAGAAATAAGCTTCGTCATTTTCTTGAGAATACTTTTATTTCCTGTATTTATCAATCCGGTTATACCACACATAAAGTTAGTCGTTATAAATGATAAAGAAAATAATTAATAAAATTTCCGAACAGTTTAATTTGCAAATTCATTTAATAAACCTTTAAACCTATTAATGAATATTGAGTATGCATAGTTTGAATAAAAGCATTTGATAGCTTGATATCTTATGGTATCTGTTTCAGCCTTTTCTTTTATTGCTAATATAATTTTATCAGCTAAATCTTGTGGGTCCCTTTGTTTGCAATAAACGCCATTGAAATAATCAATAATAACCGAAGGTATTGCAGCATGTCTCGTAGTAATAATATACAACCCGAATGACATAGCATCTAATAAAGCAAGCGGAAAACCCTCAGAGTGGTAATATGTGGGCAATAAGAATATCACACTTTCTTCAAAATATTTTTTCTTTTCCTCTCCTGAGATTGTTCCAATGATTTCACAATAAGATGCAATATTGTTTTCCTCGATAATTTTATTCGCACGGACTTCATCTTCTCTAGAAGACCATTCACCCGCAAAAATAAACTTTACACGTTTGTACTTTTTCACAACAAAAGGAATACTTTCCAAACATTCAAAGACACCTTTACCAGGATGGAGATTTCCCATGAAAAGAATCTGGAATGGGAAACTCACTTCTTTTATACTTTGCATTGACAGATTAATCGGGTTAATTGCGAATGGAAGCTCTTTTGATTTTTTAAGCATTTCCATTGTGAAACCATCGTTTGTAATCATGTAGATACCTGGTGTTGTAAATGCATTAAATTTTTTAAATATGTATCCATAATATTTCAACAATAATTTACTCTTGCTTTCTCTAATTTGTTTATAACCAGTTCCCAATACAGCACCGATGACTTTCTTTCGGAAAAATCTTAATATTAAAACAAATACTGAATCTTTTAAAAACGCAAACACAGGGTAGGAAACCTGCATATAAACAATCCCGATACGGTTAAAAACAAGCATGAAGATAAGCTTAACATAGTTTATCACTGATAAAACAACCTTCTTAAAAGAAAACTTAGTCATTGTCGATATATCTTTGTTCACTGAGATATTCAAACTTAAAACTTTAAAATCCTCTTTCAACTTTTCATTATCAATGATGTTCTTAAAATATACAGAGGCTCCATGTAAAGGAGGAGGTAAACTACCTATTACTAATATTTTTTTTATTTTCATAAAAAATTAATAAAGTAAATTGATTTAAGATTGTTGTTTATAATTTATACTTTCATAAAAGATAGTTCCTCGCCAGTATCTGATACATGAAATATTTTATAATTTGCGTTGTTCAATTCTTTTAAAGATTGTTTCGTTTTTTGAATCCCATTCGATATTAAACGGTGATGAAATTCAATCAACAATTGCCCAATCTCAATGTTTGACTTTATAATATCACTTATCACATCATACTCGCCTCCTTCTATATCCATTTTTAAAATATCAATTTTACTATGTCCAAACATATTCATTATTGTCTGTAATTTGTTAACCTTAACTTCAACTGAATCTGATGAAACAAATGTGTTTTTCTCCATGCTGTATGAGACGTTAACAGGATTTTTAGGTGAAAAAAACCTAGCTTCACCGTCAAAGGAAGCAATTCCAAAATCATAGTAACTGAAACTGTCCGGCAACTTTTGAGTTTTTAACCAATCTAATGAGCGAGGTGTTGGATCAAAAGCATAAACGTTCAGTTTGTATTTTTTAATTATTGAAACATCGAAAGAAATATCTGTTCCTATACCAAAAGAATAAACAACTGAGTTCTCGTTTATTTTATCCGGGCATATCGTGAAAGCCGCTCCAGGATTGCCATGAGTCTCACTTAAACATTCAAATTGAGATTTTGTATAGAGATCTTTTCTTAAAAATATTTTTAAAAATCTTTTAAGTTTCATTTTTCGTAAGAATATTTTCCATTCTAGAAATTATTTTTTTATAATCATAAACTTCCTTAATAAAAGCTAATCCGTTCTCACCAAACTTTTTTCTCAATTCAATATTTGAAATCAGTTCATAAATTTTATTCGAAAGGTCATTCAAATTGTTTTTTTCATAAAGTAAACCGCTATCTCTAATTCTATCTCTATTGGTCTGATTGTTTTCCAATATTACGGGTAGTTTACAAGCCTGTACATCAAGTGTACTTAGAGTATTTTCTTTTGGAAAAACAGCTATATCTGCCATTGAATAATATTTATATAGTTCATCATTTTCAATTTCAGGAATGTAAATAAATTCGAAATTGTCACTTAATTGTTTAATAAAATGCTTCTTGAAATATTTCTCATCTCTACTCCCTATAAAAAACAAAAAGAGTTTTACAGAATTTCTCCTTCCAAGATTTTTAACCGCTTCAAAAACAAGGTGAGGCTGCTTTATGACATTATGTTTTCCAGTGTATATAATAGTAACATCATTTTCTTCTATTTTATATTGACCTCTTAATGATTTTCTTTGAACATCATCAAAATAGAATTTAGATGTATCAGCACCAATCAAACAACTGTGAATATTCTCTTCTTTTATTTCGTATATATCTTTCAAAATCATTCCATTTTCATTTGTTGTAAAAAAAACTCTGATGTTCCTTTTATTTATTATGGGAACAACTGTTCTTACGAAAATAAAATAAAACAAGCTGCCAACGAATTTGTTTTTCGATTGTCCTAATAAAGTGTGCGTGTCAGTAAATGTTTTATATTTCTTCGAAAACTTACTTAAGATTACTCTCATAGCAGAAAAAGTTTCTATTCCATGTGTATAAATTACGTCCGGATTAATCTCTAATATTTTCTTCTTCAACTTTTTCATCCAGACCCTGCTATGAATTTCAAAAAGTATGTCTGTCCTGTGAATTATGACATTGTATTTCTTTTCAAATTCTTTATCGGAAACAGTTATTATTTCTTTCGAGTCTGTTCCTTTCCAAGGATAGAATGAATTTGAACTGAGAATATGAAATTCTATATTGGGATCATGCAGCTTTGCAAAATTATTTATCTGATGTCCTAATCCCGGATGAAATCTATCTTCTATGTGGAGTATCTTCATTAAAAAAGTATAAATGGAAAACAAAAAATATTCTATTATATAGAAAGATATTTCCTAATAATTTTTGTAATCTTTTCTGAAGCATCCCCATGACCGAAAAGATTAATATTTGGTCTAAGTTTTAAAGTTATACACTCATCGATAGCTGACAGAAACTTCTTCGTATCTATACCAGCTAATTTATTAAAGCCATTCTTCAGTGTTTCAGACCATTCAGTCTCATCTCTTATAGTAATACATGGTGTCCCAAGAATATACGCTTCTTTTTGTATTCCTCCGCTATCAGTTATTACAAACTCAGCATTCATTTGAAATGCAAGGCTTTCAAAATAACTTATAGGCTTTGCAATACAAACATTATCCGGCATCTTAATTTTATTCTTGTTTATCTGCCTTCTGGTTCTTGGATGCAAAGGAAAGATAACCTTATATTTAACATTACCGATAAGAATAAATATTTTTTTTAATCTTGCAGCATCGTCGGTGTTTTCTTGCCTGTGTATTGTTAAATAACAAAATGGTTCTTTTCTTAAACTCGTATTCTCTAAAATTCGTCTTTTGAATTTCTTACTTTTGATTGTATGTACTATAAGATCTTTCATAACATCGCCGACTAAAAAGACATTTTTCTTTATACCTTCAATCTCTAAATTCTTTTTTGCTGTTTTAGTAGGACAAAACAAAATATCAGATATTCTATCGGAACACACCCTGTTTATCTCCTCCGGCATATTCCTGTTAAAACTCCTTAATCCCGCTTCTACGTGAGCTAGAGGAATCAGAAATTTTGATGCAACCAAAGAACCCGCTAATGTGCTGTTTGTATCACCATAAACCATTACCAAATCAGGCTTGATCTTTTCAACAACCCTTTCTAATGCAATCAACATTTTTGCTGTCTGAGCGGAATGACTGTCAGATCCAATACCTAAATTAAAATCCGGCTCAGGAATTTTAAGCTCCTCGAAAAATGCTCTCGACATCTCATAATCATAATGCTGTCCTGTGTGAACTAATACCTCTTTGAAATATTTTCTAATAACTTTTGAAACAGGAGCACACTTGATGAATTGCGGTCTTGCACCTATGACTGTTAAAATTTTTCTCATAATTATTCAAAATAGCTTACAACGTGTGTTTCATTCGTACTGATAATACAATTCTTGTTAATTCGGTTTATATGAAGTAATAATTTCCTTAAAAGTATCGTATGTGCTCTGTGCATTTTTATCCCACGTAAAGTTTTCTCTCACAATGTTCTTTCCAACCTCTGACATTGTCAATAACTTTTTACGGTCATTTCCAAGTTCAATAATTTTCTTAGCTAAATCACTTTCCGAATTTGGAGCTACTAATTCAACCCCACCCCCAAGACTTGCTAATTCTTCTCCCCCACCGTTTCCCCGACATGTAACCACAGGAACTCCTTTTGATAACGCTTCTATGAAAACTACTCCAAAGGGTTCATAATCACTCGGGAGTATAAATAAATCTGACTCTTCTAATAGCTCCTCTATTTCTGATTGATTCTTCCCTCCCAAGAATTCTACTGTATCATTCAATAATAAATCATTAGCTAATTTCTCATACTGGTTTCTTAATACACCATCACCAACTATTTTCAATGACAGTTTTTTTTTATAATCAGAATTTTTCAGTACTAAGCTTACACCTTTTATCAGAAGCTCTATCCTTTTCCTTGCATGAGTTAAATGAGAGATACAAATTAATTTAAATTCATTTTTTGAAAATTCTTTTTCTTTCTTATTAACTATAAAATTTTGCCCCAAATAGATCTTCAGAACTTCAGGTAAATTTATTTCTTGCTTTGAGGCTTCCTCAATTAAGACTTTTTTGTTTTGCTCGCTGTGCACTACTATTTTATCAGCCAATTCAAATAGCTTAAACATTTTATGATACTTTTGGGGAAAGGATTTGTTTAATGATCTAATATCTTCATGGTGATCTAATACTAAAGGAACATTGTAGTACTCTGATAATTTCTTGCACAGTAATATTCCGGGTCTAAACCAGTGACAATATATTAGATCCACTTGTTTATTACTCAAAAATTTTTTTATACTTTTGAAAAATAATTTCCTGAAGAAGAACAAATCCTGATAATCGAAATATGGTCTTGGTAATGAAACATATCTGAGGTTTATCACTTCAAGATTATCTTTGTATAAATCTTTTGTTTTGTTAAGTAACGACACCCATCTCGATATTTTACAAATACTTTTAACCAGATTTATTGAAAACAAATCTTTCGGAGGAACATATCTTAATGGAACAACAGCTGCAACGTCAGCATATTTTGAAAAATGAATCAAATGTTGATAAACAAACTCACCGGAAAAGGGTTCATACTCATTGGGATAACATTCTGAAAATTCTAATATATTCATTAAGTATAAAAAGGACTCTCTTTGAAATTATTATAATTGTTAATATTCTAAATCCTGAACACTTATAATGAAAATTATTAAATTTGTTCTAATATATCTTTTACAGATTGTTCTATCGTGTATTTTGAAAAAACCAACTCTCTTGCTTTATCAACATGTTCTTTCATTTCATCTTCGTGTTCAAGATAATAATTAGTTAACTCTTTTAATTCATACTTAGACTTGAACATTACTATCTCCCCATCTGGGAAAAGAGTTTCAATGTCTTTTTTATATTCTGATAGAATAAATATACCCGATGCAATACAGTCATAAACCCTTGTTGACACACCGTTCCTTACACCAGCTTGCATTAAAACCGGATACAACTTCGCACAATTACAAGCGATGTTAACTTTCTCAGCAGGCAGCCATCCCGGGATATAATGCTTTTCTAATTTAGGAAAATAATAAAATAAATCTCTCCAGTCATTCCCTCCAAATATTTTCATATTAAAATCTGTCAACTCATTCAGCAAAGTGGCTCTTCTAATGCCATTACCATTTAGATAATAACCCTTGCCTATAAATAAAACATCGCAGCCGTATTTTTTTCTATCTTCATCAGAAGGTGTTAAAGTGTAAAAAGTTTCCTTATCCGTACCCAAAGGTGAATAAATAATTTTTTTAACTCCAACTAATTTTAAGCCATCAATCCATCCAGTATCAGTTGTTATCACAGAATCCGCAAACATTACTGTAAATAAAAAAAACTTTTTGCCGTGAATATAATAATTTGGATCATCACCAAGAAACACGGTTATGTTTGTTCCATTTTGTTTAAATATCTTAAGTGTATCTGGAAGAATTCTACAGTCATTATAAATAATAATATGCGAAGGTTTTTCTTCAAAATATCTTTTAATAATTCCTGAGTTAACACGCTTAAGAAATCTTCTCTCTGCAGTATTCCCAAGCTTTCTCGGTAACCGGTGTATATATCCGCTTAACCTTAAAATATAATCCGGGTATGTATCATGTATATTTATGTACGAGACACTTTTACCCGCTTTCCTTAATGCTTTAGCAAAATATTTTTCGAGAGGACCGTGTCTTTGCTCACCTAACACCCAGTATATTCTATTTAAAGTTATCATCTATTTTGTATTTTGCAGATTATTCCGCTTGATTCTTTCATTATTCTGTATTAATCAACAGCAGCATCTTCAAGTTCTTGTTCTTCTTCTTCTTCTTCTTCATCGAGCAACCAATTGACATTATTTGCTTTGACAGTAATAATAGCGATTAGAGAAATAATTATGATCGAACCAGACAAATATATATCTGCTGTTATAAGACTTGCAATAAAGTATGCAAGAAAAACACTCAGAAAAGCATTCTGGAAATCCATATCAACAGCTGATATCGCATTTGTGGCTTTTATAGTTACATAAACAATAAAAAAAGGAATTAAAACACCTGATATTCCAAATAAGGAAATCAGGTTTGAAACTCCAACATCTCCTGTTAATGTGCTAAATGAACTCGGATTAAATCCTTTACCTATTACGGGTGATTCAAAAGCGTTCTCAAACTGGTCCTGCCAGAATATAACTCTCTGAGCAGTATTTCCTTCTTCACCGGTTTGTATTTGTTCAACAGTTTGTAAACGAAGTGAAAATGCCTCTAAAGCTGTTACCTGGAAATAATAGAAATACAGTATGATTGCAAGAACTGCAGTTATACCTAAAAACGCAAACTTTCTCTTTGAGCCTGTTCTTAGATTTAAAAGAATGAAAAAGACCATCGCAACCGAATAAATAAAAATTCCTATTCGTGATAAACCTAAATAAACAGACAGGAGACAAATTAAAACCATAATAGTATTACCAACAGGTAAAACTCTGACATTTCTTAATAGAAAATAAAA
Source organism: uncultured Ignavibacteriaceae bacterium (assembly GCA_964472195.1). GTDB lineage: Bacteria > Bacteroidota > Ignavibacteria > Tepidaquicellales > Tepidaquicellaceae > BS750m-G4. Next base: position 27,726 of record CAYYJH010000001.1, on the reverse strand, counting down.
AGAAAAGAAAAGAGCAAGAGGCATAAATGCTAACATTCTATTCCATGCATACAATACCCATCCAAAATAAGGTATGTTTATATACACACCTTCAGTATAGTATTTATTATATGGATTCGCAATTAAATCTATCATTACTCTTTTCTGAATGGATAATTCATACACCTGAAGAATAAATACGAGAATAACTAATACGAAAAGAACTCTTATAAATCGAACAGTGTTTTCACGCGATTCATACAAATATAATGCAAGATAAATATAAGCTATGTAACGCATGAATAATCTTATAACCTTAACAAAAACATTTACGTCAAATCCAAAAATAATTGAAGAAAATAAAGAAACTAATGTTATGAATCCAAAAATATAAAAAATCCGGTTATAGATGTAGTCTAACTTAATTTCATTTATTTTTCTTAAAATTAAAAAGAATAGAATCACAAAGTAGTAATCCATAAGTAATATTACACCAGCACCAAAACGGAATATTTCATACTTTAATCCATAACTAAATTGCAAAACATTAGTATTTATTAATATAAAAGTTAGTGGAAAAGTATATTTATTCCTTAATAGAAATGGAAGTAATATGACGATAATCAGAATCAATTCTTACAATGAATAATTATTTTCATCTAAGTTATTTACAAATTACTGTGTTATTACTAATGATTTAAAATTTAATACATTGAACAATCTGCTAAACAAGATTAACAATAAAAAGATAATTGAAAAAGAAATAAATTCATTTAATGCATAATAATTTGCCAGCACAGGTAAAACAAGTCCAATTAGTGTAATAAAAGTTATTTTAAAAATAAAAGTACTTTCAACTTTGGGCACCAAATACTTAAGTATAAATGTAAAATTAATTATAAACCCTGTCCATGGTCCTATTGCTCCTAACCAACCTACGACTATGCTTCCGTATTCGGGTATGAGAATTATTTTAAGTATTGGAACTAAAGTATAAATTATAACGATCATCTTTAGACTAAAATCCTGTCGATTTAAAGCAGTTATAGTATGACCGAAAAGAATCAACACTGTACTAATGGAACCATATGAAAACAAAACCATGAAAGGTACCGCATCAGCATAAGCCTTTCCAAATAACAACAAAATTATTTTACCCGAAAAAATTATTAAAAAAGAGCATAGCATAATTGAAAAAACAAATACAGGTTTAAAAACTTTTAAAAAAGTATCTGTAAATCTTTCCTTTGATATACTAAAATCTTTTGATAATCGAGGAAAAACAACTGAAAAGATAGATGTTCCTGTCAAAGCGATCACAGTTTTTATCCTGTTAGCTGCACCAATCACGCCGAAATCATGTTCTGAAAAACCCAAAAATTTTAATATCGGAGCATCACTATTAAGCTGAATAGTTGTTATTATTGCTATCGCACCAAAAACCCAGGTGGCTGATAAACTTTCTTTAAGATTACTAACACTGATCTTGTGTAATAAAACATCCATGAAGGATATTTTTTCTTTCTTTAGTATAATACTGAACGTAGTCAAGAATCTTAAAAATGAAAAAAAAGCGGGGACAATCAGAATATAAAAATAATTAAATTCGGAAAGGTAAAATAAAAAACCCACACCCAGCACAAAAATGTTTTTTACAACAGATAGGTTCGAAATAAAAAGAGCATTCTTTTTAGCATAATGCCAGGAAGAGAAGGTTGTAGACAGTCTATCCGACTGCACAATTATTATCGTAGTAATCCCAACAACTAAATATGGGAAAAAACTTTCTGAATACTTAACATATATTACTAAACATGACACTAAAATAGCATTAACTAAAAGAATTAGTTTAGAATAATTACAAATGAGATTTTTTTGTTCGCTCTTTTGGCTTAACTCTCTTGTAAGATAATTTGTTAATCCAAACTCTCCCACAGCAAATACTATCATCGAAACCGAATACCAAAAAATATAAATCCCAAAGAAATCCGTTCCTAACCATCTTGCAAGTAATATGCCCCATACAGCACCAACCAGATAATTAATGCCATTCGAAACTGTTACGAGAAAACTATCTTTCGCCAATTGTGGAATTCTAAACTTATCTCTGAAGTTCATTTTTATTTATTATTTCGTATAAATCTTTAGCAATTTTATCCCAGCTTAGTTTATTGATTGCAAATTTGTGAGAATGATTTCCAGTTTCTTCCAACAATTTGTTATCATTCATATATTTCAACAATACCTTTGCAATTTGCTGAGGATTATCTCTTTCTACAATACAACCTGATTTATTACCATCGACCATTATCTTTGCACCACCAAAATTCGTTACGATAAGCGTATTTTTGAAATACATAGCTTCAGGTAAAACATTTGTAAAAGATTCATAACGTGAAAACAAACAAAATATTTTTGCTCTATTATACATCTCATACAAATCCTTTTTATTTAATTCACCGTGAAAAAATACTTTTGATTGAAGCTCTGGATGTTTTTTAAAGAAACCTTTTAGAAAAACATTAAACTCTTTTTGTATTGATCCAGCAATATGAAGCTGCCATCCTATATCTTCGGGCAAAAGTGCAAATGTTTCCAAAAGAACATCAATTGCTTTTTGGTAACTCCCGACACGTGCAACCGAACAAAGAATAATATTTTCTTTCTCCGAGAATTCTTTCAATAGATAATTGTATTGTTGAATTGAATCTATATCAACCCCGTTATAAACTTCTGTTAATTTGTTTTTGAAAAAAGAATATTTCTTTGTAACAAAATCTGATGAACTAAGGTCCTGATCGCTCCAGAGATCGACTGATTTTGCAAATTTTTTCTGGAGGAAGTTTTTAATCTTAGTTCTAATTCTTCCATCATTTTTAAACCAAAAACGAATATCAGGTTCAGGTCCAAAAAAATCACCCGGGCAGAAATCTAATCTCACGAAAAAGAAACCATTAGGATTCAAAAACTTGTAAACAAAACCCGTAGATAAAGTGTCCAAATTGAAATGCTGCATGTGTAAAACATCAATGCGGGATGCGTTTTTTATCACATATCTAATGCTATTTAAATCGAAGAATTTGAAATTGCATCTTTTCTTAATGAAGTTCTGTCGAAGACCAGGAGTATATTTTAAATTTTCATACTCGCCATTTTGATACGAAACAACTATACTATCGAATCCAAATAATTTAGAAAACCTGTATCCAATTTGTCCCGGTTCTTTCATAATATGAACATTTTCTAAATCAGGATAGATGGTAACAAATGTTCTTTTTCTGTACAATGCAGTTCCAATCATAGCTGGGGAGCTAACTCTTATATTATGAATTGAAATTTAAATCTTTTTTATTTTTGAGCAGATACAAACAAATAACTTCCTACACCTGCTTGATTATTCAGTTTTGCTCTTTTCCACTCTTTATAACGAATAAATTTTTTAATAAATTGTTTCAATAGCCAGAATTTCTTTGTATAATGATAATAGTTTCCTGATTTATGATTTTTTTCTCTATTGAAATTCTTAAATCCAGCATTATTTAAAAATTTTTGTAATGTGTGTTTATTATACAACAGTGTATGATAAGGTGGATCAGACCACATAGTGTATCCAAACATGAGTTTATCCACTAAATCATCTATCCAAGAGGTCGCAATAAAGATATGACCGTTCGTTTTTAATACATTGTAATATTTTTGATATTCTTTCAAAGGTTCATTTAAATGCTCCGCAACATCCCATAATGTTATTATATCAAAGAAGTTTTTATATTCAGAGATATTATCAATGAATTTGTGACCTTTTTTAATTATTTCCTGCTTGCCATAATCAGAGATTTCACTTCCATAGGTTTCAACTTCGAATTCTTTAGCAATATCGAGAAAACGACCTTCACCAGCTCCAACATCAAATAATTTTAGCCCTTTAATTTTCCCTACCTTTTTTTCAATTGTTAAAAACTTCTCATATGATTCATGCATGTTCCAATAATATTTCTTCACAAAGCTCTTTTCTTCATTGTAATATTTCTGTGAATAAGCTTTTTTCAATTCTTCATTATCAGGCATTGGCATTAACTGAACAAGTGAACAATTCTTACACCGAAAATATTTATATCCTTTGTGTTCTAAATATTCTACAAATACTGTAGAACCACAAAGTTTGCAATTCTCTTTCATTTATACTGTTTCCACCGAACAAAAATAATCCTATAAAAACTTAGTTACTTTAAGAAACTATTTATAGCAACAATTTTAATAGTACACTCATGAAGTAAACTACCATAATTATAATAATATATTTTACTTTACTTTTAAAATCTATTGAAAAGCTATTACTTTAGAATAATAATACTGATTAATAAAATTTTTATCTAAAATAGTTTACTTAACTGTTAATACAATGAATTTTCCATATATTGCATTATCATAAAATATTTAAATGTAATAATATCAACTGTGAAAAATAACAATTCATTCTTTATTAAAATCATGAATCGGTATAGATTTACCAAAAACCTAATCCGTCCTTACCAACTTAAAGATGATAGTTTCATAAGCGATACCGGATGGTTTTTAAGTATGGAGAAGAGAAAATGTATTAACGCAAAAGGTGAACCTATTCCGTGGATGACTTATCCTGCAATAAGTTTCCTTCAAGGAAGAGTAGATAGAAATATGAGTGTATTCGAATACGGTTCTGGTAATTCAACTTTATGGTGGGCTGAGCGTGTTGCAAGCGTGATTGCATGTGAACATAACAAAGAGTGGTATGAAAAAATGAAAAAATTAATTCCTTCAAACGTTGAACTTTTACATTTTGATTTAGTACCCGGAGGAAATTATTCTAAAGTTATCACTAAATATACAAATAAGTTTGATATAGTCATTATCGATGGAAGAGACAGGGTAAATTGTGCAAAGAATTCATTAAATTCCTTAAAACCAGATGGTGTTATAGTGTGGGATAATGCTGACAGAGAAAAATATTCAGAAGGCTATGACTTTTTAATTAATAATGGTTATAAAAGGATAGATTTTGAGGGTAATGGACCTATTGAACGATTTGGATGGTGGACTTCAATTTTTTACAAAGAAAACAATTGTTTCGAAATATAATTCATCAGCTATCGACAACCCTAAAGATTCACTTACTAACATCTTTAACACACAATATCGCATAAGAATATTTCTGTAGTCTTGAAATATTCAAGAAAATCTGACTTAAGTTAGAGATGAAATTTCCGAATTCACGGGTTTTATTTTCGGAACTGCATACCGCCCCCGGAGTTTTCTAAAACCATTAACACCGTAAACTTTATATCCCAACTTTTTCATCTCTTGATACGTCCAACCTGATTTATGTTCCTGGAAAGGATTATCATCGGTTGCTGACTGCGGAACAAATCCATTAGGTGTATATACAACAACTTTTTTTTCGCAATTTTAGTCATATCGTCTAACAGTCTGTAACCTTCGTTTTTTTCAAAATGTTCAATAAGGTCGAAGGACGTTACGACATCGAAAGAATCACAATCAAATATAGTAGCAATTTTTCTTGCATCTCCAAGAACATATTCATCAAAATTATTATGTTTTTTTGATTTCTCAAGGGAGGGTTTATGAAGGTCCAAAGCTGTTATATGAAAATCTCTATCTTTAAAATTTAGATAACTATCCTCACCGGCGCCCAACTCCAAAACAGTCTTTGCATCTCCAAAGTTTTTCTTTAATAAATTAAAAAAGAGTGAACCATTAAAGAGCTCTTCAAGAAATACAACCTTTAAAAAATTCCTGAACTTACTCAAATGATAGCTCCGATTATTTATTATTGTTTGCTAAGGATTTTTTAGATCTTAAATTACGCAGTAAAACCACCCAGTATGCTTTACGTTTCAAAACAATTAATGGTTCAAATCGTAATGAAACCATTAAATGCCATATCGACATTTTTTTCGACTGAAATTCCTTAAGGACTCTATCCGCAACATATAAAGCGCTTCTTGAAAATTTTTTCCTTAAATGTTTCTTCATCTTTCTCCTTAAATGAACTCTATCTTCATAATCGATAACGACGTTGAATTTTTTCCAGGTATCCGTAAAATTTTTCTTGTTAAACCAAAACTTTGATTCGGTTTGTTCAGAATGAATCCTATGAGAAACCAAAGACTCACCCAACTCTGCAATCGGAAACTTTGTCAGGACACGGGGCCACAACTCTTCATCTGCGCCTTCTATTCCCGGATCAAACAGCCCAACCTGCTTTACAAAAGATTTCCTCATCATTACAGTAGAACAGTTTATATGCGAATTCTTTTGTGTTACAAACTCAAAGACTTCTCCTTTTTTCCATTTCTTATCACCATTTCCATTTGAACTATTCAATAGAATACCGTTAGCGTCAATAATATCCACAAGACCACCGACTAATGCAAAGTCTTTGTGATTGTTTAAGAATCTTACAAGCTTAGATATTACTTCATTATTATGAAAAACATCATCAGCATGTAATATATGAAACATCTCATTGTTTGTTAGATCAATTAATTTGTTCCAATTTTTTTGATATCCAAGATTAGTTTCGTTTCTATGCAATGTTATAGAATCACATTTACTATTGTAGCTATCGACAATAGATTTGATCTTGTTAAATTCATCTTCTTTTGAACAATCATCACAAATAATTATCTCAAAATTTTTATATGTTTGAGTAACTATACTATCCAAACACTCTTTTAGATATTTACTATCGTTATGAGTTGGAATAAGAATAGAGATTCTTTCCTTCTGATTAAAAATATTTCTTTTGTTTTCTGTTTGCACTCAGTTTAAAACTAATGTTACTTCTAAAAACTTGTATTTCCTAATAAAAATATTTAGTTAACCTAACATATTTATTTATTGAATTGCTTATAAAATTCTTTCAACTCTTTAACCTGTGTTTCAATATCCTTTGTAACAATTTCTTGAAGTTTATAAATGGATTTCAACGATCTATCAATTCTCTGTTCGTGCTCGATTGATGCAATTTCTAAATCAAGTTTATAAACTTGATTAATAATTTCCAATAATTCTAGTTTTGAAACTGTGCTGGGTGAATGCAAATGATACATCCCCGGTTGATACAATCCTTTATCAATAATTATATCGATTAATTCTGCTAAATATAAAGTCGTTAATCCATTCCAGAAATGGTTTTTATAACCGTTTATCTTTTTACCCTTGTTAGCCTTGGTCCAGGCAAGCAATGAATAATCCGATTTCATCTCTTCTCCAATTATTGATGTCCTTATATTCATAGCTCTTGATATTTCACCCGCACATTTGGTCATACCATAAACATCATTTGCATCAAACATATCATTCTCATCATAATTACCTTTAGAACCGTTATAAACACAATCAGTTGTAATATGAATTAACCTTGATCTTTTATCATAGGATATTCTATCAAGGTTTCTCGGGAAAATGGAATTTACTCTAATCGTTTCCTCTATTGAGAACAGATTAATTTTTTGTTTTATTATTCCTGCTGCATTTATTATATACTCTGGCTTATTATTATCTACTATTTCTTTTAAATCGTCATTGCTCGATTTAGAAATATCAAACTCGTTTCTTGTTATACCAACAACGTTGTAATTCCTTTGCTTAAAATAATCTAAAAGAGTTCTTCCTAACATTCCACTAACACCAAAAACCATCACAGTTTTCATCTTACCTAAGCCATCCTTCTTTTCTGAAAAGCTCTAATAGATCTTCGGGTTCTGTTGTTATTTCTTTTTCACCTAAATCCTCTAAGAATCCACTTATCTGCAAAAGTTTTTCAATACCTTCGGGTGACAGCTTCTCTGTCTCTTTCGATGAATATTCTTTTTCGATAAACTCATAATTCGATCTGTCATATTTCTTTTCGATAGCTGGTATAAAAATCATAGGAAGCACAATATACCAGTTATTCGAAATAATTGTTCTGCTTGCTTCGTATCTTGAAACTAAAACCTCGTGTACTTTTTCTCCAGGTCGGATACCTATATTTTTTGTCCCTGTCTTTTCATTCCCGAAATGTTTTATCATAACTTTTGCAAGGTCGGTTATTTGAGTCGAGGGCATTTTTGCAACAAAAATCTCACCCCCCACCGCTTCATCGGTTGCTTTGAGAACGAACTTTATCGCATCGCTGACTCTTATAAAAAATCTCGTCATATCAGGATGTGTAATTGTAATAACATTCTTATGAATAATCTGTTCTCTAAAAAGCGGAACAACACTGCCATTTGTACCGAGTACATTACCAGCTCTTATACAAATAAATTTTGTATGATGTGAATTCCTATTCCCCGCAACGATCATTTTTTCTGCCATACTTTTCGAAGTACCATAAACATTCAATGGGTCGACCGCTTTATCAGTAGAAACAAATACAACTTTACCAACTTTGTTTGCTTTAGCAGCTTGTATAACATTGTTCGTTCCGGTAATATTAGTTAGAATGGTTTCCCAGGGATTCTCTTCACAAACAGGAACATGCTTCAATGCTGCTAAATGAAAGATTGTATCAACATTTAGCGAAGCCTCCAATAACCTGTCGTTGTTTCTGACGTCTCCAATGAGAAAATACATACGGTCTTTATAATCATAGAACTCTCTTTTCATTTCCACTTGCTTTTGCTCACCTCTCGTATATATTATTATCTCGTTATGTTTATCCTTAAGCAAATGCTTTGTAAGTTCGTGTCCCCACGAACCTGTACCACCTGTAATTAGAATTCTTTTCACTTTTTGTACTCCTGGTTTCTTATTTAAACTTTAATTTTTATAATCTCATATTCCCCAAATATATTCACCGGATTTATCACCGCAATTAAACAACAGATCAATTATTGCACAATGTTCCTGAAACTCTCCCCATAGCTGGGGGTAAGAAGGATACTCCGGTTCAAAATATTCGAGTTTTACTTTAGTATTTTCCCATCTCCATTCTTCCATGTAGTCTTTTGCTCGTGTACCTATAATATATTTATCAGCTCCAACACTTTCACAAATGTTAATCAGTCTTTGTGTCGAATTTTCATTATTTATATTAAGTTCAGATAACTTCTGAAATTTAGTGTCTTTTATTCCGAGCAACTCAGAAATGTTCTTGATTAAATACATATTTAATTCAGCTAAATTATTCCATTTCTTTTGATATGCGTACTCAAAAAAATCTTTGTATTCCGCAAAATAAGGTGCTTTTGAATAACACATCTTAATACTCTGCCAATGCTTTTGTCTCCAACTTTTGTTGTTGTCAATTTCAACTTCTTTTATCTTCTGTCCGAATCTTCCTTTATGATACACTGGGACCGTCAACCATAACAGACCGTTTTGAGATTTTATTCGATTTCGATTGTGATGAGAGTTCTTCACAAATTGAGTATCGTCCATGAATATATACAAATCTGCCCTTTTCACCTGATGAAAATGCTTTCTCAAAAAAAGATAAAACGGCTGCATAATCACTACGTTCATAATCTCAAATTAACTTATTTATTAAAATCCTTTGAGAAAAGACTCATTAATAAAAGGTCTTTGTACTTTCCGTCCTGATAAATATGCTCTTTTAAAATTCCCTCTTCGTTAAAACCAAGGTCTTGATAAATCTTAATAGCTTTCTCGTTCTCTTTTAGAACTTCCAATTTTATCTTTCTCAAATTAATCTGGTTAAAAACATAAGTAAAAAATAACTTCATTGCTTCAACTGAGTAACCTTTTCCACGAAACTTCTTCAATAATATAACACCAAAATTACCATTCCTATTTATATAATTTATTTTCTGCAAACTTAAATAACCAACAAATTTATTACTTGTATTTTCTTCAATCGCAAAATAAATATTTTCTCTAACACCTTTTGGGTAGAGATTTTCTATCCATTCCCTTTCGTTTTCGATATTCACTGGATATGGATAAGCTATTAAAGATTTATTAGCTTCAACATCATATCTTAATTCCAATGTGTGCTTTGCATCTTCGATATTCAGTGGTCTTAAAGTTATTTTTTCTCCTTTTAACATTGAGTGTTATATTTAATTAATACTAAAATTTTATAAAATAATTTCTTTAAAGCACGTCAGTTTATATTATAGTGATAATTCATTTTATAGTTAATTGCTTTATTCAGCTTTTCACAATTCATTCCCAGATCAGGTGATCTAATATCCCTGTCAGGGCTCTCAGCAAGCAGAATAGGAGTTACATTGTCTTCGGAGAAGCCGTTCTTTTTAGCAACCCCGCAAGCGAACTCATACCTGCTGACTTTCACGGGACCGCATACATTAAAAGTACCTTGATGATTCCCTCCGAGTAATCTAACGACTACTTCTGCAATATCATCAACTGATGTTGGACATCTGAACTCATCCGTGAATGCTTTATAATTATTATTCCTTTTAAAACTATTTATCACTTTCTCATCTGCACTCCTAATTCCGGAAGGGCTTTTTCCATACACAAGTGATATTCTTAGAATTAAATAATCATTAAGATATTTTTTTACCATAGCTTCACCCTCTAACTTTGTTTTTCCATAAATTGTTCTGGGTTCCGCAAAATCTTCTTCAATGTAATCTCTTTTTTTATTTACTCCTGAAAAAATTGAATCAGTTGACAAAAAAATCCCTTTAGCTTTAAAATCATCAACGAGCATACAAATATCCTCAACAGCTCTAACATTTAGCATGAAAGCTTGTTCAGGTTCTTTTTCACATTCCGGTATCGAAGTTGCTCCTGCACAATTTATAACTACATCTGGTTTTATTAAATTAAAAAGACTCTCTAATTCCTCTTTACTCTTTAAATTATTTTTATACAATTTTATTCCTACATCATAATCATTCTCGAAGTATGTTCCTGAAACATTGTAATCTAATCTCATTCTTTTAGCTATCGCAGCCCCTGTTATTCCACTCGCGCCTAAAATCAATATCGAATTATTATTATTCAACGTTGTAAGCAAAATTGTTAATTTCTATCATTTTCATGTTTACTGATTGATTTTTGTAATACAGAATTTTTTAATTCTGCAATTGCATTACTTAATGAAAACATTTTATAAAATGAATAATCTAAATTATTAAAAGAACCCGATAAAAGATAAAATGCTAAAACAATAGAGCCGAAAGCTGTTAACGGAAGAACAAATCCAGCACCGGTTAATCCGAACAAGTTTATTAACACAAGTGAAAACACAACAGAAAGAATTGCTGAGCATGCTGTTAAATATAAATAATGAGTATATCTGTTCATTGCTATGATAATAAGACCTAAGAACATTAATACAGACCATAAAATAATTGTAATTGAAAATGTTTTTAATATACTTATAGACTCGCTAAACTCATTACCGAAAAACAATGATACTATTATTTCAGAACCGAAGTAAATAAAAAAAGCAAGGATTAAACCTGCAATAAAAAAAATATAAAAGAACAATCCAATCCTATTCATATAAAATTTTATATCATATTTAAAATTTTTAAAAATATCCGGCATTAATGTCATACTTATACCCTGAACGACAGCAAGCAATGCTAAAAATATCCTTAAAGGGACCCCGAAAATTCCAACAGCTTGTTCCGATATAAGTATTCCCAAAAGAAACGGTATAAACGATACTGTTAATCCTTCAAACTTCGCTGCGAAACCAAGCTTAGAAGAGTTTTTAAAAATCAAAAGATTTTCTTTTAAACTAAAATTAAATTTAAATTTATACTTTTTATAATACGGAATTATCAACATTAAAGAACTTATAAGTGTCTGCAATAAAGTCAGTAAAACTAGTGTAAAAACACTTGCCGAATATATAAATATTATGAAGATAGAAATTACAAATATAACCTGACCAACTAATTCAGATAAAGAATTATAATATAATCTTTGATGCGCAAGAAAATAATACTTAATCGAAAATGCCTGAAAGAAAAAACTTGCAGAATAAATCAAAAGTAAAACATAAAAAGATTCATCAAACAAAAAATATCCTGCAATGAATATTAACACTATAGAGATTAAAGCCGTTATCAATCGCAACGCTACAATACTATTAACAACCTCATTTGAGCTTTTCCTTTTAAATATTTCATTCGTTCCGTAATTAATATAACCGAAGTCAACAAAAAAACCGAAATAAGAAAGAACTATAGTTAAATAAACAAATTTTCCATACCCATCAGGTCCTAAACTTCTTGTGATAATTGGTAAAGCTATTAAACTCAATAGCTTCGATATCGTATCGACACCTAACTTTGAAAAAAAATTGATTATATATCTCAAAAAAAAATTTGATTTTTTTTATAATCCAGTATTCAACAAATTCATTTTAGGTTTTATCTTTTACCCTTTACACACTGTTCTCTCCATTTTGATGCTTCTAAAATACTGTCCTTATCTCCTATATCAAACCAGTATCCATTGTGTTCTCTGTATATAACTTTTGCATAATCTACAGCGTGATCAAAGTCCGTAACTAAAATACTATTCCTGATTATGAATGGTGCAATAACACCCTTGTTAGTTTTAAGAAACTTGCTTTTATAATAATACTTACTCTCATCAACATTGAAACAACCCATCTGGGAAAGTTTAACCTTATCACCTATTGTAAAAAGTGAAAAACCAATATCAGCTTTCTGTTTTAAAAAATAATCTATAAGACCGTCCGTTTTTACATTTGAGATATTATCGCTTGGCATTAGAACACCATTCTTCTTTGTTTTTGTTTTATCTTTTATATACTCCCAACCCGAAAACATATCATTAACTACATCATCATTCTGTATGATTGTTCTATAACCTAATGTACTCAATCTTTCATTATTTACTGTATTAGTTAATAATACAATTTCTTCAACAATCTTTGATCTTTCAAGAAGCTCCAATCCAAATTTGAAAACCGGTTTATCATAAATTGGTATAAACGATTTCGAGATATAATTTGTAAGTTCACCTAATCTTGTTCCTCTGCCACCGCAGAACAAAACGCCTAAAAATTCTTCCATAATACCTCAGTACCTTTTTTACTGAATTTAACATCAAGAGTTATAAAATTTGGATAAAGTGTATACTTTATCTTCTTTTTAACATCGGGATCCTTCGCAAAAGCTAGGAAGAAACCTCCACCACCGGCACCAAGAATTTTTCCGCCTGTAACTCCTTTCTTACGCAAACTATCATAAAGTTGATCAATGTATGGATTAGTAGATCTTTTATTAGTTCTCTTTTTCAAAAGCCACGCTTCGTGAAGTATTTTGCCAATATCATCTATTTTAGAATTTTTTGATTGAAGTGTTTTAAGAAATTCATACGAAAGATTTAATAGGTTCTCGAAATAGTAATTTTTATTGTCATTCCTGCTGTTGTCCTGTAACTGCATTTGAATATCCTTCGAAGCTCTTGCTATGTTTGTAAATATTAAAAACAGCCTATCCTCAAAATCTTTAAGTTTAGTGTTTGAAATTTTTACGGGAGTAACTTTTATTTTTTCTTTGGAAAAAGTGATAGAATTCAATCCTCCAAAAGTTGCTGCATATTGATCCTGGCGGCCACCGATTGTACCAGCAGCATGCTCTAATTTAAAAGTGAGTTCTGCGAGTTTATAATTATCTTTGATCTTCTTACCTCTCATTTCGGAACAACCTTTTAATAATGCACTCATCATTGAAGATGAAGCACCAAGACCACTACCAGTTGTCATTACATCCGAAGTGATCACGACCTCTGAACCCTTGAACATTCCAAAATGTTCAAGAGCAGTCTTTGAATAAATGTGCCGAATACGACTTGTAATCGGTTCAGTTTCAATCTCCGAATGATGAACCCGTACGTTTGAATCGAACATATCTTTTATCGATACATAAACATAAAGGTCCGTTGTTGATGATATTACATGTCCGGGAACACCCTTCTCATAAAATGATTCAAGATCAGTTCCACCACCTACAAAGCTAATCCTTAAGGGTGATCTCAAATAAATATGTTTTTTATTAAACAACATTAGATTTTGCCTTCCAATAGATTATCGATATATCTTTTTGTTCCTTCCTTAACATTTACGGTTGGTTTGAAATCTAATTGATTCGCAATTTTTTCTATTGATGCACATCTCCTTTTAACAAGGTGAGGATCACTTTCTACATGTTTCACTTTTGCTTTTTTAGACATAAGATTTTCTATAATTGAGAGCAACTCCTTCAAGCTTGTTTCTTTACCCGTTCCAACATTAAAATGTTCATTCTTCACATTATCATTGAACATAGCAAGTACGTTAGCCTTTGCGGCATCGTACGAATGAACAAGATCCATTGTTTGTTCCCCATCACCGTACATAATGATTTCCCTGTCTTCATGAATAGCATGAATCCATTTTTGAAACACCTGTGTATAAAATGCTCCCAAACCCTGTCTTTCACTGTAAATATTAAAATAACGGAAACCAACAAACGGCACGTTATGCGAAAAAGCCCACGAATGCATTAGTGCTTCTTTTGCAATTTTTGTAGCACCATAAAGTGTCTGATTATCAAACGGATGATCTTCGGTAACCGGGACAAACCGTGGGTTACCATACACAGATGCCGAAGAACCATAAGTTAGTTTTTTTACACCATAATCAGAACATGCTTGTATTATATTAAACGTCCCCTCAATATTTGTCTCGATTGATTTTCTGGGAAACTTGTTTGAATCCATTATCATCAGCGACGCCTGGTGAGAAACAAATTCCGGTTTGTGTTTATCGAAAACATATTTTACCATTTCCCAATTACCTATATCAATAGTCTCTAATTCGATTCTTTTCGAGGACAAATGCTTTTCAATGTTTCTGAACTTACCGTTATAAAAATTATCAACAACTACAACATCATGTCCAAGTTCAACGCATTGATCAACAATGAATGAACCAATATTGCCAGCACCACCTGTTATTAAAATTTTATTTTTCATATCAACTTATTGTAAACTTTCTATAATTTCTTAAAATAATACATTGAATCTGCTAGATGAATTAACTTTTCCTTTTTATTTCTTAAAAACTCATCAGCAGCAAATTTTACTCCCGGGGTATCTGCTTTTTGCTTATCCTCTATATCATAATCATCAATAATAATATGCCCTCCCGGTAAAACTTTATCGTAAAAAAATTCTAAGCAGTATTTTGTTCCCAAGTACTGGTCTGGATCAATAACCACCGCACAGAATTTATGCTCCGGTTTGATTGTTATACTCAGGGTATTTTCGAAATAGCCCTTAACAAAATTTATATAATTATCAACTTTGTAATATTTTGCTTTAGAGTTAACATAATCAAGACTTGTAGCTGCAAGGACTCCTTTTTTGTAAAACACGTCGCCATTTTTCATTTTGTCTACATCAGTTGCTTCAGGCATACCTTCAAATGAATCAAATGCATAAATCCTTTTATCTGAATTAAATTTTTTTAGTACTTTAGCAAGGATTATCGTCCCTCCTGCTCTGTATACTCCGCACTCAGCTATATCACCATCAATCTCATTTACTGTTTCTTTTATAACATAAACCAAAGCCCTTGCTTTATTTTCTGAGTAGCAGGAAGATAATAACTCGGAATCATTTTTGAAAAATTTCTTTATATTAAACTCAGTAAGATTAGGATCCCTCGAACGCTTTAGAATTATATTTAAAATTTTTCTCTTTAACACTTTAATCAATAATAGAATAATTTAAATTGACAAGCACTAACGCTTGTTAATATCGCTAATATATTTTAGATCAAAATAATCTCTTTTTAAAAAAATGAGATCGCTTTCAATAATTTCGAGATCATTCAATCTCATGTTATTGAAAAAATCTAAAAGGTTGAACTCGTGATTATATAAAAACTCAAAGATCTTATAATATGGAGGGGACCCTTTGTAAAAGTTCACAAACTGAACTTCAAGAATAATTATTTTTATTTTATCTGTCAAAAGCTCTTCTGCTCCCTTAAGCACTTGCAATTCTGTTCCCTGAGTATCAATCTTAAGAACGTCTATTCTTTCAGTAAAATTGTTTGCTTTATACCAATTACTTAAAGTTGTCACGGGTACAATTATTTCTTTAAGATTCTTCAAATCATCCGCTCTATCGCTGTGGATTTCAGTATACAATTCTATATCGGGTACTAACATAGAATTTGTTGGTGAATAAGTTGAAACATAGAACTTCGATTCACCATCAAAATCAGCTAGAGCTTTTTCAGAAATTTTGACTCCAGTATCTTTTTTATATTTGTCTTCAAGCTGTTTTACTAAATCGGGTGTTGGTTCAAAAGAATATATCTTAGCATTTTTAAAATCCTTCCTTACAAGATCAATAGACTGACCTGTATTAGCACCTACATCGACAAATGTAATAGCTTCTTCTCCATTTATAATTTTTCTTAATGTGTTGTAAGGTGAAGAATTAATATCGGTTCTAAACTTAGAGAAAAACATTTTACCTATATTTTTTTCTTAAAAAATTATCTAACACTTCATTCTAAATAAAATGAATACAAATTGTTTTATTGTTTCAAATTAATTTTCTAATTTTTTGTAAACTTCTTTTACTGCTTCGACAACATACTCTATATCTTGCTCGGAGTATTTAGTACATAAAGGTAAAGTTAATATCCTGTTCATCAACCATTCCGAATTCGGAAGTACAACATCAGGATATTTATGCATGTAATATAAATTTTTATGCACGGGATAAAAATGCAGATTTGTACCGATGTTATACTCTCTCAACTTTTGCATAAATTGATCCCTGTCAATAGATTCATCAAGCAGCTTTATTACATAAACATGATTTCCCCATTGACCATAATCTGTATTATGTACCGGGGTTTCGATAAAACTAACATTATCAAATAAATAATTATAATGTTCAATGAGTTCATTACGCTTCTGAATAAATTCATCTTTCCGTCTCAATTGAGCAAGTCCTACCGCTGCTTGTAAATCAGTCATATTAAATTTATATCCCGGGACAACCGATTGAACATGGGGACTTGCATTTTCAGCAGAATACCTTTTCCATGAATCTTTCGGCAATCCATGGTAAGACCATAACCGGCATTGTTCAGCAAATTCATCATTATTAGTTGTAATTATTCCACCATCCCCCGTCGTGATATTTTTAGTTGCATAAAAACTAAAACAAGACGCTTCACCAAATTGTCCAACCATTTCACCTTTATAAGATGAAAACACTGCATGAGCAGCATCGTATATAATTTTTACACCATTCTTTTCTGAAATGTAATCAAACTTATCAATATCTACTGGTAATCCTGAATGATGGACAGGTATGACAGCTTTAACTTTATTACCATAACTTTTTAAATAATTCTCAACATC
The DNA here is from genome assembly GCA_964472195.1 of uncultured Ignavibacteriaceae bacterium. Taxonomy (GTDB): domain Bacteria; phylum Bacteroidota; class Ignavibacteria; order Tepidaquicellales; family Tepidaquicellaceae; genus BS750m-G4. The sequence goes on along the minus strand of CAYYJH010000001.1, from coordinate 10,348 downwards.
TTCTATTTTTATATTCAGAGTATCTCTCTCTACATCAGCAAATAATGGAATTGCATCAAGTTGTTCAACAATATTCGCTGTTGATTGCCAGGTGATCGTAGGAACAATTACGTAATCACCTCTTGTTACTCCAATTACTTTTGCTGCTATCAATAATGCACATGTACAGGAACTAAGCGCAATTGCATGTTTAGTGTTATGATATTCTGCAAATTCTTTTTCAAATTGTTTGACTTTCGGACCAACACTAATCCAACCTGATTTCAGACTATCGACCACCTCAGAAATTTCTTTTTCAGAAATATCGGGTATTGCAAGCGATAAAAAATCTTCTCTTATCTTCATCAGTTTATTATAAATATTCGGTATTTGTATCCTTAACCGACAGGATAGGTTCTTTAATAGGCCAGTCAATCCCAACTTTCGGATCGTCCCATTTCAAACCTCTTTCATTATCCGGGTCATAATACTCTGACATTTTATAATGAAAAATACAACTCTCGCTTAAAACTAAATGACCGTTGCCGAACTTAGGAGGGACAAGAACCTGATGCCGATTCACAGACGATAACGTAAACGACTGCCATTTTAAATAATCGGTAGAATCAAATCTCATATCAATTACAACAAAATATATCTTCCCATGCATACATTGAATTAACTTCCAGGTTTTATCATCGTAATGAATTCCTCTTAATACATTTTTTGAAGAAGTTGAAATATCATCCCGTACAAACTTAATGTTAATACCATTCTTCTTGTAATCTTCATTGTTATATGTTTCGACATAAGTTCCTCTATGGTCATTAAAGATCGAAGGTTCAATCAGTAATACATTCTCAAGTTTTGTTTTTGAAACAATTATTGACATAACAAATTAAACTTATTAAATTAACTCTGATGCAACTTCAGTTATGTATTCTCCTATAGCCAAGGAAGAAGTTGCTGCCGGTGATGGGGCATTACAAACATTTATAATATTATTCTCTTTTAAGATTAAAAAATCATCGATGAGTTTACCATCGCGTGAACATGCTTGTGCTCTAACGCCAATGCCTCCCTCCGAAAGATCATTTACATTAACTTCAGGTACAAGCCTTCCCAGGGCATTCACAAATGCTTTCTTCGAATAAGACCTGTAAAATTCATCATATCCTGTTTTCCAATACTTTGAAGCAATTTTATAAAATCCTTGCCAGGTAAAAATATTAAAAGTATCTTCAACATCAAAATCATATTTATTATATCCTTCCTTTTTAAAAGAAAGCACAGCATTCGGTCCTGCTTCCACCTCTCCGTTAATCTTCTTCGTAAAATGTACACCCAAAAATGGAAATGAAGGGTCCGGTACGGGGTATATCAGAGATTTTACAATATTGCATCTTTCTTTTTTTAATTTGTAGTACTCACCTTTAAAAGGAATAATTCTAAAGGGCATTTTGTTTCTGTACGTTAATTGAGTTAAGGCATCCGAGTAAAGACCTCCACAATTTATTATCACTTTAGTTTTGTATATATTCTTTGTTGTCTCAACTTCATTATAACTTCCTAATCTTACTTTTAAAACTTTTTCGTTTAAAAAGATCTTACCTCCCTTACTCTGAATTCTTTCTGTAAACTTATCAGATACAATCTCAAAATCAATAATACCCGCATACGGTACATGAATCGCTTTTATTCCTTCAGAATACGGTTCAATTTCTTTTAGTTCATTTCTATCAATCAATCTAATTTTCGCAAGACCGTTTTCTAATCCTCTCTCATATAATTTATCTAACCTATGAACTTCCGTCTCGTTACATGCAACTATTACTTTTCCACACAGTTCATAATGAATTTCCTCTTTAGTACAAAAATCCAGAAGTAATTTATAGCCTTTAATACAATTGAGTGCTTTCATACTTCCAGGTTTATAATATATCCCCGAATGAATAACACCGCTATTATTACCAGTCTGATGTTGAGCAATGCGAGATTCTTTTTCAAGAATGCAAAGTCTCAAATTATTTTTACTTTCAAGAAGCTTATAAGCAGTTGCTAAACCTATTATACCTCCGCCGATGATTATTACATCAAATTCCTTCAACTTCTTTTATATAATATCAATTAGAACGCACAAAAAATTTCAACGAGTTATTCATTAAATCAGTACCCTCTTTTCTTAACTTTTTCATAATCAGCTCGAATCATTTTTTTCACAAGCTCTTCAAATCTTACTTTTGGCTCCCAACCTAGCATCTTCTTTGCTTTAGTAGCATCTCCTATTAGTATATCAACTTCGGTAGGTCTAAAATAATTCTTATCAACTTCAATAATCGTCTTACCAGAATCTTTATCAATACCCTTTTCATCTTCTCCTTCACCAGACCACTCTAAATTAATATCAAGCTCTTTAAAGGCTATTTGAGCAAATTCTCGTACTGTATGAGTTTCACCGGTTGCTAATACAAAATCTTCGGGTTTCTCAAGCTGAAGCATTCTCCACATTCCTTCACAAAACTCCGGTGCATATCCCCAGTCTCTTTTTGCGTTTATATTACCAATGTATAATTTATCCTGTAGGTCACATTTGATCCTCGAAGCAGCTCTCGTTATCTTTCTAGTTACAAATGTTTCACCCCGCCTTGGAGATTCATGGTTAAATAAAATACCGTTGCAAGCAAACAATCCGTAGGCTTCCCTGTAATTGACAACTATCCAATAACCATAAATTTTCGCAACTCCATAGGGACTTCTTGGATAGAATGGAGTGTTTTCATTTTGCGGCTTTTCCTGAATTTTACCGTAAAGTTCACTTGTTGAAGCTTGGTAAAATTTTGTTTTTAATCCGGTCTCACGAATTGCATCGAGAAATCTCAAAGTTCCAACAGCATCAACCTCTGCCGTGTATTCGGGTATCTCGAATGAGACCTTGACATGTGATTGTGCAGCTAAATTATAAATTTCATCCGGGTGTATCTTTTCAAGAAGTCTGTTGAGATTGCTCGTATCAGTTATGTCACCGTAATGAAGGAAAAATTTATTATCAAGGATTTCTTTATTATTATACAGGTGATCAATCCTTCCTGTATTAAAAGAGCTGCTCCTCCTGATAATACCATGCACTTCGTATCCTTTGTCTAAAAGTATCTCACACAGGTAGCTTCCATCTTGTCCTGTAATTCCAGTAATAAGAGCTTTTTTCATAATGAAAAAATTTGTTGTTAAAATTTAATAATCTTATAATGAGTTGTAAATTTGAGCTTGTCAAATTTGAAATTTAAATCTGAATGTTATATATTACGAAAATTTATTGCATTAACTAAAAAAGATATTGGTTACGATTTGTGGATTGCTAAAAAAACTTCTTAAGTATTCTAAAAACAATAAAAGCAGAAATAAATATTATCACGAAATAGACGATAAGTATTTGAAAAAAATTACTGGCTAATTTATACCCAAACTTACTGAACCTGTATTTACAATTTCGGCAATGATAATAGTATTTAAAAAAAACTCTTTTGTATATTTTTTCTTTTAAATTTCTTGACCTGCTCTTTCTTAATGTTCCTATCATATCGCATGATGGACATCTTATGAATTCTGAATGTTTTCTGATGATAATTTTAAAATTCACCCTGAAATGATACTCCTATTAATTTAAAACACATATCATATTAGTAATAACTTATTTTGATTATGATTTTTTATTATTTATCTTCTGCAATATGTTTTTCTTTTTATCACCACTTGAGTAAATATAATAGTAATTATAATAATTGTAATAGTATCCGTAACCTTTACTAATATTAAAGTTATTCAACACTACCCCGAGGAAATTATGTGAATTAAAACTTAACATTTTCTCACAAGATTTATAAAAAGCATCCGAAGGCGTTTTATTCGCCTGTATCACTAAAACAGTCCCATCAGTTAATCTGTAAAGAATTTCTGCATCTGTAACGGTTATGAATGGAGGGGAATCAATAATTATTATATCATACATATCTCTCAACTTATCCATGAATTCTTTCATTAAATTAGACCCTAAAAGCTCTGATGGATTTGGTGGTATAGTACCACTTGAAATGTAAGACAGATTTTCTAAAGTAGTTTTTCTAACTATCTCATCTAAAGTTACATTTGAAAATAAATAATCGCTTAACCCGGGGAATCTGTCATCCTCAAATATTGAGTGAAGTTTAGGTTTGCGTAAGTCGCAATCAACCAATAACACCTTTTTTTCTGATTGTGCAAATGTTCCGGCAAGATTTAGAGCAATCGTTGTTTTACCTTCCTCGGGTATAGTGCTTGTAATAAGTATTGTCTTATTCTCTTCAATTCTTGAATATTGAATTCTGGTTCTTAGTGCTTTAAAAGATTCCGATGCTGCAGTACTGGATTTCATTGCAACAATAAAAGATAACTTTGGTACAGTCAGGTTTTTCAACTCTTCGATTGTCGGAATCCAGGAAAGAACAGATATGCCTTTGCTTTCAATTTCTTCTGGACTTTTAATCGATCTATCAAGATAATTCCTTATGAAAGAAAATCCTACGCCGAGAGCTAAACCGACTACAACACCTGCAAGAATTATCATTGGTCGATTGGGCTTTGAAGGACTAGATGGCGCAAGTGCGGAATCGATGATGCTTACATTACCCAATTGAGATCTTTCATTAATGACAGCTTCCTGATATTTCTCTTCTAAAATTAAATATAATTTCTCTACAGATTTCCTATCACGTTCCAATTTTGCGAGTTCTATACTTTGAGCTGGAAGCTTATTGAATTCACTTTCATAACGAGTTAATATCCTTTTGATTGACCTATCCTTCTGTCTCAACCCTTGAACCTCAATGTCAGTATCAAATAATTTTTGAATCACATCTCTTCTGTTTTCAGGGGTGATCGAATAAATTCCAGCTTTTAATATCTGTATCTTCTCTTTTAAAGTTTCTTTTAGTGGAGTAATTTGTTTATTATAATCTTCGATGGTTTTATTTCTTAACTTATCATTATTCGGTATCGTTGCTTCAATATCTCTTTTGGTTTCCAACTCAGCTATTTTCAATTGTAATTCATTTACGTAAGGCTCACTTACCTGCCCTTGTAAATACGTTAGTAATTCCGGGTTAATATTTTTTAACTCATTTTCAATTTCATTACTTGCTTTTTGCTTTGCCACAAGATCAAGTTGAATGAAGTTTTTCTGGGCTTCAAAATCAGAAATTAAATCAACAAGATTTCTTGCCTGATCATCTAGAATAACAAATCCTCCTCGCTGTTGAAAATCTTTTAAAGCTGATTCTGCCTTGTTAAGATCTTTAAATTTCTTTTCTTTTTCTCCTTCGAGAAATTCTCTTATAGTTGTCAGCTCAAGACGGCTTAACTCAAGTGTATAATCTAGATATGCTTCAGCATAAGCATTTGCTATTAATGCCGCTTCATAATTCGAAGGACTTTCTGCATCCAGAGCTATTACATCAAGCCCTCTCTTTTGGTTAATGGACACTATGCTTGCAAGTGAATTCGCAAGCTTTGGGATATCATTTTCGTCGGGAATGTGTTTAGATTCGGGATTTGCAATATAAAAATATGAATTTCTATCAGGATTAACTTTGAAACTATCTAATAGTATTTTACTAACACTCAAGCGCATTCTATAACTTTTTAATACTTCTATCTCGTTAAGAATATGTCTATCCGTAATAATCTCCTGAAATTCAGGTATGAGATTCGATGTTAATATACTTCCTTGAGGTCGGTTGATTTTCAAAGTTGTTGAGGCTCTGTATATATCTCTCGCTGTTAATACATAAAACACAGTTACAATTATGCTTCCAATCAATATGAGAATTATTGGAATAATATTTATGCGAAGAATATTAATATATTCCTTAATATTATCCGCTGGATTTGTTCTCTTTAAGATTGAATCCTTTGGAGTCTGTTCCTTTCTATTTGTTATTTGTTTAGACAAAATTTACAAAATATTAGTCAAATCAATTTCTTGTTATCGATAATATCAAAATTCCTAAAGAAATCAAAACAGAAGCTACCGATAAAACGATTGAAAGATTTTCTTTGAAAAATAACCTGGGTTCACCGGGAAAAATTAAAATATCGCCGGGCTGGAGAACAGGATTTTTCTTATTTTTTCTACTCACTTCATCTTCCCAAAAAAGATCATTGTAATCTAAACTTATTATCTGGTCTGACATAATAAACAAGGAATCATTCTTCGGTCGGTAAAGTTTTATTTCATCGAGATTAGCATCAGTTAATGGACCACCAGCATATGATATCAAATCCTGTACTGTAACACCTTTTGGAACTAAATATTTCCCAGGGTTTTGTACATAACCCCATATGTTTACCTCAATATTTACTTTATTTTTCTGAGCGTAATTATAGAAAGCTCCCCCGGATATATTAAGTAAATTTTCGGTTCCAACCTGCTCTCTATCCGGTTGTGAATATGCTACGCTAAAAGAAATAAAATACAATATAAGTAATACTAAATATCGTTTGGAACTATTCAAAGTAATATGAATTAATTCGTTTTGAATTCTTTAAAATACGATTTATTGCTTAAATTAAATATGAAATTATTTAAAAAAATAGCAAACAATAATCACTTGTTTGCTTCCAGTATTATCAATTACTTATTAAACTTTAATGCTTTTATATAATGCTATTTTATTAATAACATTTTCTTGGTTTTTACAAATTCAAATGTTTCCAATCTATAGAAATACACTCCTGATGGCAAATTAAGGGTTTTAAACTGTACATTATAAGTACCTCTCGATAAATGCACATTGTTTAACAACTTCATAACTTCCTGCCCTAATATATTAAATATCCTGAGACTAACTTCCGTATTAACAGGAATACTAAATTCTATGTTTGTCTCCGGATTAAAAGGATTTGGATAGTTTTGACTCAAGGAGTAATTTTCAGGCACCTTAGTGTTAATATTTTGAATACTAATTGGTAATCTCACAGTATCTAAAACAAAATCTAATGTATCTATGCTATAACCGTTAGAAAAATTAAGGTTAACGTTAGCCATAGCTGTTGTATATCCCAATCTGTTCACAATGATATTATAATTACCCTCAGGAAGTGAATCAACTCTATATTTTTCAAATCTATTGCTCACTCCAAATCCTTTGTAGGAATCTCCAATCTTCGCATACACTATAGCACCTGATTTAAAACTCATTCCATTACCCGTAATATAACCGGGCGGAAGGTAGTTCAAATAAACATGACCACCTATCGAACCTGGAGCAACCATGCTATTAAACTCACCCACAATAGGTTCAACTGTTATATTAACATTAACAAGATTTGAATCTGGAGTTACCGGTATAGCATTTTCCCAGAAAATAGTTGATGGGTAGTAAGTTGGAATGTAATCTACTTCCTCATCATCAGGATATGTAAATATATAATCAGTAGTAGAAGGTACTTTATTTAAAATATACGAACCGTCTGTTTGAATTAACGTAGAATCAATAATAATAATTTCAAAAGTGTTATAATCTAATCTCACAGCCCACACTTTTCCTCGAGTCACTGGTTGACTATTTGAATATCTAACTTCGCCAGAGACAGTATATGTTTCGAGTAAATTCCAATCAGCTATTCTATTTGCAATAAGTCCTCCTGCAGTAGTAAACTCTCCTCCGACTATTAAACTAACCGTATCAAACAATGCAAACGCTTCCACTCTGTTATTCATCCCTCTCGTCAGTTCAGACCATGAGCTACCATCCCACCTTGCTATCCTGTTTACGAACAAACTGTCAACAGATGGTCCAACATATTTAAAATCTCCTCCAACTATAATTGCATTTTGATAATTTATGATTGACCATACAAAATCTTCAACTCCTCCTCCAATAGTATTCCAGTTAGCTCCATTCCATTGTGAAATATGCCCTGTAAATTCACCGCCTGCAATTAATAAACTATTATATACTTCAAGTGCGTTTACATTATTATTTAATCCAGAACCGATTGTTGTCCATACATTACCATCCCAAATTTTCACTTTCCCGTCAAATTTCCCTCCAGCTACAAGTTCTGCGTTATATAGCGTAAAAGATGTAACCATATTATTTAATCCTAAACCCAAAGCCTGCCAGTTTGTTCCTGTCCATTTAGCAACATTATTCAATTGAAATCTGTTGTTATCGGAAACAACTGTATCAACGAACTGTCCTCCAACAATAAGATCACTACCGAGTACAATTAAAGACATTACTTTATCATTATCACCGTTAAAACCCGAATTTAAGGATGTCCAGTTATTCCCATCCCATTTTGCAATCTTATAAGCAACAATTCCACCGGCATTTGTAAATTCTCCTCCTGCAAATAGTTCATTATTAAAAACTGCTAAAGCTAAAACACTACCATTTACTCCAAGTCCTAATGATTGCCACGCTGTCCCGTTCCATAAGGCAATATGATTCACATTATGACCGCCAGCATTTGTAAATTCTCCTCCTGCAACAATATTTCCGTTAAATATTGTTAACGCATGAACAGGTCCGTTCATTCCAGTATTAATTGGAGACCACCCCATAATAGCGGTTGTATCCTCTATACTAAAAGAAATGTTAATATTAAAAGTAAGAAGAGATAGAATAATAAACAGAAGTGTTTTGATGTTTTGTATAGGAGTTCTCATAACACTTATGTTATTAATTAATTTTATTTATTTTATCATAAATATGAGAATGCATATTATCCTTTATATGTCTATGTAATTAATAAATTTGATTTATTCAAGTCAAGATAAATAAAACACTTCGCATGCATTATAATGTTTTTTTGAATTCCTGTATTGTCAATGCATTTTCCCAATAAAAGTTAAACAAGTCCGTCATTGTATTAGCATATCTCTCATTTTGAATAATAATATCGCTTTTATTGTACTCTTTAATAGTCTCATCAAACAAATTAACAAAAACAGTTCTTCTATCAAAAACAGTAAAATTCTGGGGCATAGTCTTTGCTAATTTAATTTTAACTCCATGCTTTTCAAATTCTTCACACAAATCTATAAAAATTTTCATATCAGCATCAATCCATTTATTATCAATCTTTACTTTAAAATTTGTACTTATTTCATAAACGGTTTTTAAAATGCCACCTCTTTCGAAAAAATTAACAACTTCTTCGCTTTGCTCGGCATATATTTTGCTTTCAAGTCTATTTGTAATTAATATTTCTTTTTTTGATTCTTTTAATAAATTCAAAAATTTTTGTTGTCGTTGTTTATTGAATCCTCTTAATAATTCAACTTTAATCTGCTTCTCTTCTGGAGCTGTTACTTTGTACAGATCTTTCAACTTTGAAAAAGAACCCGTTAATTCATCTAACTTCTTATTGTGAGCAATTTTAAAATCATTCCTGAGTTTACCTTCAACAACATCGGGATCTATCATTTCGTATCTGAGTTTCGTTGGAGTTTCAATCTCGTTACAAAGACCTTTTTTGGTAAATGACTTCAGTATGTCATATACAGATGTACGGGGAATGTTAGCATCCTTTGCTATCTCTGCAGCTGTCATGTTATGACCTTTCATCAATACGAGAAATACCTTAGACTCGTAATTTGTAAAACCTAAATTTTCAAGCTTGTTTATAATTTCTTCCATTAATCTTTTATGGTTTTACAAAGATACCAGAATACTCGTTATCATAAGAAGTATTAAAATTATTGTGTATTTTAACATAACTAATTTTTTAAAAAATTGAAAGAATATTGCTAGCTTACTTGCTTTAAGTAATTATATTCATGCTTACCAATTTGCTTTTCTATTAATTTTGTCCACAGCTTTAACAACTCTTCATAATTATCGAAAGCCCAATCGATTACTTCATTAGCAATACCGACAGGTAAATTACCTAATTCAATAATGCTCAAGTCAATTGCAAATTTCGATACGGTATTTTTATAAACAACCTCAAAGTGTGGATAATATGAATCCTCAATCTTGTTAAAATTCATATATATCTTAAATCCTTTATGTTTATTAATAGCAATTGGCATTATAATAAAGTAACAGTTCAGAAAATTTTTATAAGAAAACCAATACAAAAACGACTAATATAGAAAGATATAACATCAGGAGGAAATAAGTCCTCGTATACGAGTTTATTAAACCAGTATCTGTCTTTTGCGTTTTCATTTTCTTAAAATTTGAGTTTCAAAATAATATTCTTTATTCACATACACTCTAAAATTATTTCAAAACTATTTCATAAATTTATTATTGTCGTAGCGTACACTACAACAATATATACAATTTTATTCCATTTGTCAAGTAAAATTTCTCTGAAAAAA